>NZ_WBKT01000062.1 GCF_008868175.1 Micromonospora sp. AMSO31t
TCCAACAAGAACGTCTGGATCACCGTCGGCATCGTGGTGGCGGTCATGCTGCTGCTGTGCTGCGGCGCACCCGAGACCGGCGGCTGCGGCGCCTGCGGGCCGCCGGGCACCGGCGGCATCGGCGCGGTGGGGAACGCCTGGGTCGGCGGTTCCTGAGGCTGCTGGTTCGGGTCCTGCGGTCCGAACGGAGGCTGAGGGTGGCTCACCGTACTCCTTGGGCACCTTCGAGATCGTCAGTCGGAACGACGGTACAAGCCGCCCGCAACGCGACCGTCAGGCCCTCACCCGGGTACCAGAACGGCGGCGGTGCGCACCAGATCGGCGTCCACCGCGAACCGACCGGCTATCGATGACGGCGGATCGGTCAGCGGGGCGGCGGTGAGCCGGGCCGGCGCGATGCGGGCGGTGAACGTGCCCGCCTCAGGATCGAGCGTGACCCGGGCGTCGGCGAAGTCCAGCCAGGTCCCGGCGAGCGGGTGCCAGACCTTGTAGACGGTCTCCTTGACGCTGAACAGCACGACCGACCAGGCCACCCCGCCGGGCAGCCGGGCCAGCTCCGCCTCCTCCTCGGGCAGGCACACCGTGCGGCGTACCCCCGTGGGAAGTTCCCGGTGGACCTCGGCGTCGATGCCCACCGCGCGGATCTCGGCGGCGTGGGCGGCCGCGGCCGCGCAGTAGCCCCGCGTGTGGGTGATGGCGCCGACCACGCCGGCCGGCCAGACCGGGGCGCGGTCGGGGGCCGCGGGCACCGGCGTGGGCGGCAGGCCCAGGCCGGCCAGCGCCCGGCGCGCGCACACCCGGCCGGCGGTGAAGTCCCGCCGGCGGCCGGCGACGGCCCGTTCGCCCAGGCAGGCCCGCTCGGCCGGGAGCAGCACGCCGGTCCAGTCCGCGGCGCCGGCCACCGCCACGGCGACCTCGGGCGGCAGCAGGTCCCGCATGACGCCGAAACGTACCGCAACCGTGTAACGCCGATGCGCTCCGGAACGCTGTTGGGTCGTTGCGGGGAGGCACCGTCCACACACCTGTTCAATCACGAGAGGAACGGCCGATGACGCCTGGTGCGAAGGCGTCGGAATCACGACCGGGCGAGCACGCCCCCGTGACCCCCGACTGGACCTGCGGTTCCTGCGGCGAGGACTGGCCCTGTGTCACGAAACGCGGGCAACTGCTGAACGAGTACCAGGTGGACCGCGCCTCGTTGAGCGTCTATCTCGGCTCCTGCCTGGCGGCCGCCACGCAGGACCTTCGCACCGCTGCGGACTCCACGCTCCAGCACCGGTTCATCGGCTGGGTGCCGCGCGGCCCGCGTACCTTCTGACCCCCGCTTCCGGTGGCCGCCCCGCACCCGACGCGGCGGCCACCGGTCGCGGGCTCAGGGTCGGCGGGGTCGGCGGGTGAGCGCGAAGCCCAGCACGCCCGCCACGGCGGCGAGCACGCCGCCCGCGCCGGTCCACACCCAGCGCGAGCCGGGCTCCGGGAGCCAGCCGGTGAGGCCGGCGTCCTCCTCGGCGACCGGTTCCGGGGCCGGCTCCGCGGTGAGCACCGTGCCGGCCCTGGTGTTCGCCACCAGTGGTGCCGCCAGCTCCCCGTCGTCGCCGGACCCGCCGCCCCCGGTGTCCGCGCCGACCAGCAGGTCCACCTCGACCGGCAGGCCGAGGTCGGGCTCGGGCAGGTCGGTGACCGAGAGCCGGAGGTAGTAGGTGCCGGGCAGCGGGTCGCCGGACCACGGCTCCGCCCAGGGCCGGACCCGGCGCAGCGTGCACCCGAGGGTCACGGCGGTCGCGGTCGCCGCGGCGGTCGGGGTCTGCGCGCCGGCCGTGCACGCCTGGCGGCGGCGCAGCCCGTCGAAGACGTCGACGGTCCAGGTGGACGGGCCGGTGCGCGCCCTGCCGCCGAAGGAGACCGTCGCCGTGACCTCGTGGACCTCGCCGGCCTCGGCGCGGAACGACCAGTAGAGGTGGTCGCCGGTCGAGGCGCCCACCCGGACCGGCTGGCCGGGGGTGATGGTCGTGGCGGTGAGGAACGAGGTGCCGGCCTTGGTGACGGTGGCCGCGCCGGGCGACGGGGTCGGCGCCGCGCCGGCGGCCGTGGGGGTGAGGGTCAGCCCGGCGGCGGCCAGCGCCGCCGCGGAGCGGATCAGGGTACGCATCCTCAGTTCTCCCTCCAGGTGGCCACCCACCAGCGGGTGAGCAGCCCAGCGACCAGCCCGGTGACCAGCCCGGCCAGGGTGAGCAGGAGCAGCAGCGCCCAGCCGCGGCCGAGGTCCGGCCCGTCCGGTGCGGGGGACGCGGCGACCACGTCCACGGTCAGCTCCACCGGCATGCCCGGGGTGACCTGGGTGCCGGGTCGCGGTGCGAACGAGTTGCTGACCACCAGGCACACGGTCCGCGCCGGCTGCGTCCCGGTCGGGGCGGGCTCGGGGCTCTCCTCCTCGGCGGCCGACCAGCGCAGCCCGGCGGAGACGGCGTCGGTACGCCCGCTGCCGGCGTCGACGCCCCGGACCAGTTCCCGCCCGTCCGGAGCGGTGGCCCGCAGCAGCACGCCGTAGTCCGGGTTCACCGGCCGGTCCAGCGCGACGCTCACCGAGGCGCGCAGCTCCTGCCCGGGGTGCACCGGCACCCGGTACCAGCGGTGCTCGGCGAACGCCTCCCGGTCGGTGTAGACGCCGGGGGCGAGCAGCGGCGCGCCGTCGCACCCGGCCGACCCGCCGACCACGGTCGGGGTGGCTGTGTACGTGTCCCGGGCGCGGTCCACCAGCTGCTTGATCCGCCCGGTCAGCTCGTCGGCGCTCTGCGCCGCGGTGTACGTGCCACCGGTCGCCGCGGCGATGCAGAGCAGCTGCCGGCGGACCTTCTCGTCGGGGGCCAGGCCCAGCGTGTCGACGACCAGCCTGGTGCCCTGGGCGGCCAGCTCGCGGGCCACCTGGCAGGGGTCGGGCGGCGCGCAGGTGTCCTCGCCGTCGGTGATCAGCACGATCCGGCGGGCGGTGCTGCCGGTGCCCAGGTCCTGCGCGGCGGAGCGGAGCGCGAGCCCGACCGGGGTGAAGCCGGTCGGGCGCAGCGTGGCGACGGCCGCCTTGGCCTGCGTCCGGTCCACGGGGCCGACGGGCAAGATCTGCTGGGTGTCCCGGCAGCCCTGCTTCTTGTCCTCGCCCCGGTAGGTGGCGCCGAGCACCCGGATGCCGAGCTGGGTCTCGTCCGGCAGCGCGTCGACCACCTCGTTGAACGCCTGCTGGGCCACCGAGATCCGGCTGCGCCCGTCGATGTCCCGGGCCCGCATCGAGCCGCTGACGTCCAGGACCAGTTCGACCTTGGGCGGCTCGGCGGGAGGTTCGGGCGTCTCGTCGTCGGCCGCGGCGGGCGGCGGACCGATCAGCGCGGTCGCCGTCAGAAGTCCGATCAGGACGGCCGCCGATCGTCTCTTGTTGATCACCGGGCGAAGTGTAGTGAGATCCACTATGGAAGATCATCCGGGCTGTCCGATCAAGCTCGATCAATACGACAGGCGGCATGATCAGGAGTTGCGGCGTGGGTCGCCCGCGCGCCGACGAATGGTAGGGAATTCGTGACGTTTCCGCAGGGTGACCCACCGTGAGGTGCCCGATGTAAACCTTTTGTGGGGTGGCGCATTCGTCGGAAATCTGACCAGGGCCGACCCGTTGTGCCACTGCCGCACTGTGGTTAAGCTCTGTCTTGCGCGCCCCAATCGCCCGCTTCCCCCGTGGCAGGCGATCGGGGCGCGCTTTTTCGTACCCGAACCCGCCGACGCCGGACGGGCCCTGATCGCAACCGGTTTTCCGCCCGGCGGGTGCCCCCGCCGGGCCGCGCCGGTCAGATCCAGCGACCGTCCAACCACATCCGGGCGGACCAGTCCGCGTAGGCCATCAGCCGGCCCACGAAGATCGGGTAGAAGTAGCCGAAACAAAGGCCGACCAGCAGCACGTACGCGCCCGCGATGATCCCGCCGACCAGGCGGCGGTCGGCGGTGGCCTCGGCGCTCGGCGGCGCCGCCGTGCCGGTGGCCGGCGCGGGCGAGACGATCGCGCCGAGCACGTAGACCACGGCGAGCACCAGGAACGGCACCGCCGGCGCGGCGTAGAAGGAGAACATCGTGCGGCCGTCGAGGGCGAACCAGAACCAGGGGAGCAGGCCGGCGGCCACGCTGAGCAGGATGGCGCCGGCCCGCCAGTCGCGTCGGGCCAGCCCGAGCCAGACCGTCGCCGCCAGCGCCGGCAGGAACGACCACCACAGCAGCGGGGTGCCCAGCAGCAGGATCTCCGAGGCGCAGCTCGGCGCGCCGCAGTTGCCGTCGCCGGACCAGTAGAAGGCGACCGGCCGGCCGAGCAGCAGCCACTGCCACGGCCAGGACTGGTACTTGTGCGGGTCGTCGAGCTGGGTGTGGAAGCCGTAGGCGGCCTTGTGGTATTCCCACAGGTTGATCAGCGGGCCGATGACCGGGGTGTCGCTCAGCCCCGGGGTGTTCGGGTAGCGGCTGGCCAGGCGGTAGTAGCCCTCGTCGCCGAGCAGCCAGCCCGACCAGGTGAGCACGTAGGTGACGACCATCAGCGCGCCGGCCGCCAGCAGCCAGGGCAGCTCGTCCAGCAGGGCGTCCCGCCACGGGCGGCGGACCCCGACCGAGCGGCGCACCCCGACCTCCCAGAGGAGCACGAGCAGCGCGAAGGCCGGGACGAAGTAGAGGCCGCTCCACTTCACCGCGCAGGCGCAGCCGAGCAGGACGCCGGCGGCCAGCCGCCACCACGGCCAGTCCCGCCAGGTCGACGGCGGCCGGCCCGCCCGCCCCGGCAGCGTCGGGTCGAGCCCCGCCTCCAGCGCCCGGGTCCAGCGCCGCCGCCGGGCGTCCCGGTCGAGCACCAGCGCGCCGAACGCGGCCAGCACGAACAGCAGCAGGAAGATGTCGAGCAGCGCGGTGCGGGACAGCACGAAGTGGAAGCCGTCCAGGGCCAGCAGCAGCCCGGCCGCGCAGCCCAGCGTGGTGGAGCGGAACATGCGCCGACCGATCCGCACCAGCAGCAGCACCGAGAGGGTGCCGGCGACGGCCGCCGCGAACCGCCAGCCGAACTCGGGGGCGGTGGTGAGCAGGTGCCCGGGCACGGAAATCTTCGTCTCGGCGTCCTGGTAGCCGAAGGCCCACTCGCCGAGGCCGATGAGCCACTTGCCCAGCGGCGGATGCACCACGTACGACGGGGCGTTGTCCTTGTAGTTCCACTCGACGCCGCGGTCGATCAGCCCGTAGGCGTCACGCGCGTAGTAGATCTCGTCGAAGATCTTCCCGTTGGGGCCGCTCAGCCCGACGAAGCGCAGGATGGCCGCGATCGCCACCACCACCCCGGTGGCCAGCCAGGCGCGGCCCCGGTCGAGGCGGGCGTCGACGGTGTCGAGCCGTCGCCGGACGACGGCCGGGAGCCGGCCGCCGCCGCCACTCGGGGCGGGGCTGGTGGCCTGGTCGGCGCTGGTCGGCTCGACGGCGGACCCGCCCGCGTTCGCGCTCTGTGCTGTCGACGCACTCGTCACCCGGCGATCGTAGGCTGCGAAGGTGCCCGGTGGCGCCCGTCGTCTCCGAGATTGGTACGGCCGTCGATGAAGGAGCGCACGTCGTGGGTGAAATGTCCGAGCTTGGCCGCCTGGTGCTGCTCGGTGCGCCGCTGGGCAACCCGGCCGACGCGTCCGCCCGGTTCCGCGAGGTGCTCGCCGCCGCCGACGTGGTCGCCGCCGAGGACACCCGGCGGCTCACCCGGCTGGCCCGCGACCTGGCGGTCACCGTGCCGGGCCGGATCGTCTCCTACTTCGAGGGCAACGAGGAGCGGCGCACCCCGGAACTGGTCGACGTCCTCGCCGCCGGCTACACCGTCGCGCTGGTCACCGACGGCGGGATGCCCAGCGTCTCCGACCCCGGCTACCGGCTGGTCCGGGCCGCCCTGGACGCCGGTGTCCCGGTCACCGCGGCCCCCGGGCCGAGCGCCGTGACCACCGCCCTGGCGCTGTCCGGGCTGCCGTGCGACCGGTTCTGCTTCGAGGGATTCCTGCCCCGCACGCCCGGCGCCCGCCGGTCCCGGCTGCGCGCGCTCGCCGCCGAGGAGCGCACCCTGGTGCTCTTCGAGGCGCCGCACCGGATCGCCGGAGCGCTGGCCGACCTGGCCGAGGCGTTCGGCCCGGACCGGCCCGCCGCCCTGTGCCGCGAGCTGACGAAGACGTACGAGGAAGTGGTCCGCCGGCCGCTCGGCGAGCTGGCCGAGTGGGCCGCGGCGGGCGATCCGCGCGGCGAGATCACCCTGGTCGTGGCGGGGGCGCCGCCGGCCGCCGCCGTCCGGCCGGACGACGACACGCTGCGCGCCGCGGTGGCCGCGCGGGAGGCGGCCGGGCTGTCCCGCCGCGACGCCGTCACGGAGGTGGCGACGGAGTACGGCCTGCGCCGCCGCGAGGTCTACACGGTCGTGCACACCTGACGGCGGCTACCAGGCCCAGCCCAGGAAACCGACGGTGATCAGCAGCGGGCCGGCCAGCGCCACGCCCACCGCCCAGCGGCGGTGCCGGGGGTCCGGCAGCCGGGTGGCGCCGGTCCAGCGGGCGATCCCGGCGGCGCAGCCGGCCACCAGCAGCAGCCCGAGCAGCCAGCGCAGGTGCCGGCCGGCGCCGGCGTCCGCGTAGGCGGTGCCGGCGGCCGGTCCGGTCATCCGGGCGGGCAGCACCGAGCCGGTGGCGCTGCGATCGGCCGGCACCCCGCTGACCCGCACGCCGTGCGCCAGGAAGCGCTCGCCGTCGGCCAGGAAGAGCCCCCGGCAGCGCTGGGTCAGCCCGCCGCCGCTGCAATCGGTGATCACGGCGGTGCCGCTCGTGCCGTGCCCCACGGCCAGCCAGAACGGCCCGGCGCTCACCCAGGCGAAGAACGCCGCCAGCAGGCTGAGCGAGAGCAGCACGGACAGGCCGGTGACCGGGTCCGGGGGGCGCGCCGGACGGCGGTCCCGCCGGGCCGCCGACCGCCGGAGCGGCCACCGGGTGCGCCGGCGGCGCGGCTCCTCCCGCAGCGGGGTGCCGTCCCAGTGCACCTCCTCGATCGGCGCCCAGGCGGCCCCGCCGTCGGCCGGAGCGGACCGCCGGTGCCAGCGCGGCTGCCGGACCGGCACCCGGCGCGGGACGGCGTCCACCGGCGCCCCGGTGGTCGGTTCCACCTCGACGGGCGGGTCCGCCGGGTCCAGCCGGGGCTGGGGAGCCACCGTGCCGCGCGCCGGGGTCCGCCGCGCGGCCTCCTCGGCCGCGGGCGCGGAGGAGGGCCCGCCCGGCCCAGGCGCCGCTGGTCTGCTGGTCACGCCGTTCATTTCACACCGGCAAGCCGGGGTCGCCGGGCAGCTCAGACCGCGTGTCGGCGACAAATCGGGCGTACGGCGGGGGCCGGCGCGTGGGACGCGCCCTATTGGTTCGCCGGTGTCCCGCGGCAATCACTAGGCTTGGCGCTCATGAGTCACGTTCTCGCCGCGGTCGCCTGGCCCTACGCCAACGGCCCGCGCCACATCGGCCACGTATCCGGATTCGGCGTTCCCTCCGACGTCTTCGCCCGGTACATGCGGATGGCCGGTCACGACGTGCTCATGGTCTCCGGCACCGACGAGCACGGCACCCCGATCCAGGTGCAGGCCGACGCCGAGGGAGTCACCCCGCGCGAGCTGGCCGACCGCTACAACCGGGTGATCGCCGAGGACCTGCGGGCGCTGGGCCTGTCGTACGACCTGTTCACCCGGACCACCACCCGCAACCACTACGCCGTGGTGCAGGAGCTGTTCGAGGGGCTCCACCGCAACGGCTACATCGTCCCCAAGGTCACCACCGGGGCGATCTCCCCGTCCACCGGCCGGACCCTGCCCGACCGCTACATCGAGGGCACCTGCCCGATCTGCGGCTACGACAGCGCCCGCGGCGACCAGTGCGACAACTGCGGCAACCAGCTCGACCCGATCGACCTGATCAACCCCAAGTCGAAGATCAACGGCGAGACGCCGGAGTTCGTGGAGACCGAGCACTTCTTCCTGGACCTGCCGGCCCTGGCCGACGCGCTGCGGCAGTGGCTGGACAGCCGGGAGGGCTGGCGCCCCAACGTGCTGCGCTTCTCCCGCAACCTGCTCGACGACCTCCAGCCCCGGGCCATCACCCGCGACCTGGAGTGGGGCGTGCCGATCCCGCTCGACGGCTGGCGCGACCGGCCCGACAAGCGGATCTACGTCTGGTTCGACGCGGTGATCGGGTACCTGTCCGCCTCCATCGAGTGGGCCCGCCGCACCGGCGACCCGGAGGCCTGGCGGAAGTGGTGGTCCGCCGACGGGGAAGGCAAGGACGCCCGCGGCTACTACTTCATGGGCAAGGACAACATCGTCTTCCACTCGGTGATCTGGCCGGCGCTGCTCGGCGGCTACTCCGGCGAGGGCTCCCGGGACGGCGAGCCCGGCCGGCTGGGCCGGCTCAACCTGCCCACCGAGGTGGTCTCCAGCGAATACCTGACCATGGAGGGGCGGAAGTTCTCGTCCTCCCGCAAGGTCGTCATCTACGTCCGCGACTTCCTGGCGCGGTACGACGCCGACGCGCTGCGCTACTTCATCGCGGTGGCCGGCCCGGAGAGCAACGACACCGACTTCACCTGGGCCGAGTTCCTCCGCCGCAACAACGACGAGCTGGTCGCCGGGTGGGGCAACCTGGTCAACCGGTCCATCTCGATGGCGGCGAAGAACTTCGGCGCCATCCCGCCGGTCGACGCCGCCGGGCTCACCGAGGCCGACCGGGCCCTGCTGGACACCGCCAGGGCCGGCTTCGCCACCGTCGGTGACCTGATCGCCCGGCACCGGCAGAAGCAGGCCATCGGCGAGGCCATGAAGGTCGTCGCCGAGGCCAACAAGTACCTGTCCGAGCAGGCGCCGTGGAAGCTCAAGGGCGAGGACGACAAGCCCCGGATGGGCACCATCCTGCACGTCGCCCTCCAGGTGGTCAGCGACGCCAACACGCTGCTCACCCCGTTCCTGCCGCACTCCGCGCAGCAGATCCACGAGCTGCTCGGCGGCACCGGGGTGCACGCGCCCATGCCGGTGATCGAGGAGGTCGAGGACCTCGACGGCGGGCCGGCGTACCCGGTGCTGACCGGCGACTACACGGTCGGGGCGCGCTGGGAGTCCGTACCCCTGGAGGTGGGCCGGCCCCTCGCGGCGCCGAAGCCGGTGTTCCGCAAGCTCGACCCGTCGATCGTCGACGAGGAGCTGGCCCGGCTGGCCGGCTGAGCCGACCGGCGCACGACGCGGCCCCAGGGAAACCCCGGGGCCGCGTGCCGTCGCCGGCTCAGGCGCGGGCCATCTGCGGTTTGCCGATGAACTCCATGATCGCCTTGTTGACCTCGGTGGGGTGCGTCCACGGCGTGCCGTGCGGCGCGCCCTGCAGGGTGACCATCCGGCAGTCGGACAGCATGTTCTGCAACCGCTGGCCCGTCGCCGGGTAGGGCAGCACGTTGTCCTTGTCGCCCTGGATGATCAGCACCGGGATGGTGATGTTCGGCAGGTCGCCGCGGAAGTCCGTCAGCCAGGCGTCCACGGAGTCGTAGGTGCCCTTCGCGGACGCCCGCGCGCCGATCTCCCAGTGCGCCCGGTACGCCTCCTCGCTGACCCACCGGCCCTTGTTCTCGCTGTAGTTGAAGAACGCGTCGCAGAACTGGGTCAGGTAGGCGAACCGGTCCTGGATGATGGCCGCTTTGAACCCGTCGAACAGGCTCTGGTCGACGCCTTCCGGATTGTCGGCCGTCTTCAAGAGGAACGGTGCCAACGGCGCCATCAGCACCGCGCGCTCCACCCGGTCCGACCCGTACGCCCCCAGGTAGCGGGTCACCTCGCCGGTGCCCATCGAGTGCCCGATCAGGATCGCGTTGCGCAGGTCCAGCTCGGTCATCAGCACGTCGAGGTCCGCCGAGAAGGTGTTGTAGTCGTAGCCGAACGCCGGTTGGGCGGAGTTGCCGAATCCGCGCCGGTCGTACGTGATCACCCGGTAGCCGGCCGCGAGCAGCGGGTTGGCCATCTTCTCCCAGGTCGCCCCGTTGAACGGGAACCCGTGGATCAGGACGATCGGCTGGCCGGAGCCGTGATCCTCGTAGTAGAGGTCGATGGGTGCGGAATTCTCCGTACCAACGGTGACGAAAGGCATGTCGGGTTCTCTCCCCTTGCGTGCGTCTCGGACGCACGCGCTTTCCCGGCCCGCTCCCGCTTATGCCGTCCGGTACGGCAGATCCACCACCCGGTCGTCGGTCAGCTCGCCGCCCGGCGCCCACGTCTCGTAGACGCCCCGCTCGTGGCACTGCGCCCCGGTCGTGGCCACCGCGTCCGGATCCGGCCGGCACAGCCGCAGCCGCAGCCAGCCCGCCTCCTCCCGGAGCACCAGGCAGGGCACCCCGCGCCAGGCGGCGTAGCGCAGCCGGCGGGCCGCCGACTCCACCGGGTAACGGGCCGCCCGGGTCATGGCCAGCACCCGGAACCCGCCGGGCTGGTCGGCCACCGCCTCGTACTCCACGCCGCCGTACCCGCCGACGAGTTGGGTGGAGCGGGGCGCGTCCCCGGTCGGCACGTACTCCTGATCGGGGGAGAGGCCGGGCACCGCGGCGAGCAGGTGCCGCCACTGCGGGCCGACCATGCGCAGCCAGCCCCGCTGCTCCGCCTGGTAGGTGTAGAGCACCACCTCCACCCCCTCCGCCGGGTAGGCGAGCAGGGTGGCGTTCGCCGGCATCGGCAGGTCGGCGAAGTCGCGGGTGACGAACTCCGGGACGAGCTGGGCGTTGCTCGGCACGAACCCGGTGCCCAGCACCGCCGGCCCCAGCCGGTCCCGCGGCGGCAGCGCCGTCAGCCCCTGGTGCGCCGGACCGACCGGCACGTCGTAGTCCGCCGGGTCGGTGGCGCGCCAGCGCAGCGCGTACGCCACGTCGCCGCCCTCCGAGTCGCCCCGTAGCACCGCCATCCCCGCCGGGGTCCGCAGGTGCGCCACGTCGTGCTCCCGGTGGCAGAAGCCGTGCGGCAGCCAGCCCCGCACGTAACCGGCGAGCTGGCGGGCGGAGAGCACCTTCACCATCCGGGTGCCCGGCCGGATCACCGCCGAGCCGCGCACCGCCGCGAGGGTCGGGTCGGCCGCCGCACCCGGCTGCTGGCTGAGCTGGTGCAGGTACGCCCAGCCGTGCTCCCGGTGCAGCGGCATGAGCAGCGGCGGGTCCAGGTCCTCCGTCGGCTCGGCCGCCCCGTGCACCGCGCTCACCTCGGTGACGTGCACGAACCTCCGCCACGGGTACGCCACCCCGGGCCGGGGCGCCCACTCGAACCCGGGCGCCTCCTCGGCGCTGAACAGCTCGTACGCCGCGCCCCGGGCGATCTCCTCCGCCGGGTGGACGCGGCCGTCGTACGTCACGCGCAGCCCGGTCCGCTCGGGGGCGGCCTCGCCGGCCTGAGGTGTGACGGTCACGCACCGCACCGTAGGCGCGGCAGATGTGGTGTACGTGAACAGTCGGTGGCGGTCCGGAAACGCCGGCCCCCGGCGGTGTGTGATGCTGGCCGCGATGAGCGAGCAGACCGAAACCCGCAAGGAGCGTGCCGCCCGCCGGGCCGGTGAGTTCCCGCCCGCCCCGGAGCCGCTCGCGGTGCCCGTGCTGGACAGCCACACCCACCTCGACATCACGGTCAGCGAGTACGGGGTGCCCCTGCGAAGCGCGAGGAGTGAGCCGGGGTTGCGAGCCCCGCAGTCGCGAGCGAACGGCGGCTCAGTTGGCCCGGCCGACGACCCGGTGGCGGCGGCCGTCGCGGTGGCCGCCGGCGTCGGCGTGGACCGGCTCGTGCAGGTCGGCGTGGACGTCGAGTCGTCCCGATGGGGCGCCGACGTCGCCGAGCGCTACGGCGCGGTGCTGGCCACCGTGGCGCTGCACCCGAACGAGGCGCCCCGCCTCGCCGACCTGGACGAGGCGCTGCGCGAGATCGAGGCGCTCGCCGGCCGGGACCGGGTCCGGGGCGTCGGTGAGACCGGCATGGACTTCTTCCGCACCGGAGACGAGGGGCGGGCCGCGCAGGAGGCGAGCTTCCGGGCGCACATCGCCATCGCCAAGCGGCACGGCAAGGCGCTGGTCATCCACGACCGCGACGCGCACGCCGACGTGCTGCGGATCCTCGACGACGAGGGCGCACCGGACACCGTGGTGCTGCACTGCTTCTCCGGCGACGCCGACTTCGCCCGCGAGTGCGTCCGCCGGGGCTACCTGCTCAGCTTCGCCGGCACGGTCACCTTCGGCAGCGCGACGGCGCTCCGCGAGGCGGCCGCCGTCACCCCGCCCGGGCAGCTGCTGGTGGAGACCGACGCGCCGTACCTGACGCCGATGCCGCACCGGGGGCGGCCGAACGCCTCGTACCTCATCCCGCTGACCGTGCGGTTCCTGGCCGAGACCACCGGGGCCGACCTCGACGAGCTGTGCGCGGCGATCTCCGCGACCGGCGAACGGGCGTTCGGGCCGTGGTGAAAGGATTCCCGGCGTGACCGGACTCCTCGGCCCGGCGGAGATCCGGGAACTCGCCGCGCGGCTCGGCGTGACGCCGACCAAGAAGCTCGGCCAGAACTTCGTGCACGACCCCAACACGGTCCGCCGGATCGTCACCACCGCCGGGCTCGCCCCGGACGATGTGGCGCTGGAGGTCGGCCCCGGCCTCGGCTCGCTCACCCTGGCCCTGCTCCCGGTGGCCGCGCACGTGCACGCCGTCGAACTCGACCCGGCCCTGGCCGCCGCGCTGCCGGAGACCGCCGCCCGGTTCGCCGGCCCGGACGCCGCCCGGCTGACCGTGCACCCCGCCGACGCGCTGCGGATCACCGCCGCCGAACTGGCCGACCCGGCGCCGACCGCGCTGGTGGCGAACCTGCCGTACAACGTGGCCGTGCCGGTGGTGCTGCACCTGCTCGCCGGGCTGCCCACCCTGCGCCACGGCCTCGTGATGGTGCAGAAGGAGGTCGCCGACCGGCTCGTCGCCGGTCCCGGCTCCAAGGTGTACGGCATCCCGTCGGTGAAACTCGCCTGGTACGCCCGCTCCCGGGCCGCCGGCAAGGTCCCGCCGAACGTCTTCTGGCCGGTGCCGAACGTCGACTCCGGGCTGGTCGCTTTCACCCGGCGCGACCCGCCCCGCGCCGACGTACCCCGGGAGGCCGTCTTCGCGGTGGTCGACGCGGCGTTCGCGCAGCGCCGCAAGACCCTGCGCGCCGCGCTCGCGGGCTGGGCCGGCGGCGCGGACCGGGCCGCGGCGGCGCTCACCGCCGCCGGCGTCGACCCCGGCGCACGCGGCGAGTCACTCACCGTGGAGCAGTTCGCCGCCATCGCCGCGTCGGCCCCGGCCGCTTCCGCGGGCGCCCAGTAGGCTGGCGCCGTTGCCGACCCCGCCGAGGAGCTGACCGTGCAGAAGCCGTTCGACATCCGCCTGCGCCCGCGGGACATCGTCCCGTGACCGAGGCCTGGCGACCGGACGACGAGGACGGGCAGCGGCGCGGGGCGAGCGGCCCCGTGAAGGTGCGGGTGCCGGCCAAGGTCAACCTGCACCTCGGGGTGGGCCCGCTGCGCCGGGACGGCTACCACGAGCTGAACACCGTCTACCACGCGATCTCCATCTACGACGAGCTGACCGCCCGCCGGGGCGACACGCTGACCCTCACCATGGAGGGCGAGGGCGCCGGCGAGCTGGCCCTGGACGACTCCAACCTGGTGATCCGGGCCGCCCACGCCCTCGCCGGCTACGCGGGCGTGCTGCCGCACGCCCGGCTGCACCTGCGCAAGCAGATCCCGCTCGCCGGCGGGCTGGCCGGCGGCAGCGCCGACGCGGCCGCCGCGCTGGTCGCCTGCGACGCGCTCTGGGGCACCGGGCTGTCCCGCGACGAGCTGGCCGGGATCGCCGCCGACCTCGGTTCCGACGTGCCGTTCCTGATCTACGGCGGCACCGCGCTGGGCACCGGGCGGGGCGAGGCGGTCAGCCCGGTGCTGGCCCGCCCCACCTCCTGGCGCTGGGTGGTGGCGCTCGCCGACGGCGGCCTCTCCACCCCGGCCGCCTACCGCGAGCTGGACCGGCTCCGCGACGCCGGCACGGCGGGGGAGCCGCTGGGCAGCACCGACACGCTGCTGGGCGCGCTGCGCCAGCGCGACCCGCGGGTGCTCGCCGCCGCCCTCGGCAACGACCTCCAGGCCGCCGCGCTGGCCATGCGCCCGTCGCTGGCCGAGACGCTCAAGGCGGGGGAGGCGGCCGGCGCGCTCGCCGGTCTCGTCTCCGGCTCCGGCCCGACCTGCGTCTTCCTCGCCGCCGACGAGGCGCACGCCGCGCGGATCGCCGCCGACCTGTCCGCCGCCGGCGTCTGCCGGGACGTGCGGGTCGCGCACGGCCCGGTCGCCGGCGCCCGCATCATCTGAATCCCGCCCCGCCCGGTCCGCGTACCCTTGACGACGGGCGTCCCGGGCACCGGGGCGCCTTGATCATGAAAGGTGGGTCCGTGGCCAACATCGTCAACCTGGACCGGGTGTCCAAGGGGTACGGCGCCGCCGGGCCGCTGCTCACCGACGTCTCGCTCGGCCTCGACGACGCCGACCGGGTCGGCGTCGTCGGCCTCAACGGCGCCGGCAAGTCCACCCTGCTGCGCCTGCTCACCAAGCAGGAGGAACCCGACGACGGCCGCGTCACCCACCGCCGTGACCTGCGGGTCTCCTGGCTGCCGCAGACCCTCGACCTGGCCCCCGAGGCCACCGTCCGGGACGTGGTGCTCGGCACCGCCTGGCTCGGCGAGAGCATGGGCGCCGAGCACGAATGGGCCGGCGACGCCGGAGTCCGCGCCATCCTCGACGGCCTGGGCATGCCCCACCTCGGCCTCGACGCGGCGGTCGGGACGATGTCCGGCGGCGAACGCCGCCGCGTCGCGCTCGCCGCCCTGCTGGTCCGCGACGCCGACCTGCTCATCCTCGACGAGCCCACCAACCACCTCGACGTCGGCGGCGTCGACTGGCTGGCCCGGCACCTCGTCACCCGCAAGGGCGCGCTCGTCGTGGTCACCCACGACCGCTGGTTCCTGGACGCCGTCTGCACCACCACCTGGGAGGTCGCCGACCAGGCCGTCCGGGCCTACGAGGGCGGCTTCGCCGCCTGGACCCTGGCCCGCGTCGAGCGGCAGCGCGTCGCCGCCGCCACCGAGGCCCGCCGGCAGAACCTGCTCCGCAAGGAGATCGCCTGGCTGCGCCGCGGCGCGCCGGCCCGCACCTCCAAGCCGAAGTTCCGGATCGACGCCGCCAACGCGCTCATCGCCGACGTGCCGGAACCGCGCGACACCATGTCGCTGCAACGGCTCGCCACCGCCCGGCTCGGCAAGCAGGTGTACGACCTCGACCAGGTCACCCTGCACGCCGGCCCCAAGGAGATCCTGCACGACACCACCTGGCAGGTCGGCCCCGGCGACCGCGTCGCCATCCTGGGCCGCAACGGCGCCGGCAAGACCACCCTGCTGCGGATGCTCGCCGGAGTGACCCGCCCCGACGGCGGGCGGTTCGCCGCCGGGCAGACCGTACGCCCCGCGTTCCTCTCCCAGGAACTCGCCGAACTCCCCGGCCACCTGCGCGTCCTCGAAGCCGTCGAGGAGGTGGCCCGGCGGGTCCAGCTCGGCGACCGCGAGATCAGCGCCGCCCAGCTCGCCGAGGTGTTCGGCTTCGACGACCGGCGGCTCTGGACGCCGGTCAGCGACCTCTCCGGCGGCGAGCGCCGCCGGCTCCAGATGCTGCGGCTGCTCGCCGGGGAGCCCAACGTGCTCCTCCTCGACGAGCCCACCAACGACCTGGACACCGACACCCTCGCCGCGCTGGAGGACCTGCTCGACTCCTGGCCCGGCACGATCGTCGTGGCCAGCCACGACCGCTACCTGATCGAGCGGGTCACCGACGTCGCGTACGGGATGTTCGGCGACGGCCGGCTGGTGCACCTGCCGGGCGGCGTCGACGAGTACCTGGCCCGCGCCGCCGCCCACGGCGGCCCCGCGCCCGCGGACCTCACCCCGTCCACGGCCGCCCCGGCCCGGGAGGGTCTGTCGGCCGCCGACGTACGCACCGCCAAGAAGGAGCTCAGCCGGCTGGAACGGCAGATCGCCAAGCTCGAACAGAAGGAGGCGACGCTGCACGAGCGGCTCGCCGCGAACGCCACCGACTACGCCAAGGTCGCCGAGCTGGACGCCCAGCTCAAGGAGGTCCGCGCCGAGCGGGACCGCACCGAGGAGGCCTGGCTGGCCCTCGCCGAGGAGCTGCCGGCCGGCTGACCCCGACCCGGGGTGGGGGGTGTGCGGCGTCACTGACGGGCGTGCGGGACAATCGCAGGCGACCCCTCTTCCGTTCGGTCTTGGAGACGCACAGATGGCCCACACCCCCGTCAACCACCCCGCGCGGCCTGTCTACCGGGCGATCGGCGGGCTCGTTGGTCTGTACTTCGTCGTCTTCGGCGTGCTCGGCATCATCGCCAGCGCCGGCAACGAGGTCCTCGCCCAGGACGACACCAAGGTCCTCGGCCAGGGCACCAACCTCGGCCTCTCGATGCTCGCCATCCTGCTCGGCGCCGCGATCCTGGTCGGCACCGCGATCGGCCGCAACCTCGACGTGGCGATCAACCAGTGGCTGGCCTACGCCCTGATGGTCCTCGGCCTGGCCGAGCTGGCGTTCCTCCACACCGACGCCAACATCTTCAACTTCTCGATCATGACCGACATCGTGGTGCTCACCCTGTCGCTGGTGCTCCTGATGGTCGGCATGTACGGCAAGGTCGGCACCGACGACGAGCACGAGGCCTGGCAGAAGGCCCGGCTGGTGCTCTGACCCGCGAACACCCCCGAAGGCCCGGCGCGCGCCGGGCCTTCGGCGTTTTCCGGGGACGGGAGCGGGCGGCTCGGGGGACAATTGCGCCAAACCAGTCAGCGGACCGGAGGCTCCCATGGCGCACTTCCCGGTGAACCACCCCGCACGGCCGCTCTACCGGGTGCTGTCCGGGCTCATCGGCCTCTACATCCTGGTCTTCGGCGTCTGGGGGGTCTTCGAGACCTGGGGCGACAGCCTCTTCAGCCGGGAGGACACCACGGCCCTCGGCCTCCGCACCAACCTGGCGTTCGCCCTGGTCTCCGTGGTCTTCGGCGCCTTCCTCATCATCGGCGCGTCCCGCCGCGGCAACCTCGGCCACTACATGAACCTGACCGCCGGGGCGGTCTTCCTGGTCACCGGCATCCTCATGATGTCCGTGCTGCAGACCTCGGCGAACTTCCTCAACTTCTCGATGTCCACCGTCCTCGTCTCGCTGGTGTTCGGGCTGGTCCTGCTCGCCACCGGCCTCTACGACAAGGTCGGCACGGACGAGCACGCCGCCGAGGAACGGCGCCGCCGCAACCACCCCGTCGCCGAGGCGCACCGCTGAACCCGGCTCAGCCCCGCTTGCGGACGGTGATCAGACCCGGCTTCGCCTCCAGGTGCGACAGGCCGTTCCAGGCCAGGTTCACCAGGTGCGCCGCCACCGTCTCCTTCCGCGGCTTGCGCACCTCCAACCACCAGCGCCCGGTCAACGCCACCATGCCCACCAGCGCCTGCGAGTAGAGCTCCGCCAGCTTCGGGTCGTAGCCCCGGCTGGAGAACTCCGCGCCCAGGATGTGCTCCACCTGGTGCGCCACGTCGTTCATCACGCTGCTGAAGTTGCCCGTCGCCGACATCAACGGCGACTCCCGGACCAGCACCCGGAACCCGCTGGTCTCCTCCTCGATGTACGTCAGCAGGGTCAACGCCGCCTGCTCCAGCAACTCCCGCGGATGCCCCGCCGTCAACGCCGTGGAGATCCGGTCCAGCAGCGAGCGGACCTCCCGGTCCACCACCACGGCGTAGAGCCCCTCCTTGCCGCCGAAGTGCTCGTAGACCACCGGCTTGGAGATCTTCGCCCGGGCCGACACCTCCTCGATCGAGGTGGCGTCGAACCCGCGTTCGGCGAAGATCTGCCGGGCGATCGAGATCAACTGCTCGCGCCGCTGGGTCGCGGACATCCGTACCCGGGAAGGCTTCGCGGCCGGGACGGCCCGCCGCCGGGCGGAGCTGGCGTCGCTGCCGGGAACGTCGGTCACCCGGCCCATCCTGCCAAACCCCACCCGCGTCGATCGACCGGTTACCGCGCCGGCCGGCCGCGCACCCGCCCCGGCTCCACCAGCTTCGCCGTGATCCGCTCCGGTTTCGGCCACCGTACCGACCAGGCCGCACCGACCTTCTCCAGCAGCCAGATCACCCGCGCCGACGGATCGACCTGCCCGCGCAGCACCCCGTGCCGCGCGCTCGTCGGCTCGGCATGGTGCAGGTTGTGCCAGCTCTCCCCGAACGACAGCAACGCCAGCGGCCAGAAGTTCGACGCCCGGTCGCCCTGCCGCACCGCGAACGGGCGCTCACCGTAGACGTGGCACACCGAGTTGATCGACCAGGTGACGTGGTGCAGCAGCGCGATCCGGACCAGCCCGCCCCAGAAGAACGCCGTCAGCGCGCCCTGCCACGACCCGGTGAGCAGCCCGCCCATCGCCGCCGGCCCCAGCACCGAGACCACCACCAGCACCGGGAACAACCGGTCGACGCGGCGGGTGATCGGATCGGCGAGCAGATCCGGGGCGAACCGCGCCCGGTTCGACAACTCCCGGTTGAACAGCCAGCCGACGTGCGCGTGGAACAGCCCCTTCGTCAGCCCGCCGATGCTCTCCCCGAACCGCCACGGCGAGTGCGGGTCGCCCTCCTGGTCGGAGAACGCGTGATGCCGCCGGTGATCGGCCACCCACTGGATGATCTCGCCCTGCACGGCGAACGAACCCGCCACCGCCAGGGTGGCCCGCAGCCACGGTTTCGCCTTGAACGAGCCGTGGGTGAAGTAACGGTGGTAGCCGACCGTGATGCCGAGGCCGGACAGCACGTACCAGAACCCCGCCACCAGCACGTCGGTCCAGCCCAGCCAACCACCCCAGGCCACCGGCACGGCGGCCAGCAGCGCGAGGAACGGAACGACCACGAAGGCCCACAGGGCGATCAGGATGCCGGGTGACTGGTGGCCCTGGGTGAGTGGCTTCGGGCCGCTGTCCGGGCCGGTCAGGGTGGTCGACATGGCACCTCCCAGTCGTACGGGCTACGCCTACGTCACCGTAACCAGGAACGAGCTTGATCGCAGCGGACACGGCACTCCGTCGATGCCGGACCTGTCGTACGCCCGTCCTAACCTGCCGGAGTGACCGACCCGCTGGCCGCCGAGGCACGCCGCCTGCGCCTCGAAGAAAAGCTCTCCGTGGCGCAGATCCGGGCCCGCCTGGGCATCGGCCGCGATCGGGCGTATGCGCTGCTCCGTGGCATCCCGCCACCCGAGTGGACCCGGCGCCCCCGACCACGGTGCGTCGGAACGCGGGCGACGACTACCACGGCTGCCTCGTGATCACCGTGCCTCGAAGTCGCGCGATCTACTGGCGGGTCGAAGGCGTCATCGCCGGCATCAGGGCGGCAGTGGAGCGCGTCGCGGATGAGTGAGGATCCGGTCCTCGGGCGGAGATGCGACAAGGACGACCTGCGGGCCGCAGCCTGGCGGCTGCGAGCCGAGGGACGCACGGTCAACGAGATCGCAGAACGACTGACCATCGCCAGGTCGACGGCCCATCGCTGGGTGGGGCATCTTCCGCTCGACGGCTCCTCGGAGGCGGCCACGCAGCGTCGCATCGAGGCGGACGCCCGCCGCGCACTGCACCGGGTGGACCGCCGGAAGCAGCGCGAGGACGCTGAACGCGAGGCGCGGGAGGCGGCCGCCGGGTGGGTCGATGCACCGGCCCTTCGAGAATTGCTGCTCGTCGGCGCAGCGCTCTACTGGTGCGTGTGCCCCGATCGCGTGAGCTCTACCTCTGGATAGCGGGCGTGGTGGAGCGTCTGGCCGCCGGGCGCGGCCCCGATCCGAGCCATCGGGAGGTGGACGACAGGCGCTAAGCTGTTGGCGACCCTTCGGCCGTGGTGTAACTGGCAACACCCAAGATTTTGGTTCTTGTGTTTCAGGTTCGAATCCTGGCGGCCGAGCAATTCTCTGTATTGGTGCCCTTCTTGGGGTATGCGGCGACCTGCCCGGCCGTCTGGTTAGCATGGCCGCGAGACTGTCGCCGTCCCGACTGGAGCCACGTCGTGTCCCAGCCCCACCTCCGCACCGTTGTCGTGCTCGCCGCCGGTGAGGGCAAGCGGATGAAGTCGGCCCTGCCCAAGGTGCTGCACCCGCTGCTCGGCCGTACCCTGCTCGGTCACGTGCTGGCCGCGGCCGCGCCGCTCGGCGCGGACCGTCAGGTGGTCGTGGTCGGCCACGGCGCCGACCAGGTGCGCGCGCACCTGGCCGAGATCGCCCCGGCGGCCACCCCGGTGCTCCAGGAGCGTCAGCTCGGCACCGGGCACGCGGTCCGGATCGCGCTGGACGCGGTGCCGGACGCCGCCGGCACCGTCGTGGTGATCAACGGGGACGTGCCGCTGCTGCGGCCGGAGACCGTGGCGGCCCTGGTCGAGGCGCACGAGGGCGCGGGCGCGGCGGCGACCGTGCTGGCCGCCGAGGTGCCCGACCCGGCCGGCCTGGGCCGGATCGTCCGGGACGTCGACGGGCGGCTGGCGCAGATCGTGGAGGAGCGCGACGCCACCCCGGAGCAGCGCGCGCTGCGGGAGATCAACGCGGGGATCTACGCGTTCGACGTGGCGCGGCTGCGGGACGCGTTGGGCAAGCTCTCGACCGACAACGAGCAGGGCGAGGAGTACCTGACCGACGTGTTCGGCCTGCTGCGGGACGCGGGGGAGCCGGTGGCGGTGCACTGCGCGGCGGACCACGTGGAGACGCTGGGCTGCAACGACCGGGTCGAGCTGGCCGCGCTGCGCCGGTTGCTGCGGGACCGGGTGAACGAGGGCTGGATGCGGACCGGGGTGAGCATCCTGGACCCGCACACGACCTGGATCGACGTGACGGTGACCGTCGAGCGGGACGCGGTGATCGATCAGAACACCCAGCTGCAGGGCGCGACGGTGGTGGGCGCGGGCGCGGTGGTCGGTCCGGACAGCACGCTGGTGGACACCGCGGTGGGCGCGGGCGCGAGCGTGGTGCGCAGCCACGCGGTGGGCGCCGAGGTGGGCCCGGAGGCGAGCGTCGGGCCGTACGCGTACCTGCGGCCGGAGTCGCGGCTGGGCCGGAAGGCGAAGGTCGGCACGTTCGTGGAGACGAAGAAGGCGACCATCGGCGAGGGTTCGAAGGTGCCGCACCTGTCGTACGTGGGTGACGCGACGATCGGCGAGCACAGCAACATCGGCGCGGCGACGGTGTTCGTCAACTACGACGGGGTGAAGAAGCACCACACGACGATCGGCAGTCACGCGCGCACCGGGGCGGACAACATGTTCGTGGCGCCGGTGCGGGTGGGCGACGGCGCGTACACGGCGGCGGGCTCGGTGATCATCTCGGACGTGCCGGCGGGCGCCATGGCGGTGGCCCGGGGTCAGCAGCGCAACGTCGAGGGCTGGGTGCTGCGCAAGCGGTCCGGCACGGCGGCCGCGGAGGCGGCGCAGCGGGCCCGTGAGGGTGCGTCGGACCCGGCCGGTGCCGCAAGCGAAGGTGACTGAATCCACGGGGGGCCGGAGACCGTGGGAGGACCGGTGAACGCGGGGGATACTGCAACCGAATAGTCCCGGCTCACCGCCGCCGGGAACACCGACATACGGGAGCAGACGGGCCCATGGGCAGCATCGTCGCCGAAAACCGCAAGAGCCTGATGCTCTTCTCCGGACGGGGTTTTCCGGAGCTGGCCAAGGAGATCGGTGAGGTGCTCGGCGTCGCGCCGACGCCCTCCGACTCGTACGATTTCGCCAACGGGGAGATCTTCGTACGCTTCAAGGACTCGGTACGTGGTTCGGACGCCTTCGTGGTGCAGTCCGTGACGCACGGGGTCAACACGTGGGTGATGGAGACCCTGATCATGGTCGACGCGCTGAAGCGCGGTTCGGCCAAGCGGATCACCGTGGTTCTGCCGTTCTACCCCTACTCGCGGCAGGACAAGAAGCACCGCGGCCGGGAGCCGATCTCGGCGCGGCTGGTGGCCGACCTGCTGAAGACCGCGGGCGCGAACCGGATCCTGACGGTCGACCTGCACACCGCGCAGATCCAGGGCTTCTTCGACGGCCCGGTGGATCACCTGTTCGCCATGGACGTGCTGGCCGAGTACGTGGAGCACAAGTACGCGGGCCGGCCGATGACGGTGGTGGCGCCGGACTCGGGCCGGGTGCGGGTGGCGGAGCGGTGGACGGACCGGCTGGGTGGCTGCCCGCTGGCGTTCATCCACAAGACGCGGGATCCGCTGAAGCCGAACCAGGTGGTGGCGAACCGGGTGGTCGGCGAGGTCGAGGGCCGGGTCTGCCTGATCGTCGACGACATGATCGACACCGGTGGCACGATCACCAAGGCCGCCGACATCCTGAAGGAGTCGGGCGCGGCGGAGATCGTGGTGGCGTCCACCCACGCGCTGCTGTCCGACCCGGCGACCGAGCGGCTGAAGAACAGCCCGATCAGCGAGGTCGTGGTGACGAACACGCTGCCGCTGCCGCCGGAGAAGCAGCTCGACAAGCTGACCGTGCTGTCGATCGCCCCGCTGCTGGCCCGGGCGATCCGGGAGGTCTTCGACGACGGCTCGGTGACCACCCTGTTCGGTGGCCTGAGCTGAGGTCCGCGCCCCGCCGGCGGCGGCCCTCCGAGTGGGTGGTCGCCGGTCGGGGAAGTGGCCGTCGCGGTGTCGCCGGCGGTGATATGGGGACTGCCGGAAAGCTCGGAATTCGCTCGGGTAGACTGGTGCGGTTGCCACGGCGAGGGTGCCCGGCGGGCCGCTGAAAAGCACCGCACGGAGGCGCCGTCATCGACGCGGTGCTCCGGGCGGTCGTTCATGACCTTGAGCCCCAGCGAGCCCCTCGCCCAGCACCGCCAGACGACAAGCCGCCGCAGCGAAGCATCAGGAGTTTCCCCGTGTCCGAGGTAAAGATCAGCGCCGAGCCCCGTACCGAGTTCGGCAAGGGTGGTGCCCGTCGTACCCGCCGGGCCGGCAAGGTGCCCGCCGTGCTGTACGGCCACGGCGAGAAGCCCAAGCACATCGCGCTCCCGGCGCGTGAGTTCGCCGCCGCGATCCGCAAGGGCGGTGCGAACCAGCTCTTCGCGATCGAGGTCAGCGACGGCACCCAGGTGCTGGCGCTGCCGAAGGCGATCCAGCGTGACCCGATCAAGGACACCTTCGAGCACGTGGACCTGCTGCTGGTCCGCCGGGGCGAGAAGGTCACCGTCGAGGTCCCGGTCCAGCTGACCGGTGAGGCCGCGAAGGACACCCTGATCGTGCACGACCACGACACCCTCACGGTGACCGCCGACGCCACCAAGGTGCCGGACCACCTGGAGGCTTCGATCGAGGGCGCCGAGGCCGGCACCCAGATCACCGCCGGCGACGTCGAGCTGCCGGCCGGTGTCGAGCTGGTCGCGGACGGGGACCTGCAGGTCGCCTCGGTGACCGCCGCTCCGACCGCCGAGCAGCTCGAGGCCACTCTCCCCGAGGTCGAGGTCGCCGAGGAGGAGGCCGAGGCCGAGGTCGGCGAGGAGACCGCCGAGGCTCCGGAGGGTGCTCCGGCCGAGGGCGAGCCGGCTGCCGAGGAGCCGAAGACCGAGGCCTGATCGGTTCGCAGGCTGTGCGACAGGCGTCCCCGGTTCCCGGGGGCGCCTGTCGGCGTATCGGAGACGGGTCGGCGGGCAGAGCGGAAGGGACGTGGCGTGACGGACGAGGCGGGGCCGTGGCTGGTGGTCGGCCTGGGCAACCCCGGTCGGGAGTACGCGGGCAACCGGCACAACGTCGGCTTCATGGTGGCGGAGCTGCTGGCCGCCCGGGTGGGCGCGAAGTTCGGCCGGCACAAGCGGGCGGTGGCCGAGGTGGCCGAGGGGCGGCTGGGTTTCGGCGGCCCGAAGCTGGTGCTGGTGAAGCCACTGACGTACATGAACCTCTCCGGCGGGCCGGTGGCCGGGCTGGCGCAGTTCCACAAGATCCCGCCGGGGCGGGTGATCGCGGTGCACGACGAGCTGGACATCCCCTACGGTCAGCTGCGGGTGAAGATCGGTGGCGGCGAGGGCGGCCACAACGGCCTGCGCTCGATGTCGAAGTCGCTGGGCACGAAGGAGTACGTGCGGGTGCGGTTCGGGATCGGCCGGCCGCCGGGCCGGCAGGACCCGGCCGACTACGTGCTGTCGGACTTCTCGGCTGCCGAGCGCAAGGAGCTGGAGTTCCTGGTGGACCGGGCGGCGGACGTGGTCGAGTCGGTGGTCACCAAGGGCGTGGAGCCGACGCAGAACCTCTACCACGGGGCCTGAGGCGCCGGGCGGGGCATCCCGGGCGGGTCGGCCCGGTGCCGGTAGTCTCCGCCTTCTGATGTGCGACGGCGGGCGACGGGAGCGGGAACACCATGGGCAGTCCTCCGATGATCGACGGCGCGTTCGCCCGGTGGTTGGCGGCCCGGGCCGGGCAGGCGCTGATGGGCCTGCGCGCGGAGCTGGGCTTCGCCGACGCGGGGGCGCTGAAGTCGGCCGGGGACAAGGTCTCGCACGATCTGATCCGCACCGAGCTGGCGAAGTGGCGGCCGGCGGACGCGGTGCTGTCGGAGGAGGACGAGGGTTCGCGGCTGGCCTGGACGGCCGAGGTGAGCAGCGACGTGGTGTCCCGGCTGAACGCCGAGCGGGTGTGGATCATCGACCCGCTGGACGGCACCCGCGAGTTCGCCGAGGAGGGCCGCTCGGACTGGGCGGTGCACGTGGCGCTCTGGTCGCGCAGCGCGCCGACGCCGCACGGGCTGGTCGCGGGCGCGGTGGGTCTGCCGGCGCAGCACCGGGTGCTGGGCACGGACTACCCGCCGGCGTACCCGCCGATGACCCTGGAGGCCGCCACGGCGGGCGGCGGCAGGACCATCCGGTTGGCGGCCAGTCGTAGCCGTCCGCCGGTTTTCCTGACCGATCTGGCAGAGGACATCGGCGCGCATCTGGTTCCGATGGGCTCGGCGGGCGCGAAGATCGCCGCTGTGGTCACGGGCGAGGTCGACGCGTACATCCACGCGGGCGGTCAGTACGAGTGGGACTCGGCCGCTCCGGTCGCTGTGGCGACGGCCACCGGACTGCACGCTTCCCGGATCGACGGATCTGCGCTGAAATACAACGAGGCCGACCCACGCCTGCCCGACCTGCTGGTCTGCCGCAAGGATCTCGCCAGCCGGTTGCTTGCAGCGCTGCAGAGGCATTCCGGGTAGCCTGAGCGTTCTTCTTCACGAGTCCGACCGGAAAGGTCTGGAATCCCGATGTGCGGATCCGAGCGAATCGAGTTCGTGTCATGACGGCGACCGCCGCGTACCAGGTGTCCCACCTGGACGCTCTCGAGGCGGAGAGCATCTTCGTGATGCGAGAGGTCGTCGCCGAGATGGAGCGCCCCGTGCTGCTCTTCTCCGGCGGCAAGGACTCGATCGTGATGCTCCGGTTGGCCCAGAAGGCCTTCGCCCCGGCCAACATTCCCTTCCCGGTGATGCACGTCGACACCGGGCACAACTTCCCCGAGGTTCTCGAATACCGGGACCAGCGGGTCGCCGAGCTGGGTCTCCAGCTCATCGTGGCCAGCGTGCCGGAGGCCCTCACCAAGGGGCTGGTGCGCGAGTCGGCCGACGGCATGCGCAACCGGATCCAGACCCCGGTGCTGCTCGACGCGGTGGAGAAGCACCGCTTCGACGCGCTGTTCGGCGGCGCGCGCCGGGACGAGGAGAAGGCCCGGGCCAAGGAGCGGATGTTCAGCTTCCGCGACGAGTTCGGCCAGTGGGACCCGAAGAACCAGCGCCCCGAGCTGTGGGCGCTCTACAACGGCCGGCACCACCCGGGCGAGTCGATCCGGGTGTTCCCGCTCTCCAACTGGACCGAGCTGGATGTCTGGCACTACATCGCCCGGGAGCGGATCCCGCTGCCGTCGATCTACTACGCGCACCAGCGCGAGGTGATCGAGCGCGACGGCATGCTCTACGCGGTCAACGAGTTCTTCCGGGGCCGTGCCGGTGAGCAGCCGTTCAAGGCCCAGGTGCGGTACCGGACCGTGGGCGACGCCTCCTGCACCGCGGCGGTCCGTTCGGACGCCGACACGGTGGAGAAGGTGATCGAGGAGGTGGCCGCCACCCGGATCACCGAGCGCGGCGCGACCCGCGGCGACGACCGGGTCAGCGAGGCCGCCATGGAGGACCGCAAGCGGGAGGGCTAC
Source organism: Micromonospora sp. AMSO31t (assembly GCF_008868175.1). Taxonomy (GTDB): domain Bacteria; phylum Actinomycetota; class Actinomycetes; order Mycobacteriales; family Micromonosporaceae; genus Micromonospora. Next base: position 26,364 of record NZ_WBKT01000062.1, read on the forward strand.
TTCTGATGAGCGTCGAGACTGTTGCGCCGGCCGAGGCCGACGCGTCGGCCCGGCAGATGGACCTGCTGCGGTTCGCCACCGCCGGCAGCGTCGACGACGGCAAGTCGACCCTGATCGGGCGGCTGCTGTACGACACGAAGTCGCTCTTCACCGACCAGTTGGCCGCGGTCGAGGCGGTCAGCGCGGCCCGGGGCGACGAGTACACCAACCTGGCGCTGCTGACCGACGGCCTGCGCGCCGAGCGGGAGCAGGGCATCACCATCGACGTGGCGTACCGCTACTTCGCCACGCCGAGGCGGAAGTTCATCATCGCCGACACCCCGGGGCACATCCAGTACACCCGGAACATGGTCACCGGCGCCTCCACGGCCGACCTGGCGCTGATCCTGGTGGACGCCCGCAAGGGCCTGGTGGAGCAGTCCCGCCGCCACGCGTTCCTCTGCTCGCTGCTGCGGGTGCCGCACCTGGTCCTCTGCGTGAACAAGATGGACCTGGTCGACTGGTCGCAGGAGGTGTTCGAGCAGATCGCCGACGAGTTCACGGCGTTCGCCGCGAAGCTCGACGTGCCGGACCTGACCGTGGTGCCGATCTCCGCGCTGCAGGGCGACAACATCGTCAGCCGCTCGGAGAACATGCCCTGGTACGAGGGCCCGTCGCTGCTGCACCACCTGGAGCGGGTGCACATCGCGTCCGACCGCAACCTGGTCGACGTCCGCTTCCCGGTGCAGTACGTGATCCGGCCGCAGTCCACCACGGTCACCGACTACCGGGGCTACGCGGGCCAGGTGGCCTCGGGTGTGCTCAAGGCGGGTGACGAGGTGATGGTGCTGCCCTCGGGCTTCACCAGCCGGATCGCCGCCGTGGAGACCGCCGACGGCCCGGTGGATGAGGCGTTCCCGCCGATGTCGGTGACCGTCCGGCTGGCCGACGAGATCGACATCTCGCGGGGCGACATGATCTGCCGGCCGAACAACGCGCCGGCCGTCGCGCAGGACATCGAGGCGATGATCTGCTGGATGGACGAGACCCGCCCGCTCCAGGTCGGCGGCCGGTACGCCATCAAGCACACCACCCGTTCGGCGCGGGCCATCGTGCGCGGGCTCCACTACCGGCTGGACGTCAACTCGCTGCACCGCGACGAGACGGCCGGCGAGCTGAAGCTCAACGAGATCGGCCGGGTGCGGCTGCGGACCACGGTCCCGCTGCTGGCCGACGAGTACCGGCGCAACCGCACCACGGGCGGGTTCGTCATCATCGACGAGGCCACCAACCGCACGGTCGGCGCCGGCATGATCGTCGAGGCCGGCTGACCGCCGCCCACGTGAGAGAGGGCCCCCGGTCGGTTGACCGGGGGCCCTTCCGTCTCAGTCCAGGCGGGTCGCGCCGGGGGACGGGAGGACGGTGCGGGTGCCGGGCGCGGTGAAGCCGCGGTCGGCGTACGCGGCGGTCACGGCGGCCGCCACGGCGTCGGCGGCGTCCGCGTCAACGAGGGCGAGCACGCAGCCGCCGAAGCCGCCGCCGGTCATCCGCGCCCCGTACGCCCCGGCGGCCAGGGCCGCCTCGACCGCGGTGTCGATCTCCGGCACGGTGATCTCGAAGTCGTCCCGCATGGAGGCGTGCGAGGCGGTCAGCAGCGGGCCGATGTCGCGGACCCGCCCGGCGCGCAGCAGCTCGACCGTGTCGAGCACCCGCTGGTCCTCGGTGACGACGTGCCGGACCCGGCGGCGGGTCTCGTCGTCGTCGAGGCGGGCCAGCGCGGCGTCCAGGTCGGCGGTGGCGACGTCGCGCAGCGCGGCCACCCCGAGTGCCTTGGCGGCCCGCTCGCAGGACTTGCGGCGGGCGGCGTACTCGCCGTCGGCGTGCCGGTGCGGTGCCCGGCTGTCGACGACCAGCACGGCCAGCCCGGCGGCGTCCAGGTCGAACGGGATCTGCTCGACCTCCTCGGTGCGGCAGTCGAGGAAGAGGGCGTGCCCGGACCGGCCGCGGATCACCGCGGACTGGTCCATGATGCCGGTGGGCGCGCCGACGTAGTCGTTCTCGGCCCGCTGGGCGAGCCTCGGCCAGCGGTCGGCGGGGAGGTCCAGACCGCCGAGGTCGACCAGGGCGGCGAGCACCGCCGCCTCGATGGCCGCCGACGAGGACAGCCCGGAGCCGACCGGCACGTCGGAGGCGATGGCCAGCCGGGCGCCGGGGACGTCGTGGCCGGCGGCGCGCAGCGCCCAGACCACCCCGGCCACGTAGGCGGCCCAGCCGTCGACGCGGCCGGGCTCGTCGGCCTCAGCCGGCCCGAACTCCACGGGCTCGTCGTCCAGCTCCGACCAGACCGACCAGCGCCCGTCGTCCGCGACCGCCGCGGCCACGACGGTACGCAGCGGCAGCGCGAAGGGCAGCACGAACCCGTCGTTGTAGTCGGTGTGCTCGCCGATCAGGTTGACCCGGCCGGGAGCCGCCCAGCGGCCCGCCGGCTCCGCGCCGTACCGCTGCCGGAAGCCGACGGCGGCGCGGGCCGCGACGTCGCCACTCACCGGTCCTCCAGGATGTGCGTGCGGTAGAACTCCCACGCGTCGCCGACCATGTCCTGGAGGGTGGGCTTCGCCGGCACCCAGCCCAGCTCGGCGCGGGCCAGCGCCGAGGAGGCGACCAGCTCGGCGGGGTCGCCCTCGCGGCGCGGGGCCACCTCGACCGGCACCGGGTGCCCGGTGACCTCGCGGACCACCTCGATGACCTGCCGGTTGGTGAAGCCGTTGCCGTTGCCCAGGTTGTAGATCCGGTGCCGGCCCCCGGTGGCGGCGTCGAGGGCCAGCAGGTGGGCGCGGGCCAGGTCCTCGACGTGGATGTAGTCGCGCACGCAGGTGCCGTCGACGGTGGGGTAGTCGTCGCCGAAGAGCTGGAACTTGTCGCGCCGGCCGGCGGCCACCTCGAGGGCGAGCGGGATGAGGTGGGTCTCGGGGTCGTGCCGTTCGCCGATGGTCCGCCCACCGTGCCGGTAGGCCCCGGCCACGTTGAAGTAGCGCAGCGAGACGGCGGCCAGGTCGTGCGCGACCGCCTCGGAGGTGAGCGCCATGTCGACGGCCAGCTTGGTCGCCCCGTACGTGTTCGTGGGCGCCTTGACGGCGGTCTCCGGGATGGGCAGCTCGGTGGGGTTGCCGTAGACGGCGGCCGTGGAGGAGAAGACCAGCCGGGGCACCCGGGCGGCGCGGACCGCGTCGATCAGGGCGAGCGAGCCGACCGTGTTGTTCTGCCAGTAGAGCTCGGGCTTGACCATCGACTCGCCGGCGGCGATCAGGGCGGCGAAGTGCAGCACGCCGTCGAAGCCGGCGTCGGGGGTGAGCACCCGCGCGGCCTCGTGGATCGGCAGGTCGACGTGGGTCGCCTCGGGGGCGAGCGCCTCCCGGTGGCCGGTGCGCAGGTCGTCCAGGACGGTCACCTCGTGACCGTGGTCGAGCAGCATCCGGGTCACCACGCTGCCGATGTAACCGGCGCCGCCGGTGACGAGCAGTTTCACGTCGCTCCTCCTGCCTGGGCCGCGTGCCGCGGCGGCCGTCCGTGATCACCCTACGGGCCGCGGGCGGTGTCGCGGCCGCGAGTGGGCCCGCCTCTATTCCACCACAATCCTTCACGATTGAACAGATCCGAACATCGGCCGGGCTGTCCGGCGCCCGCTGTCTACCATCCTTGTCATGCGGGAGGGAGGTGGTCCCGGGCCCCGGCGACGCCCGCCGGGGCGGCCGAGACGCGCACCCGGACCCGTGGCCCGCACCGTGGCCCGGCTCGTGGTGCGCGCCGCCGACGGTGCCACCCGCCTGGTCACCGACCTGCTCGGGGCCAGCCCGACCGCCGGCCGGGAGCGGATCAGCGAGGCCGAGCTGCGTGACCTGGTCGCGGCCAACACGGTGCTCGACCCCGACGAGCGGCGGATCATCGACGAGGTGCTGGTGGCCGGCGCGCGGCTCGTCCGCGAGGTGATGGTGCCGCGCACCGAGGTGGTCTTCCTCGCCACCGGGCTCACCGTGGCCGAGGCCGAGCGGCTGGTCCGCGCCGACCCGCACACCCGCTACCCGGTGGTCGACGGCACCCACGACGACGTGGTCGGCTTCGTCCACCTGCGGGACGTGCTGCTGCGCCCCGAGCGGGACCCGCGCGCCACGGTCGGCGAGCTGACCCGCGAGGTGAAGCGGCTGCCGGGCAGCAAACGCGTGCTGGCCGCGCTCACCGAGATGCGCCGGGAGGGCCACCACCTGGCCGTGGTGGTCGACGAGTACGGCGGCACGGCCGGCATCGTCACCTGCGAGGACCTGGTCGAGGAGCTGGTCGGGGAGATCCACGA
>NZ_WBKT01000063.1 GCF_008868175.1 Micromonospora sp. AMSO31t
GCCGCCTCCCGGCGCTCCTCGAACCGCGGATCACGCCGGTCGTCGGATCCCGGGTCGCGCCGGCCCTCGAACGCCCGGTCCCGCCGGCCGTCGAACGCCGGTTCGCGCCGGTCCACCGGGCCGCCCGGCGGCGGGTTGGTCCGGCCGTCCGCCGGCGCGCGGCGCTGCTCCGGTCGGCCGGACCGCGGCGCGTGCGGGTACTCCTCCGGCTCCGGCACCCAGCCGGGCTCGGCGGCGGGGGAGACCGGCCGGAGCGGCGCCGCACCGCGCACCGGCTCCGGCCGCACCCACCGCTGGTCGAACCGGTCGCCCGGCCCGCCACGCCGGGAACCGTCCTCGGGCCGCCGCCCGTCCCCGCCCGGCCGCCCGCCGCGCCGACCGTCGAGGTCGTCGGGTTCGGCCGGGCTGACCGGGTACGGGTCCTCGCCACCCGGCGCCGGGCTGACCGGGTGCACCTCGGCCCGGCCGACCGCCGAGGCGCGGCCACGGGGCGCGGGCGGGGTCAGGTATTCGAGTCCGATGTCGCCGGGATAGCGCTGCCCGGGGAACTGCGGGCGCCACTCGTGGGTGGGTTCGGCGGCCCAGGAGGGTTCGGCCAGCTCGCGCCAGCGGTCCCAGCCGCTCATCGGGGGACCCTGTCGCCGCCCGCGCGGCGCGGCCCCGGGGCCGGCTCGCGTCGCTCGCTCACGGCGATGTCACCTCGTTGGAAATTGTCGCGCTGGGCGCCCTTGGTGCCGGTAGAGTCGCCCGGTCCAGCACGTCGTGGCTGCGGAAGGAGGGTAGCGGCGTGGGCTCTGTCACCGCCACTGTGGCACCGCCCACGGATCCAAACGTTACCCGATGGTTTCGGACATTCGGCGCGATAGCCGCCTCCGGTTTTCGGCGTCACGCCACCTACCGGCAGGCCGCCGTGGCGGGGGTCGTCACCAACACCGTCTTCGGCTTCCTGCGCTGCTACATCTTCCTGGCGGTGGCCGGCGCGGCCGGCACGGTGGCCGGCTACGACCGTGCCCAGCTCGGCACCTTCGTCTGGGCGGGGCAGGGGCTGCTCGCGGTGATCGCGATCTGGGGCTGGACCGAGCTGGCCGACCGGATCCGGACCGGGGAGATCGCCGCCGACCTGCTCCGCCCCGTGCACCCGGTGACCAGCTACCTCGCCACCGACCTGGGCCGGGCCGGGTTCGCCTCGCTGGCCCGGCTGCTGCCGCCGGTGGTGATCGGCCCGTTCTTCTTCGACGTCTACCTGCCCCGGCAGTGGGCCACCCTGCCGCTGTTCGGGCTGTCCGTGCTGCTCGCCGTGGTGGTCTGCTTCGCCTGCCGCTACCTGGTCAACGCCACCGCGTACTGGTTGGAGGACGTCCGCGGGCCGATGATCCTCTGGACGCTGGGCTCCGGTGTGCTCGCCGGCCTCTACTTCCCGCTCGGCTTCCTCCCGGGCTGGTGGGAGGCCGCGCTGCGGTACGCCACCCCGTTCCCCAGCCTGTTGCAGGTACCGCTGGACGTGCTGGTCGAGCGGGAGCCGATGCCGACCGAGCTGAGCCTGGTCGGCCTTCAGGCCGCCTGGGCGGTGCTGCTGCTGGCGCTCTGCCGGCTCGTGCAGCGCCGGGCCGAGCACCGGCTGGTGGTGCAGGGTGGCTGAGCCGGGGACGCGGCGGGCGTACCGGGCGCTGCTCGGGGCGCAGGCCCGGTCGCAGGCGGCGTACCGGACCTCGTTCGCCGTCGACCTGGTCGGCAACATGGGCGCCACCGTCTTCGACGTGATGACCGTGCTGGTGCTCTTCGGGGTCACCCGGGAGCTGGGCGGGTTCACGCTCCGCGAGACACTGGTGGTCGTCGGCCTGTCGTCGTTCGCGTTCGCCACGGCCGACCTGCTGGTCGGCAACATCGAGCGGCTGCCCCGGTACGTCCGCACCGGCCTCTTCGACGCGGTGCTGGTCCGGCCGCTCGCCGCGCTGCCCCAGCTGCTGCTGATGGACCTGCCGCTGCGCAAGGTCTCCCGGGCGGTCTTCGGGCTGGCCGTGCTGGTGTTCGCGCTCGCCTCGGCCGGCATCGACTGGACGCCGGGCCGGGTGGCGCTCGCGCTGGTCGCCCCGCCGGCCGCCGTGGTCTTCTTCGCCGCGGTCTTCGTCACGACCGCCACGGTGTCGTTCTACTGGATCGACTCGGGGGAGCTGGCCAACTCGGTCACCTACGGCGGGCGCGACTTCACCTCGTACCCGGTCACCGTCTACGGCGGCTGGTTCCGGGCGCTCTTCGCGTACGGGATGGGTTTCGCCTTTGTCAGCTACCACCCGGCGCTGGCGCTGCTGGGCCGGCCCGATCCGCTGGGCCTGCCGGCCTGGGTCGGCTGGGCCTCGCCCGGCGTGGCGCTGGTCGCCGCGGCGGTCGCCGCCCTGGCCTGGCGCGTCGGGATCCGCCATTACCGGAGCACGGGGTCATGAACGTCATCGAGATGGACGGGCTGCGCAAGGAGTTCACGGTCCGGGTGCGGACCGGGCGGCTGCGCCGGGAGAAGCGGACGGTCACCGCGGTCGACGGGGTGGACCTGCGGGTGGAGCGGGGCGAGATGCTCGGCTACATCGGGCCGAACGGCGCCGGCAAGTCCACGACGCTCAAGATGCTCACCGGGGTGCTGATGCCCTCGGCGGGCCGGGCGCGGGTCTGCGGGCTGCGACCGGTGGCCGACCGGACCCGGCTGGCGCTGCGCATCGGCGTGGTCTTCGGGCAGCGCTCGCAGCTCTGGTGGGACCTGCCGCTGCGGGATTCGTTCGCGCTGCTGCGGCACGTCTACCGGGTGCCGTCCGCCGAGCACGCGGCCCGGCTGGCCCGCTGCCGGAGCCTGCTGGACCTCGACGAGTTCCTGGACACCCCGGTCCGGCAGCTCTCCCTGGGCCAGCGGATGCGCGGCGAGCTGACCGCCGCCCTGCTGCACGGCCCCGAGGTGCTCTTCCTGGACGAGCCGACCATCGGGCTGGACGTGGTGAGCAAGCAGGCGGTCCGCGGCTTCCTGGCGGAGCTGGGGCGGGCCGGCGAACCACCCTGGTGCTCACCACCCACGACCTGGCGGACATCGAGCGGCTCTGCCGCCGCCTCGTGGTGATCGACCACGGGCGGGTGGTGCACGACGGCTCGATCGCCGCCCTGCACAGCCGGTACGGCTCCCGCCGCATGGTGGTGGCCGAGCTGGACGCCGCGCTGCCCGCACCGCCGGTGCTGCCGGGCGCGCCGGTGCAGCGGGTGGAGGCGGACGGGCGCCGGCTGGTCTTCGCGCTGGAGTCGGCGAGCGTCGCCGAGGTGGTGGCGGGGCTGGCGGGCCTGGCCTCGCTGCGGGACATCTCGATCGTCGAGCCGGACATCGAGGAGGTCGTGGCCCGGCTCTACCGCGCGCCGGCCGAGGTGGGCTGAGCGCCCGCGCTCACGGGTGTTCCATGACGAGCACGGCGAAGGTGCCGGGGGCCAGTGCCTCGTACCGGTGCGGGGTGTCGCCGGGGAAGGTGGCGTAGTCGCCCGGCCCCAGCTCGACCAGGTCGGTCTCGGGGCCGACGCGCATCCGCCCGGTGGCGACCACGACGTGCTCGACGCTGCGGGGGGTGTGCGCCTCGGCGAGCCGTACCGCCCCGGGTTCCAGCTCCATCACGTAGACGTCCCGCCGGGTGTGCGGCGCGCCGGCGGCGAGCAGGGTGGCCGAGAAGTCGGCGTGCTCGGAGCGGATCCGGGGCCCCTCGCCGGCCCGCACCACCCGGACGGCGGCGGTGGGCGGTTCGACAAGGCGGCTGAACGGCACGCCCAGCGCCACGCCGAGGGCCCAGAGCGTCTCCACGCTGGGATTGCCGGCCCCGGACTCCAGCTGCGACAGGGTGGACTTGGCGATGCCGGCGCGGCGGGCCAGCTCGGTCAGCGACAGGCCCGCCCGGTCGCGCTCGCGGCGCAGGGCGGCCGCGATCGTGGCGAGCGGGGGAGCGGGGTCGATCGCCATGTGTTCGCTCCAACGGTAGGTTTGTTCGGTTTGACGAACGCCGGTCCTTGCGTTCAGGATAATGGACCATGCGTACGGCATATCGAACGGGCGATGCCCGGGTGCTCCGTGACGTCGCCGCCATCGGCGCGGCGATGCTCGCCGTGGGCGCTTCCTTCGGTGCCGTGGCCGTGGCCGCCGGCCTGCCCGCCTGGGCCACCCTCGCCATGTCGGTGCTGGTCTACGCCGGCGGCGCCCAGTTCATGGCCGTGGGCCTGATCGCGGCCGGCAGCCCGCTCGCGGCGGTCCTCGCCGGCCTGCTGCTCAACGCCCGGCACCTGCCGTTCGGCCTGGCCCTCGGCGGCGCAATGGGCTCCCGGCGCCGGCAGCGGTTGCTCGGCAGCCACCTGATGACCGACGAGGCGACCGCGTTCGCGCTGGCCCGCCCGGCCGGGCCGGGGCGGCGGCGCGCGTTCTGGCTCGCCGGGGTGCTGCTCTTCCTGGCCTGGAACGCCGGCACCGGCCTCGGCGTGCTGGCCGGCGGCGCGGTCGGCGACCCGGCCGCCCTGGGGCTCGACGCCGCCTTCCCGGCCGGGCTGGCCGCCCTGCTGCTGCCCAGCCTGCGCGACCGGGAGACCCGCGGGGTGGCGCTCGCCGGCGCCGGGCTGGCCGTGCTGGCCACCCCGCTGCTGCCGGCCGGACTGCCGGTGCTGCTCGCACTCGCCGCGCTGGTCCTGCCCCTGCTGAGCCGCCGCCGGTCGACCGGCGGGCCGGGCGACCCGGGCGCCGCACCGGACGACCCCGGCGGCGGCGGATCGGCGGACGGCGACGGGGCCGGACGGGTCGTGCGGGCCGGGGAGGTCCCGTGCTGATCGCCGTGATCCTCGCCCTGGCTGCCGGCACCTACGGCTTCCGCGTCGCCGGCGTGCTGCTGCGCGACCGGCTGGACCTGCCCGAATGGTCCCGCCACCTGCTGCCGGTCGGCGCCGCCGCGCTGCTGGCCGCGCTCGCCGCCACCGCGACGCTGACCGAGGCCGGCGGCTTCGCCGGCTACGCCCGGCCCGCGGGCGTGCTGGTCGGCCTGCTGCTCGCCTGGCGCCGGGCGCCCTTCGTGCTGATCGTGGTCGCCGCGGCGGGCACCACCGCGCTGCTGCGCCTGCTCGGAGTGGCCTGACGACGACATCGGCCCCTCCCCGCCGAGGCGGGAAGGGGCCAACTCCGGGTGGGTCCGGTCAGATCTTGTCGCCGACGTTCACGCGGGGGGCCGGGGCGCGCATCTTCCGGAACGTGATCGACCGCATGATCGCGTAGAAGTAGAGCGAGCCGAGCCGCTCGGTGCTCTTGGGGAAGCGCTCGCGGACCAGCTTCTTGATCTTGCGGGCGATCAGCACCGAGTCGATCACCACGCCGAGCGCCAGCGCGCCCCACAGCACGTTCGACAGCAGCCGGACGATCGGCGGCATGGCCTGGTTGGAGCCGAGCAGCACGATCAGCGCGCCGCCGAAGAACCAGGTGCCGACCGTACGCCGGGAGTCGACCACGTTGCGGGCCAGCAGCCGCTCCGGGCCCCGGTCGCGCGGGCCGCCCTCCCGCCGGAACTCGGCCGCGGACTCGGCGCGCGCCGTGCGGCGCTGCTCCCGGGCCTCCTCCTTGGTCAGCGGCTTCGCCGGCCCGGCGGGGCGCCGGCCGGCGCCCGGGCGCTTCGGAGTCTCGCGCCCCTTGGCGGGCGTGTAACCCCGGGGACGGGCAGCGGAGGAGTCCTCGTCGGTCGTCACCGGGGTGACGGACTCCTCGACGAGGTCGGCGGGCTTACGGCGAAACAGCGACGGCACGCCGGCAAGGGTAGCCAACCAGCCGCGCCCGGTGCACATCGCGGGTGCACCGGGCGGCGGCTCCAGGTCGCGGCGCGGTAAAAGACGCCGTCAGGGACGCTCGACGTGCGCGCCCAGGTCGGCGAGCTTGGCCTCGAAGTCCTCGTAGCCCCGGTTGATCAGGTCGACGCCGTAGACCCGGGAGGTGCCCTCGGCGGCCAGGGCCGCGATCAGGTGGCTGAAACCGGCCCGCAGGTCGGGGATCACCAGGTCGGCCGCGTGCAGCTTGCTCGGGCCGGCGATCACCGCGGAGTGCTTGAAGTTGCGCCGGCCGAAGCGGCACGGGGTGCCGCCCAGGCAGTCCCGGTAGACCTGGATGTTGGCGCCCATCGAGTTCAGCGCCTCGGTGTAGCCGAGCCGCTGCTCGTAGACCGTCTCGTGGACGATCGACAGGCCCCGGGCCTGGGTGAGCGCCACGACGAGGGGCTGCTGCCAGTCGGTCATGAAACCGGGGTGCACGTCGGTCTCCAGCGCCACGGCGTTCAACTCGCCGCCCGGGTGCCAGAACCGGATGCCGCCCTCCTGGCCCGGCCCGCCGCCGCGCGGCGGGCGGAGGTCGGTGACCTCGTACTCGCCGCCGACCGAGCGGAAGATGTTCAGGAAGGTCATCATGTCGGCCTGCTGGGCGCCGAGCACCTCGACGTGCCCGCGGGTGGCCAGCGCGGCCGCGGCCCAGCTCGCCGCCTCGATCCGGTCCGGGATGGGCCGGTGGGTGTAGCCGCTGAGCCGCTTCACGCCCTGGATCTCGATGACCCGGTCGGTGTGCACCTTGATGATCGCGCCCATCTTCTGCAGCACGCAGATGAGGTCGATGATCTCGGGCTCCACCGCGGCGTTGCGCAGCTCGGTGACGCCCTCGGCCATCACCGCGGTGAGCAGCACCTGCTCGGTGGCGCCGACGCTCGGGTAGGGCAGGGCGAACTTGGTGCCGTGCAGCCCGTTCGGCGCCGACAGGTGCAGCCCCTCCGGGGTCTTCTCCACGGTCGCGCCGAACTCGCGCAGCGCCTGGAGGTGGAAGTCGATCGGGCGCGGGCCGATGTGGCAGCCGCCCAGGTCGGGGATGAAGGCGTGGCCGAGCCGGTGCAGCAGCGGGCCGCAGAACAGGATCGGGATCCGGCTGGAACCGGCGTGCACGTTGATCTGGTCGGTGCTGGCGCTCTCGACGTTGGACGGGTCGAAGACCAGCTCACCGTCCTCCTCGCCGTCGCTGACCTTGACGCCGTGCAGGCCGAGCAGCCCGCGGACGACCTCCACGTCCCGGATCCGGGGCACGTCGAACAGTCGGCTGGGCGTGTCGCCCAGCAGGGCGGCGACCATCGCCTTGGACACGAGGTTCTTCGCGCCGCGCACGCGGATCCGCCCTTCGAGCGGAGTGCCTCCGTGTACGACCAGGACGTCGTCGGTCAACGCAACCTCCAGCGCGTTGGTGCTGCCGTGTAGATGAGTCAGGTGCACGATCTGCATCGCTACCCGGATGGCGGCCCGGTCAAAACGGGCCGCGTGAGTCGTCGCCCCGGCAGCATAGCCCTCCGTGACGGGAATGGAATCGGTCACATCACCAGCGAGGGCACGAACCGGGGATTCCGGTGCGTTTCCGTACCAGTGAGGTGACCGAGGGTGATCAGGCGCCCGGGAGCGCGAGCATCTGGTCCAGGGCGGCCCGGGCGTGCCCGGCGGTGTCCGGGTCCACGGTGATCTGGTTGACCACCCGGCCGGCCGCCAGCTCCTCCAGTGCCCAGACCAGGTGCGGCAGGTCGATCCGGTTCATCGTCGAGCAGTAGCAGACCGCCCGGTCGAGGAACATGATCTGCTTGTCCGGGTGGGCCAGCGCCAGCCGGCGGACCAGGTTCAGCTCGGTGCCGACGGCCCACGCCGAGCCGGCCGGGGCCGCCTCGATGGTCTTGATGATGTATTCGGTGGAGCCCACCTGGTCGGCGGCGTTGACGACCTCGTGCCGGCACTCCGGGTGGACCAGCACGTTGACCCCCGGCACCCGTTCGCGCACGTCGTTGACGCTGTCGAGGGTGAAGCGGCCGTGCACCGAGCAGTGCCCGCGCCACAGGATCATCTTCGCGTCGCGCAGCTGCTCCGGGGTCAGCCCGCCGTTCGGCTTGTGCGGGTCGTAGAGCACGCAGTCGTCCAGCGAGAAACCCATCTCCAGGACGGCGGTGTTGCGGCCCAGGTGCTGGTCGGGGAGGAAGAGCACCTTCTGCCCCTGCGCGAACGCCCAGTCCAGCGCCCGCTTGGCGTTGGACGAGGTGCAGACCACGCCGCCGTTCCGGCCGACGAAGCCCTTGATGTCCGCCGAGGAGTTCATGTAGGTCACCGGGACGGTGTCCGCCGCGATGCCCAGCTCGGTCAGCACGTCCCAGGCGGTCTCGACCTGCGACAGCACCGCCATGTCGGCCATCGAGCAGCCGGCGGCCAGGTCGGGGAGGATCACCTTCTGGCGGTCCGAGGTGAGGATGTCGGCGCTCTCGGCCATGAAGTGCACGCCGCAGAAGACGATGTACTCCGCGTCGGGGCGGGCGGCCGCCTCCCGTGCCAGCTTGAACGAGTCGCCGGTCACGTCGGCGAACTGGATCACCTCGTCGCGCTGGTAGTGGTGGCCGAGCACGAAGACCTTCGTGCCGAGCGCCGCCTTCGCGGCGGCCGCCCGGGCCACCAGGTCCGGATCGCTCGGCGCGGGGAGGTCACCCGGACACTCCACGCCACGCTCGGTGGCGGGGTCGCTGCCGCGGCCGAGGAGCAGCAGCGCAGTGGCGGTGTTGGAGGGCTCAACCCAGGTCGAAGTCACGTCCCCATGGTCCCACAGCGGGGCCGCCGTGCGGCCGCCACGGATGTGGCCTGCCACACTGCTCGGCATGCGCGTGCTGCTCTGCCCGGACAAGTTCGCCGGCACGCTGCCGGCCCCCGAGGTGGCCGCCGCGGTGGCCGAGGGCTGGCGGGAGGTCGCCCCCGACGACGAACTGCTGATCCGGCCGCTGGCCGACGGTGGCCCCGGGTTCGTGGCCGTGCTCGCCGACGCGCTCGGCGGGCGGCGGCTGCCGGTGCCCACCGTCGACCCGCTCGGCCGACCGACCGCCGGTGAGATCCTGCTCACCGACGACGGCGTGGCCTACCTCGAGAGCGCGCAGGCGTGCGGCCTGGACCTGCTCTCCGCCGCCGAGCGGGACCCGAAGGTGACCACCTCCTACGGGCTCGGCCTGCTGGTCGCCGCCGCCGTGGAGGCCGGTGCGACGACCGTGGTGGTCGGCCTGGGTGGGTCGGCCACCAACGACGGCGGCGCCGGGATGCTCACCCCGCTCGGGGTGACCGCGCTGGACGCGGCCGGCAGGGCCCTGCCGTACGGCGGGGCGGCCCTCGCCGCCGTGGCGGCGCTGGACGGCGCGCCCCGGCTGCGCGGCGGGGCGCTGGTCGCCGCCACCGACGTCGACAACCCGCTGCTCGGGCTGCACGGCGCCAGCAACGTGTACGGCCCGCAGAAGGGCGCCACCCGCGCGGACGTGCTGCTGCTCGACGCCGCGCTGGAGCGCTGGGCGGCGGTGCTGGAGAAGGACCTGCCGGGCTGCCCGTCCGGGCTCGGCGCGCTGCCCGGCGGCGGCGCGGCCGGCGGGCTCGGCGCGGCGGTCCTCGCGCTCGGCGGCCGGTGCGAGTCCGGCATCGGCCTGGTCACCCGGGCCATCGGCCTGGACGCCGCGCTGGACGCCGCCGACCTGGTGATCACCGGTGAGGGCTCCTTCGACCACCAGTCGCTGCGCGGCAAGGTGGTCGCCGGGGTGGCCGGGGCCGCCCGGGACCGGGGCGTGCCCTGCGTGGTGCTGGCCGGCCGGGTGAGCACCGGACGGCGGGAGGCCGCCGCGGCCGGCGTGACCGAGGCGCACAGCCTGGTGGAGCACTTCGGCGGCGAGGAGCGCGGGGGAGTGGAGGCGGCCATGAGCCGCCCGGCCGAGGGCCTGCGCGCGCTCGGCGCCCGCCTGGCCCGCCAGTGGAGCCGCTGAGCCCGCCGTGGCCTGCGGCGCGGCTCACGCGACGCGGCTCGTGCCACCGGAGGTGCCGCCGGTCGGGGCGGCGTACGATCGGACCTGGACCACACCGGGAATCATTGGCGGACGTGCGGCGTTGGCCAGTGCGTCCGGACCCCATACCGCGCAGGGAGACTTCCACGTGACCACGCCAGCGCAGACCGAGTCGACCGAGGCCAAGGCCCCCAGCACCGTCGTCCTCACCGACGTCGCGGCGCAGAAGGTCAAGGCCCTGATCGAGCAGGAAGGCCGTGACGACCTGCGGCTCCGGGTCGCCGTGCAGCCGGGCGGCTGCTCCGGCCTGCGGTACCAGCTGTTCTTCGACGAGCGGTCGCTCGACGGTGACGTCGTCACCGACTTCGGCGGTGTCGAGGTCGTCGTCGACCGGATGAGCGCCCCCTACCTGGCCGGCGCCACCATCGACTTCGCCGACCGGATCGACGCCCAGGGCTTCACCATCGACAACCCGAACGCCGGCAGCTCCTGCGCCTGCGGCGACTCGTTCAGCTGAGTCGACGGGCCGACGACACCTGCCTGACGGCGGGGCCATCCCTCACGGGGTGGTCCCGCCGTTTTTGTCGCCTCCGGTGGGTGTCCGGACGGTGACGCCCGGATGTGCGGGGCAAGACCGGTTGTGGACCGACCCCCGTCCGGCGGGTCGGGGCGACCGGTAGGCTGACCCGCGCCGTGCTCCCGACCGCGAGGGTTGACATGAAGATCGCCGTGACCGGCTCGATCGCGACCGACCACCTGATGAGCTTCCCCGGCCGCTTCGCCGACCAGCTCATCGCCGACCAGCTGGACAAGGTCTCGCTGTCCTTCCTCGTCGACGAGCTGGTCCTCCGGCGCGGCGGCACCGCCGCGAACATCGCCTTCGGCATGGCCCAGCTCGGGCTGCGCCCGGTGCTGCTCGGCGCGGTCGGCGCCGACTTCGCCGACTACCGGTCCTGGCTGGAGCGGCACGGCGTCGACTGCGACTCGGTGCACGTGAGCGAGATCGCCCACACGGCCCGCTTCGTCTGTACCACCGACACCGACATGTGCCAGATCGCCTCGTTCTACGCGGGCGCCATGAGCGAGGCCCGCAACATCGAGCTGGCGCCGGTGGCGCAGCGGCTCGGCGGCCTCGACCTGGTGCTGGTCAGCGCCAACGACCCGGCCGCCATGATCCGGCACTCCGCGGAGTGCCGGGAGCGCGGCTACGCCTTCGTGGCCGACCCGTCGCAGCAGCTGGCCCGGATGGACGGCGCGGACGTGCTCGGCCTGGTCGACGGCGCCGACTACCTCATGACCAACGAGTACGAGAAGTCGCTGCTGCAGAGCAAGGCCGGGCTGACCGACGCCCAGCTGCTGGACCGGGTGAAGGTGCGGGTCACCACGCTGGGCAAGCAGGGCGTGGAGATCGCCGGCCGGGAGGTCGGCACCATCCACGTGCCGATCGCCCGGGAGATCCAGGCAATCGACCCGACCGGCGTCGGCGACGGCTTCCGGGCCGGCTTCTTCGCCGCCCTCAACTGGGGGGTCGGCCTGGAGCGCGCCGCCCAGGTCGGCTGCCTGCTCGCCACGCTGGTGCTGGAGAACTTCGGCGGCCAGGAGTACGAGGTCCGCCGGGACCTGTTCGTCAAGCGGCTCGCCGAGTCGTACGGCGACGCGGCCGCCGAGGACGTCCGGCCGCACCTGCAGTGACCGCCCTCCGCTGAGCCGCGGGTCAGTGGCTGCGGCGCACGTCGTAGCCCGGGCCTCCGTCGGGGTGCGCGGCCACGAACTCCTGGCCGCGCATCCGGCACCAGGCCGGGATGTCCACGGCCGCGGCGGGGTCGTCGGCGAGCACCCGGATCACCGCGCCGACCGGCAGCTCGGGCAGCCGCCGGGCGAGGTTGATCACAGGCAGGGGGCAGCGCTGGCCCCGGCAGTCGAGCACCTCGTCCGGCTCGCTGTTCGCGCTCACAGGCCGGTCACCCCCGCCTCGGCGCGCAGGTCGGCCACGATCCCGGGCAGCTCGGCCAGGAACCGGTCGACGTCGGCCTCGGTGGTCTCCCGGTGCAGCGACACCCGGACGTTGCCGTGCGACAGCACCCCCATCGCCTCCAGCACGTGCGACGGCCGCAGCGTCGAGGAGGTGCACGAGGAGCCGGAGGAGACCGCGAAGCCCCGCCGGTCCAGCGCGTGCAGCAGCGCCTCGCCGTCCACGTACAGGCAGGAGAAGGTGACCAGGTGGGGGAGCCGGTCCACCGGGTCGCCGACCACCTCCACGTCCGGCACCTCGGCCACCACCCGGGCCCGGATCCGGTCGACCAGCGGCCCGAGCCGGGCCGCCTCGGTCGCCGCGTCGGCCGCCGCCGCGCGCAGGCTCGCCGCCGCGGCCACCACCGCGGGCAGGTTCACCACCCCCGGGGTACGCCCCGACTCCCGCTCGTCGGCCGGGAACGGCGACTCCCAGCGGGTGCCCTTGCGCACCACGAGCAGCCCCACGCCGGGCGGCCCGCCCCACTTGTGCGCGCTGGCGCTCAGCACCGACCAGCCGGCCGGCAGCGGCGCCCGGCCGGCCAGTTGCGCCGCGTCCACGTACAGCGGCACCCCCGCCTCGGCGCAGAGCTCCGCCGCTGCGGGCACCGGCTGCACCGTGCCCACCTCGTGACTCGCCCCGATCAGGGCGGCCAGGGCCACGCCGGGGCCGGCCACCGCCGCCGCCCAGGCGTCCAGGTCGACCCGGCCGAGCCGGTCCACGGGTACGCCCACGGCGTCGCCCCCACCGGCCACGTGCCGCTCCGCGGCGTGCAGCACCGCCGAGTGCTCGATCGCCGAGTGCACCAGCGCCGCCCCGGCCCGGCGCCGCCCGGACAGGCCGCCGAGCACGGCGGCGTGCGCGGCCGCCGTACCGCTGGGGGTGAAGGAGAGTTCGTCGGCGCGGACGCCGAGGGTCTGCGCGGCGGCCTCGCGGGCGGCGTCGAGGAGCTGGCGGGCCCGGCGGGCCTGGCCGTAGAGCCGGGCCGGGTCGGCCCAGCCGTCGTCCAGCGCGGCCAGCAGCGCCTGCCGCGCGACCGGGTGCAACGGGGCGGCGGTGGCCGCGTCCAGGTAGACCGGGTTTGCGCTCACGAACGTTCACGCTATCGCCCCGGTACGCCCAAGATCTCCCCGATGGGGGCGGACAGTGACCCCAAGACGGTCAGGCCCGTCATGGTCGAGTAATCTGCGACCGTCGGTGACGCCTTTGCCGTCGGTGTCGAGCGAAACAATCACCGCGGCGCGCTAGGGAGGCAGGACCAGGTGGTCGCAAGGAGTTCGGAGGTACGGCCGTCGGCCGTACGGCACAGCGCTTCCTCGGGGGCCGGCGGGAGCCGGCGGCGTGGTGCTGGTCGACTCGCCGGGCTCGGTCTCGGTGGAGCCGCGCTGCTGGTTCTGCTCACCGGCTGTGACGTCGGCAGGACGTTCGGCGGCTTCGGCTGGCCGCAGGGCGGCATCACGCCCGAGTCGCACCGCATGTACGACCTGTGGATCGCGTCCTGCATCGCGGCCCTCGCGGTCGGCGTGTTCGTCTGGGGCCTGATCTTCTGGTGCGTGATCCGCTACCGGAAGCGCGGCAACGCGCTGCCGGTGCAGACCCGCTACAACCTGCCGATGGAGTTCCTCTACACCATCGCGCCGATCCTCGTGGTCTCCGTGCTCTTCTACTACACCGCGGTGGTGCAGACCGACGTGGTGAAGGAGTCGAGGAACCCCGACGTCACCGTCGAGGTCGTCGCCTTCAAGTGGAACTGGCAGTTCAACTACCGCGACGGCCAGGGCCGCGACGCCAACACGGTCGCCTCGGTGCTCGGCACCAGCGAGGTCATCCCGGTGCTGGTCCTGCCGAGCGGCAAGTCGATCCGGTTCGAGGAGCAGAGCCGCGACGTCGTCCACTCCTTCTGGGTGCCGGAGCTGCTGTTCAAGCGCGACGTCATGCCGGGCAGCATCCGCAACACCTTCGAGGTCTCCAGCCTCGACCAGGAGGGCCATTTCGTCGGCCGCTGCGCCGAGCTGTGCGGCAGCTACCACGCCTTCATGAACTTCGAGCTGCGGGTCGTCTCGCCGGAGAAGTACGACCAGTTCCTGGCGGCCAAGAAGGCCGGCAAGTCGACCCAGGAAGCGCTCCAGGCGATCGGCGAAGACCCGTACGCCACCGAAACCCAGCCGTTCAAGACGCGGCGCACCACGGCCAACTTCAACCCGTCCGATGCGACGGCCGGCGCGGGAAGCTGAGGGGTCCGGCATGAAGACCGAGTGGAAGATCTTCCTCATCATCGCGACGTTCCTCTTCGGCGCGACGATCCTCTACGGCGCCTGGACGTACGGCGACGGCGGCCGGGTCGAGTGGGTCGGCACCGTGGCGCTGCTGCTGTCCTTCCTGCTCTGCTCGATGTGCGGCGGCTTCTTCTGGTTCGTCTCGCGCCGCATCGACCTGCGTCCGGAGGACCGGGCGGACGGCGAGATCGCCGACGGCGCGGGCGAGATCGGCTTCTTCAGCCCGGGCAGCTACTGGCCGTTCGGCCTGGCCCTGGCCGCCGCGATCGCCGGTCTCGGCCTGGTCTTCTGGCAGTTCTGGCTGATCGGGGTGGGCATGGTGGCGGTCGTCTTCGGCGCCTGCGGCCTGCTCTTCGAGTACTACTCCGGCACCCGCCGCACCGCCGAGCACTGACCGAATCGTCAGCGGAAGGCCCGCGCCCCCTCGGGGGCCGCGGGCCTTCCGCTTTTCCGCCCTTCGCTGTCCCGCCCGCGGCGAGGCGGCGGGCGCCCGGGTGCGGGGCCGGGTCAGGCGGCGCGGCGGTGCGGCCGGCGGGTGGTGCCGCGGCGGTTGCCCACGCGCGGGGCGCGGAAGGCGAACGTGGCGATGAGCACGGCCGCTCCGCAGCCCGTGCAGATCAGCTCGGGGCAGTCGGCGCCGTGCCCGTCGACGCAGGGTGGCGCCTCGAACAGCACGACGCCCTCGCAGCTGTCGCAGGGGAGTTCGCGGTCCGACACGGGCGTCTCCTCTCGGTCCGGTGCCCGCCGAGCGGCGGCGCCATCGGCGGAAAACGGAAATTACTCCCGTGTAGTTTGGCACGCCGGTCCGACAGAACCCGGACGGCGCCGGGGCTCAGAGCGTGCCGGCGACCTGGAGCCAGCGCTCCAGGGCGCCCGCGGCCGCGCCCGAGTCGACCGACTCGGTCGCCCGGACCAGGCCGGCGCGCAGCGCCTCGTGCAGGTCGCCGTCGAGCGGGCCCTGGGTGGCCAGCGCGACCGCGGCGTTCACCAGTACCGCGTCGCGGACCGGGCCGGTCTCGCCGGCCAGCAGCCGCCGGACGACGCCGGCGTTGTACGCCGCGTCACCGCCCCTCAGGTCGGCCAGGGTGGCCCTGGCTACCCCGAGCTCCGTCGCGTCCAGCAGCGCCTCCCTGACGGCGCCCTGCTGGGCCACCCAGACGCGGGTCGGCGCGCCGGTGCTGAACTCGTCCAGCCCGTCCTCGCCGCGCATCACGACCACCGAGTCGCCCCGGGCGGCGAAGACGGCCGCCATCACCGGCGCCATGCGCGGGTCGAAGCAGCCCACGGCCCCGGCCCGGGGGCGGGCCGGGTTGGTCAGCGGGCCGAGGAAGTTGAACGCGGTGGGCACGCCGATCTCGCGGCGGACCGGGCCGGTGTGGCGCATCCCGGGGTGGAACCGGGCGGCGAAGCAGAAGCCGATGCCGGCCTCGGTCACGCAGCGCGCCACCTGCTCCGGGTCGAGGTCCAGCGGGACGCCCAGGTACTCCAGCACGTCGGCGGTGCCGCACGAGGAGGAGGCGGCCCGGTTGCCGTGCTTGACCACGCGGACACCGGCCCCGGCGACCACCAGCGCGGCCATCGTGGAGATGTTCACCGTGTGGGCCAGGTCGCCGCCGGTGCCCACCACGTCCAGCGCGCCGGCCCGGACCTCCTCGGGCAGCGCGACCGGGACCGCCCGGGTCAGCATCGCCTCGACGAGGCCGCCCAGCTCGGCGGGCGTCTCACCCTTGGTGCGCAGGGCCACGGCGAAGCCGGCGATCTGGGCCGGCGTGGCCGAGCCGGCCATGATCTCGCCCATCGCCCAGGCGGTGTCGGCGGTGGAGAGCTCCTCGCCGCGCAGCAGCGCGTTGAGCAGAAGCGGCCAGGTCCGTTCGCCCATGGCGGGCCTCCCGAGCGGGCGTGAGAGCGGGTGTGGCGTCCGGTCGCCGTGGCGCCGGGATGACGGCGCCGGGTCCCGGCGCGCGCCGGGCTGGAGCCGTCGCAGGGCGGCTCAGGCCGCGGCGGGGGTGCGCCGCAGCAGCTCGGCGACGGTGGTGCCGGCGGTCACCGGGTCGAGCGGGTGGGTCAGCGTCGCGTCGACCTGGGCGTACGCGGCCAGCCAGCGGTCGGCGGCGCGGGCCAGCACCACGCAGGTCGGCGGGGCGTCGTCCCGGTCGTCCTTGATCTGGCGGGCGATGCCGAGGCCGCCGCCGGGGCTCGCCTCGCCGTCGAGCAGCAGCAGGTCGATCTCGTAGTCGTCGACCAGCCGCACGCAACCGGCGTAGTCGGCGGCCTCGACGAACTCGATCTCCAGCCCGGGGGCGGGCCGGGTGCCGACGGCGAGTCGCATCCGGTCCCGGACCTTCGGGTCGTCGCTGTAGAGCAGGACGGTGCAAAGACGATCGCTCATCGTGACGTGACTCCCACCTCGTAGCTGCCCGCTGATCGTAGCGGGCGTCACATCCGGGCGATCGCCCCGCCCTGGCGTACCGGTGCGTGGTCAGGCGCTCGTCTGCGCGGCGCGTTCGCGCGCCTCCTGGCGGTCCAGCTCGCGGTCCAGCCGGCGGGCCTCGCGCTCGGACTGCTTGATCCACTGGACGACCAGCACGGCCAGCATGGTGACGCTGACGAACTCGCCGCCGGCCCACAGCACGCCGCCGGCGACCACCTGGTCGTTCCACGGGTCGGACCAGCTCAGGTGCAGCGACGGGTACCAGTCGCCGCCGAGCAGGGTGGTGCTCTGCATGATGGTGAGGCCGAGCACGGTGTGGAACGGCACGGAGAGCAGCATGAGCAGCGCCCGCGCCGGGTACGGCCAGCGTCCGGGCAGCGGGTCCAGGCCGAGCAGCGGCCAGAAGAACACGCAGCCGGTCATGATGAAGTGCGCGTGCACGAGTTCGTGCGCCCATTCGTGCCGGAGGGTGATCTCGTAGAGGCCCGTGAAGTAGAGGGCGAACGGGTTCACCACGAAGATGGCGAACGCCACCAGCGGGAAGCTGTAGACCCGGGCGACCCGGCTGTGCACGATCGCCAGGAGGCGCTTGCGCGGGCGCACCGGCAGGGTGCGCAGGGCGAGCGTCACCGGGGCGCCGAGCGCCAGGAAGATCGGCGCGATCATGGACAGCACCATGTGCTGGATCATGTGCACCGACAGCAGCGCGGTGTCGTAGGCGCCCAGCCCGCTGACCGTGACCGCGGCGATGCCGCCGAGGCCCGGGAAGAGGAAACTGACGGTACGCACCACCGGCCAGCGGTCGCCGCGCAGCCGCAGCCGGTACACCCCGTAGAGGTAGAGACCGGCGGCGAGCACGAGGCCGAGGGTGAGCCAGCTGTCCAGCCGGGTCTCGGTCAGGACCCGGGCCACGGTGAACGGCGGCGGGACGGCCTCGCCCCCCGCCGCGAGTGTCGCCGGGCCCACCGAGGTGGCGGCGAAGATCGGATCGACGTGCAGCACGCTTTTCAGGGTAGGTCAGGCGAAGCGGACGACCCCTATCGGGCCACTGATGGCACAGGTTTGCCACCCCGCTGATCGTCGGTCCCGGTCAAGGGCAATAATGACCGCGTGACTGCGGCCCCAGCCATTGACAAGAGCCGGATCCACTCTCTGACGCGGCCCAACATGGTCAGCGTCGGGACGATCGTGTGGCTCTCCAGCGAACTCATGTTCTTCGCGGCGCTGTTCGCGATGTACTTCTCGATCCGCGCGGCGGCGCCGGAGCAGTGGGAGAAGCACACCGAGATCCTCAACATCCCCTACGCGACCACCTTCACGGTGATCCTGGTGTTGTCCTCGGTGACCTGCCAGCTCGGTGTCTTCGCGGCCGAGAAGGGTGACGTCCACGCCCTCCGCCGGTGGTTCACGATCACCTTCGTGATGGGCCTGATCTTCGTGCTCGGCCAGGCGAACGAGTACCGCAACCTGGTGCACGAGGGCGTCAAGATCAACGAAGACGGTTACGGGTCGATGTTCTACCTGACGACCGGCTTCCACGGCCTGCACGTGACCGGCGGTCTCGTCGCGTTCATCATCTTCATGATCCGCACCACCATGGGCCGGTTCACCCCGGCGCAGGCGACCTCGGCGATCGTCGTGTCCTACTACTGGCACTTCGTCGACGTCGTGTGGATCGGGCTCTACGCCATGATCTACTGGCTCCAGTGATCTTGGCGCGTCACGTATCGCGCCGCTGCTCCGTCCCCTGAGACAAGGTCCAACCGGTTAAGGACACAGGTCATGACTTCTGACAACGACCGCCGACGCGGTCTGCTCGCGCGCCTGCGCGGGCGGCCCGTAGCGCGCAGCAGGGGCCGCCGCCGGCTGGGTGCCGCGGTCCGGCTGGCCGCCGCGCTGATGCTGGCCGGCGGCGCCTACACCGTCTTCGCCCCCGGTGTGCAGGCCCAGGACAACCCGCCCCTGACCGCCGCCGCCAACGAGGGCAAGGCGCTGTTCGACGTGAGCTGTGTGACCTGTCACGGTCGCAACGCGCAGGGCGTCGAGGGACGTGGTCCGAGCCTGATCGGCGTCGGGTCGGCCTCGGTCGAGTTCCAGGTCAGCAGCGGTCGGATGCCGATGGCCCGGCAGGAGGCGCAGGCCCTGCGCAAGCCCCCGCAGTTCACCGACGAGCAGGTGCGCCAGCTCGGCCAGTACATCCAGGAGCTCGGCGGCGGCCCGCAGGTGCCGCAGGGCAACAACCTGCACGAGAACGCGGACATGGCCGCCGGTGGCGAGCTGTTCCGGATCAACTGCTCGCAGTGCCACGCGTTCGGTGGCGGCGGCGGCGCCCTCTCCTCGGGCAAGTACGCGCCGAGCCTGCGCCCGGCCAGCGACCGGCAGATCTACGCCGCAATGCTGAGCGGCCCGCAGAACATGCCGGTGTTCGGCGACAACCAGATCACTCCGGAGCAGAAGGCGGACATCATCGCCTACATCCAGGAGACCCTGAAGCACAACCAGGACCAGGGCGGCTTCAACCTGGGCCGCTACGGCCCGTCGACCGAGGGTCTCGCGATCTTCCTGGTCGGCATCGTCGCGCTGGTCTTCGCGAGCCTGTGGATTGCGGGCAAGTCGTGACCGGGCGGATGATTCGTTTCAGTGCTGTGACGCCGGCCCCCGGCGCCACCCGTAGCGAGGTGACGGCATGAGCACCCACACCGAGCACCAGGCCCAGCGCGGCCCGGAGCCGCTCGACGTGAACGACCCCCGGCTCTCCCGGTTCGAGATCGTCGAGGAGGGCGCGCGGCGGGACGACATCGAGATCGTCCACTACGAGCCCCAGGTCGTCCCGGGCAGCAAGGCGGAGCGCCGGGTGACCCGCACGGTCGCCGCGATGTTCCTGCTGACCGGCCTGGCCGCCACCGCGTTCCTGATCATCTACATCTGGTGGCCCTGGAAGTGGGAGGCCGGTCGCGGCGGCGACAAGTACTACACCCCGCTGCTCGGCGTGACCCTGGGCATCGCCCTCCTCGGCATCGGCTTCGGCATCCTCACCTGGGGCAAGAAGCTGCTGCCGAAGGAGGTCTCGATCCAGGACCGGCACGACCAGCCGGGCTCCCCGGAGGATCGCAAGATCACCGGCGAGACCATGCTCTACATGGCCGACGAGCTGGGGGTGAAGCGCCGGCCGTTGCTCGGCGTCTCGCTGCTCGCCGGCCTGCTGCCGGTCGGCGCGGTCGTCGCGGCGCCGCTGGTCGGCGGCCTGATCTCCAACCCGCACAAGAACCGCCAGATGTTCACCACCGGGTTCGCGGGGGCCAGTCGTGGCGAGCGGATCCGCCTGATCCGCGAGGACGGCCGGCCGATCCGCCCGTCGGACGTCAGCGTCGGTGGCCAGATCACCGTGTTCCCGGGCATCGAGGGCGGCGTGAGCAACAAGCACGCCGACTCGCCGACCCTGCTGATCCACCTGCGCGAGGACGACGCGCAGAAGTCCCGGGAGGCCAACGCGCGGCCGGAGATCGGCCACGCCGGCTACATGTGGGGCAACTACGTGGCGTTCTCCAAGATCTGCACCCACGCGGGCTGCCCGGCCAGCCTCTACGAGCAGCAGACCAACCGGCTGCTCTGCCCCTGCCACCAGTCGCAGTTCCTCATCACCGACAACGCCACGCCGATCTTCGGCCCGGCGAACCGGCGGCTGCCGCAGCTGCCGATCGAGGTGGACGAGGAGGGCTTCTTCGTGGCGAAGTCCGACTACACCGAAGCTATCGGTCCCGACTTCTGGGAGCGGCCATGAAGCGCCGAAAGTTCGATCCGGCCGCTCTGCCGGCCAAGACCGCCGGGGCGGTGGACGACCGCTTTCAGGTGGCCACCCCGCTCCGCAAGCTGCTGAACAAGGTCTTCCCCGACCACTGGTCCTTCCTGCTGGGCGAGATCGCGCTGTTCTCGTTCGTCGTCCTGCTGCTGACCGGTGTGTTCCTGACCTTCTTCTACGAGCCGGCGATGACCGAGGTGGTCTACGACGGCAGCTACGCCCCGCTGCGGGGCACCCCCATGTCGGCCGCGTACGCCTCCAGCCTGGACCTGTCGTTCGACGTCCGGGGCGGCCTGATCATGCGGCAGATGCACCACTGGGCGGCGCTGCTGTTCATGGCCGCGATCGTGGTGCACATGCTCCGGGTCTTCTTCACCGGCGCGTTCCGCAAGCCGCGTGAGACGAACTGGATCATCGGTTCGCTGCTGTTCTGGGTCGGCTTCCTGGCCGGCTTCACCGGCTACTCGCTGCCGGACGACGGCCTCTCCGGCACCGGCCTGCGGATCGCCTCCGCGATCATGCTGTCGATCCCGGTGATCGGCTCCTGGGTCACCTCGTCGGTCTTCGGCGGGGAGTTCCCGGGCACCATCATCATCAGCCGCTTCTTCATCGCCCACGTGCTGCTCATCCCGGGCCTGCTGGTGGCGCTGATCAGCGTCCACCTGGGCCTGGTCTTCAAGCAGAAGCACACCCAGTGGCCCGGCCCCGGCCGGACCAACGAGAACGTGGTCGGCGAGCGGATGTTCCCGCGCTACGCGCTCAAGCAGGGCGGCTTCTTCATGGTCGTCTTCGGCGTGATCGCGCTGATGGGTGGCCTCTTCCAGATCAACCCGATCTGGTACTTCGGCCCGTACGAGGCGTGGGTGGTCTCGGCCGCCAGCCAGCCCGACTGGTACGTCATGTTCCTCGACGGCTCGACCCGTCTCATGCCGGCGTGGGCGATCAGCATCCCCATCGGTGAGGGCTACGTCATCCCGCCGCTGTTCTGGCCGACGGTGGTGCTGCCGGGCATCCTCGTGATGATCTCGCTGTTCTATCCGTTCCTGGAGGCCCGGCACCTCAAGGACCGCAAGCACCACAACCTGCTCCAGCGGCCCCGGGACACTCCGGCCCGGACCGCGGCCGGCGCCATGGCGGTGGGCTTCTTCCTGGTCCTGACGCTGTCCGGCGCCAACGACGTCATCGCCGACAAGTTCCACATCAGCTTGAACGCGATGACCTGGGCCGGCCGGATCGGCCTGCTGGTGGTTCCTCCGCTCGCCTACTACCTCACCTACCGGCTTTGCCTGGGTCTCCAGCAGCACGACCGGGAGGTGCTGGCCCACGGCGTGGAGACCGGCATCATCAAGCGGCTGCCCGACGGCCGGTTCATGGAGGTCCACCAGCCGCTCACGCCGACCGACGGGCACGACGGGCACGGCCCGGCGCTGGACTACGTCGGCTGGGTGGTCCCGAAGAAGATGAACCGGCTCGGCGCCCTCGGCCCGGCCATCCGGGGCTTCTTCTACCCGATCGAGAAGCCGGCCGAGGCGCCGGTCTCGCCGGGACACCCGCCGGTCGAGGCCCGACCGGAGCGGGAGGAGATCGGCAGCGGCGAGAGCCGCCGCTGACCCACCCGGCTACGACTGACCGTGGCGCCCGCCGGATCACCGGCGGGCGCCACGGCCGTTTCCGGCCCTGCCGTCCCCTTCCCGCCGCGGGACGCCGGTCGGCCCCGTCCCGGTGTCCCGCCACCCCCCGACACGGACGGGTGGAATCGCAGGAATAACCCCGGTCAGCCGGGTATCCGTGCGGTCCAACGTCTCAAGGGGGGGAAAGCATGTTGGGAATCAAACGCCTGGGCCTGCTGGCCGCGCTGGTGCTCGTGGGACTGGCACCGGCCGCCGCGGCCCAGGCCGCGGCGCAACCGTCGACGCAGGACACGCAGTACCTGCAGGCGGTGCACCAGGTGAACCTGTTCGAGATCACCGCGGGTAACCTGGCGCAGCAGAAGGGCCAGAACCAGCAGGTCAAGGACCTGGGCAAGATGTTCGTGACGGACCACACCCAGCTGGACCAGACGGTGCAGTCCACCGCCCAGCAGCTCAACGTCCAGCTGCCGGCCGACCCGACCGCCGACCAGCAGAAGGTCCTCGACCGGCTGAACAACCTCAACGGCGCCGAGTTCGACAAGGCGTGGGTGACCGCCCAGTTGGCCGGCCACGTCCAGGCCATCCAGGCCACCCAGACCGAGATCTCGCAGGGTTCCGAGCAGTCGGTGGTCCAGCTCGCCCAGGACGCCCTGCCGATCCTCCAGGCGCACTACGACGAACTGGTGGCCCTCGCCCAGACCCTGGGCGTCCCGGTCCCGCAGACCAGCGCCAGCGGCACGCCCAGCCCGGGCGGCACCACGTCGCCGGCGCCGGGCGGCACCGAGTCGCCGGCTCCGGGCGGCACCGGCACCGAGGAGCCCGCTCCGGGCACCACGGAGACCCCGGCGCCCGGCCAGAGCTGACGCGTACGGCCCACGGTGGCCGGTCCGCCCCACGGGGGCGGGCCGGCCACCGGCGTGCGGGTCAGTCGGCGTTGGCCAGCCCGATCGCGAACGCCTCCTCCAGGTCGTGCTGGGAGTAGGCGCGGAACGCGATGTGGGACTCGGTGTTGAGCACGCCCGGCACCTTGGAAATGCGGCCGGCGATGACCTGGGCGATCTGCTCGAACTCGCGAACCCGGACCATGGCGATCAGGTCGACGTGCCCGGCCACCGAGTAGACCTCGCTGACGCCGGGCAGGTTGGCCAGCGTCTCGGCCACCTCGGGAATGGAGTCGGTGGCGCAGTCGATCAGCACGATCGCGGTGATCACGGGACAATTCTCCGTTCGTCGACGTCGAGGCCCATGCTAAGGGCTGGGCGGGTCACCGGGCCGCCGGGACGGTCAGGTCGGCACCCGCCCGGATCGCCCCGCTCAGGTGTTCCCCCGCGGCGACCGTCGCGCCGGGCCACACGACCGAGCGGTCCACCACGCCCTGCACCACCGCGCCCGCGCCGACCACCGAGCGGGTCACCCGCCCGCCGACCGTGGCGGACGGGTCGACCAGGCCGCCGGGGCCGGCCGCGTGCAGGTTGGCCGCCAGGTAGTCGGCCGGGGTGCCGGTGTCGTAGAAGGTGCCCCGGTAGGGGACCACGGTGAGCGCGCCGGCCGCCTCCGCCGGCCGCCAGACCGCCCGGACCAGGTCGCCGAAGGTCGGCGGCAGCTCCCGGACCAGCCGCCACGGCAGCAGCGAGAACCCCACGAACCGGTGGCCGCCGAAGGTGCCGGGGGCCGCCGGGTCGTCGGCCGGCTGGCCGAGCAGGCGTACGCTCCGCCCGTTCCAGCCGTCCAGCAGCGCCGCCACGTCCGGCCCCGGCGGGGCGGCCGGGTCGGCCAGGTACGCGTCGGCGTTGCCGACCAGCACCCCCCGCCCGGCGATCCAGTCCCGCAGGTTGCCCAGCCCGCCCGCGGTGCCGAGGGGGTCGCCCGGCTCGACCGACAGGTGCGCCCGGTCGCCCACGTGGGCCACGACCTGCCCGCCCAGGTAGCAGGCGTTCACCGCGACCCGGTCCGGCCCGGTGAGGCCCAGCCCGGCCAGCCGGTCCAGCGCCCGGTCGAGCAGCGGCACGTTGCCGACCGGGCAGAGCGCCTTGGGCAGGTGCGCGGTGAGCGGGCGCAGCCGGGTTCCCTCACCGGCGGCGAGCACGACCGCGCAGACGTCGACGGCGGCCCGCCAGCCGGGCCCGGCAGCGCCGGGGGTGGTCACGCGGCGGGTGGCGCCGCCGGCGGGACCTCGCCCGCGCGCGGGCCGATCCCGTAGTACCGGAGCAGGTTGGCGGTGGCCCGGCTCAGCCGGGGCAGCTCGTCCAGCGGGTGCCAGGCGGCCTCGAAGACCTCGGCGCCGTCCACCGTCAACTCGGTGCTGGAGGCCGGCACCTCCGTCTCGAAGACGACGTCCACCCAGCCCTTGGCGTGCACCACGGCGTTCGGCACGGCCGGGCGCAGCCGCTCGGGGGCCAGCCGGATGCCGGACTCCTCGTGCAGCTCGCGGGCCGCGCCGACCACCGGCGCCTCGCCGCGTTGCAGCAGCCCGGCCGGGAGGGTCCAACTGTGGCCCGGTGGCTGGCGCAGCAGCAGGATCCGCCCCGCCCCGCCGGCCTCGGAGTCCCGGACCAGGGTGACCGCGCCGACGATGTACTTCGGCACGGCGAGCCGGACCAGCCGGCGCCGCAGCGGGACCGGGAGCCGGTAGAAAATCTGGTAGCCGAGGGCCCGTCCGGTGGCACGCGCGCGGGGGATCATGCCTGTAAGGCTAGTGGCCGGGCGGCCCCGGCGGATGAGCGGCGCTCGGCTACTGCCGGTGGTCGACCAGATCGATCAGCTGCCGGACCACCGTGTCGGGCTCCACGGTGCGGTCGAAGACCGCCACCAGCAGGGTCTCCAGGTCGGGGTAGCCCAGTTCCTCGGAGAGCCGCAGCAGCGGGAGGTCGCTGGCCAGGCCCCGGTCGTGCTTGCGCAGCGCCAGGCCGATGGTGGCCCGGCCGAGGCGGACCTTGTCGGCGATCGAGATGCCCGGCTCGGTGTGCTCGGCGAACCAGCGGTTGATCTGCATCTGCGCGTGCGGGGACTTGACGAAGCCCAGCCACTCCCGGCGCGGCCCGCGCGGCGCCACGTCGACCTCGAAGCCGCTCTCCGCGTCGCTCTCGGTGAAGATCTCCACCACGTCGCCCTCCTCCAGTTCGGAGGAGAGCGGGGCCAGCCGGCCGTTGATCCGCGCGGCGAGGCAGTGGTCGCCTCGCTCGGTGCCCAACTCGTAGGCGAGGTCGACCGGGGTGGCCCCGGCCGGCAGCACGACCTGCCGGCCGTCGGCGACCACCTGGATCTGCGCCTCGGCCAGGTCGCAGCGCAGGGACTCCATGAACTGGGTGGGATCGACCGTCTCCTGCTCCCAGTCGAGCACCCGGCGCAGCCAGGCCAGCTCGTCCGTCCGCTCCTCGGCCCGGCCGGCGGCGCGGGGGAAGCGGTAGTGGGCGGCCACGCCGTATTCCGCGGAGTGGTGCATCTCCTCGGTGCGGATCAGCACCTCGACGGTCCGGTCCTGCGGACCGCAGACGCTGGTGTGCAGGGACCGGTAGAGGTTGTTCTTCGGGGAGGCGATGAAGTCCTTGAAGCGCCCTGGCACCGGCCGCCACAGCCCGTGCACCGCGCCGAGCGCGGCGTAGCAGTCGGTGGCCGGGCCGTCGACCACGATGGCGATGCGGGGCAGGTCGTAGGGCGCGGTGTGCTCGCCGGCCACCGTGTCCTTCCAGATCGAGTAGAGGTGCCGGGGGCGGGGGCCGACCTCGGCGTCCACCCGGCTGCGGCGCAGGGCCACCCGGGTCTTCGCGACCACGTCGTCGAGGTAGGCGTCCCAGCCCGGCCGGTCGTGCACGAACCGGGCGATCCGCGCGTGCTCCTCCGGCTGCAGGTGCAGCAGCACCACGTCGTCCAGCTCGCGTTTGAGGGTCTGGATGCCCAGCCGGTCGCAGAGCGGGACGAGCACCTCCTGGGTCTTGCGGGCGATCCGCTCCCGGGAGGCGGCCGAGCGGACCCCGAGGGTGCGCATGTTGTGCAGCCGGTCGGCCAGCTTGATGATCAGCACCCGGACGTCCTTGCCGGCGGCCACGATCATCTTGCGGACGGTCTCCGCCTCGGCGGCCTTGCCGTAGAACGCCTTGTCGAACTTGGTCACCCCGTCGACCAGGTGGGCCACCTGGCGGCCGAAGTCCTCGTGCAGGGCCTGGAGGGTGTAGCGGGTGTCCTCCACGGTGTCGTGCAGCAGCGCGGCGACCAGGGTGGTGGTGTCCATGCCGAGGTCCGCGCAGATCTGGGCGACCGCGAGCGGATGGGTGATGTAGGGCTCGCCGCTCTTGCGGAACTGACCGCGGTGCATGTTCTCGGCGATCGTGTAGGCCCGCCGCAGCACCGACGCGTCGGCGCTGGGATGGATGCCGCGATGGGCGCGGACCAGCGCGGTGACCGGGTCGTTGTCGGTGGTGGGCCAGGTGAGCAGGGAGCGCAGGCGCCGGGAGAGCGGCAGGTCGCCGGGCTGGGTCGGAAGGGCGCCGCCCAGGGCGGCGCCGTGTCCGGCGTCGACGTCCACCTGGGACACCTCCTCACCCCGGCCCCCGGATGCGCCGGGGGGCCGGCGACCGGGAGCAGGCCCGCGAATCGGGCAGGACTGCACTTCTCCAACAGCCTAAGGGAGTTGACGTAGTCCGATCGGACACTTGGTCATGAGCGTTCGGTCGAGAGTTGGTGGGATGTGCCGTTCTCCGCCTTGGTCAGCAGGTCGCGGAACCGGCCCGCGCCGGCGATCGGCGAGGCCCAGCCGGCCGACGTCTCGACCAACCGGGTCTCCGGTCGCTCCAACCAGGACAGGATGCGCTCGGTCTCCTCCGCGGTGGCCGCCGGCACCGGGCCGTGCCCGGGCAGGACCGTCTCGGCGGTGGCCCGGATCGCGGTGATGGTCGGTCGCGGGTGGACACCCGGCGGTGACACCCCGGCGCCGGCCAGCCGGCCGTGACGCACCAGGGCGAGCTCCCAGCCGCCCCGGGCGGCCGGCCGGGCGGCGGCCAGCTCGGCGATGCCGGTCAGCGCGGCCAGGCGCTGCATCCGGACCGCCGCGCGTAGCACCGCGGCGAGCCGGCTGCGCACCACCGCGGCCTCCTCGTAGCGCTGGGCGGCGGAGAGCACCTCGATCCGGGCCAGCAGGGCGTCCACCACCACCTGCGGGTCGTCCCGGGTGGCGGTGCGGAACGGGACGGCGGCGCGGAGGTCGTACTCCTCGGGGGTGATCCGGTGCTCGCAGGGCGCCGGGCAGCGACCCAGCTCGGCCAGCGCGCAGGCCGGCATGGTGGTGCGCCGGGACAGCCGGTGGGTGCACTGGCGCAGCGGCACCGCGTCGTGGAACCCGGCGGCGGCCAGCTCGGCCGCCTGCTTGGAGCGGAACGGGCCGAGGTAGGCCGAGTCGGTGGGGGCGAGGGCGCGCACGATCGACAACCGCGGGTACGCCTCGTCGGTCAGCTTCAGCCAGACCTGGCGCTCCGGGTACTTCGACCGCCGGTTGTACGGCGGCGCGTGCGCGGCGATCAGCCGCAGCTCGCGCACCTCGGCCTCCAGCGAGTGGGCGCACTCGACCGCCTCGACCCGCTCGGCGGCGGCCAGCATCTCCGAGATCCGGGCCCGCTTCTCGGCGGCCGTGAAGTAGCTGCGCACCCGGGTGGCGATGTCGCCGGAGGTGCCGACGTAGAGCGGCCGGTCGTCGGCGGCCCGGAAGATGTAGACGCCGGGCACCTTCGGCAGCCCCTCGGCGAGGTGCCGCTTCCGGCGCTGCGTCGGGGTGACCGCCCGGGCGAACTCGATGGCCTCGCCGATGGTGTCGACCCGGTGCCCGCCGAGCCGGCCGATCAGCCCGTGCAGCACGTCGACGGTGGCCTTGGCGTCGTCCAGCGCCCGGTGGGTGGGCTGGGTGGCGGTGCGGAAGTAGGCCGCCAGGGTGCCCAGCTTGCGGTTGGGCACCTCGTCGCGGGTGAGCACCCGGCGGGCCAGCGCGGCGGTGTCCAGCACCCGGGGGTTGGGCCAGCGGTAGCCGTGCTTCGCGCAGGCGGCCTTGAGGAAGCCCACGTCGTAGGGGGCGTTGTGGGCGACCAGGACGGCGTCGGAGACGAACTCCAGGAAGCTCGGCAGCACCTGCTCGATCGGCGGCGCGGGCAGCAGCATGGCCTGGGTGATCCCGGTCAGCACGGTGATGAACGGCGGGATCGGCACCCCCGGGTTGACCAGGGTGGCCAGCACGGCCAGCTCCTCGCCGCCACGCACCTTCACGGCGCCGATCTCGGTGATCCCGCCGCCGTCCGGCGCGCCGCCGGTGGTCTCCAGGTCGACCACCACGAAGGTGGTCGCGTAGAGCGGCAGCGCGAGGTCGACACCCGTGCCCGCCACCCGGTCCAGGCCGGCCAGGGCCTCCTGGACGTAGTCCGCTCGCGTCACCCGCGGCACGCTAGCGGCGGGGTCCGACACTCCCGTCCCGGCAGCCCCACGGGTTACCACGGCGGTAGGATGAGAGATCGGCTCACTCACCCGGCGGTGAGCCCGTTCGGGGTGGGAGACTTGCCACATGCCCCTCACCGAGCCGCACGACGACCACTCCTCCGCGGAGGAGTCGGTGGTCGGCGCGCACGACGCCGGTGAGGCCCCCTCCGCGCCGCCCGAGCCGGAGCCCACCCTGCCCGAGCCGGTCCGGCAGCGGATCGTGGCGCTCACCGCCGCGGTGCTGCCCGGGCTGGCCGCCGACGAGGTGCCGGTGCCGCTGCGCCGGGTGGCCAAGTTCGCTCCCAACCGGCGCGCCCGGCTCGGCGCCCCGGCCATCGCCGCCCAGCTCACCGCCGACCCGCTGTTCCGGCAGCGGGTCACCGCCCGGGTGCTCGCCGACGCCGGCGACCTGGGCACGGCCGTGGTGGAGGGGACCGCCCCGGCGGCGGCCGACCCGGTCGAGGTGGCCGCCCTGGCCTACCTGTCCCGGCCCCGGGGCTGGCGGGAGCTGATCGAGGCCAGCGGCGCCGCCGTGCGCGCCGAGGCGGACAGCGCGGTGGTCGCCGAGCTGGTCCGCGAGGCCGAGCAGCGGGCCACCCGCGCCGAGCACGACCGGGCGGTGGCCCGGGTCGAGGCGGAGAAGCTCCGCGACGAGCTCGCCCGGGTCCGCGAGGAGCTGGGTCAGCTCCGCGAGGAGGCCCGGCAGCTCACCCGTACTCTCCGGGAGACCCAGGCCCGGGAGCGCAAGGCCACCGAGACGCTGGCCACCGAGCGCGGCCGGGCCGCCCGCGCGGCCGCCGACGCGGACGCCGAGCTGCGCCGGGCCCGGGCCCGGCTGGCCGAGGCGGAGGCCGCGGCCGGGGTGGCCCGGGTCAGCGCCAAGGAGGCCCGCTCGGTCGACGAGGCCAGGCTGTGGCTGCTGCTGGAGACGATCGGGCAGGCCGCCGTCGGGCTCCGGCGCGAGCTCGCCCTGGACCCGGTGGAGAAGCTGCCCGCCGACTTCGTGGCCGACGCGTTCGCCGACCAGCCCGGTGCCGCGCCGGCCGGGGCCGCCACCCGGGCCCGGGACACCGACGACCCGGCCCGTCTCGACCAGTTGCTCGCCCTGCCCAGGGCGCACCTCGTCGTGGACGGCTACAACGTGACCAAGCGCGGCTTCGGCGAGATGTCGCTGGAGCAGCAGCGCAAGCGGCTGATCACCGGGCTGGGCGGGATCGCCGCGCAGACCGGGGACGAGGTCACGGTGGTCTTCGACGGCGCCGAACGGATCCACGGGCTGCCGCCCGCGCCGCGCGGGGTGCGGGTGCTCTTCTCCCGCAAGGGGGAGACGGCGGACGAGCTGATCCGCCGGCTGGTCCGCGCCGAGCCGGCCGGGCGGCCGGTGGTGGTGGTCTCCTCCGACCGCGAGGTCGCCGACGGGGTACGCCGGCACGGCGCCTACCCGCTCGGCGCCGACTCGCTGCTGCGGCGGCTCGCCCGGTCCTGACGCCGATGATCGGTTTCGGGGTGGGTGCTGCCTCGTTGTCCGGTTCTGTCACACCCCCGACCTAGCCTCGTGGTGACCGACGGTGGTGGGCTCCTCTCCTGTCCGCCACCGGCGACGCGTCAGGAGGCGTTGATGCTCATCGACTGCGACACCTGCGGGATCCGGGGCGCCGGGTGCTCCGGCTGCCTGGTGACCGCGCTGCTCGACACCGGTGCCGCGGCGGCCGACCTGGGCCCCGCCGAGCACCGGGCGATCGAGGTGTTCGCCCGGGCCGGCTTCGAGG
>NZ_WBKT01000064.1 GCF_008868175.1 Micromonospora sp. AMSO31t
CTCGGTGGTCCCACCGCCGACGCTACCGGCGCACGCCGTCCCGGTCCGGCGGACCGGGCACCAACCGCCAGTACTGCCGCTTGCGCTCGTCCCGGACCACCACCCCGAGCCGGGCCAGCTCACCGCGCAGCTCGACCGCCTCGCCGGCCCGGTCGGCGTCGACCGCCCGCTGCCGGGCCCGCAGCAGCGCGTCCGCCCCGGGCGGCAGCCCGGGCAGGCCCTCGACCCACCGCCGGTACGCCGTCCCGTACGGGTCCTGCTCGACCCAGGGCCAGCCCTGCCCCGTGAACGCCGCACGGAGCCGTTCCGCGCTGAGGTCGGACGGTTCCCGGGCCAGCTCGCCGCCGTCGGCGTCCAGCAGCACCAGCGCCTTCCCGTCGCGGAACACCCCGGTGACCCCGGCCCGGGCGACGTCCCGGCCGTGGCCGTCGCGGTGCAGCCGGACCGAGGTGCGCTCCACCGTCACGGTCAGCCGCTCCCGGGCGCCCAGGAACGCGAGCACCAGGCCGGCCAACGCGGCCACCCCCGCGCCCACCGGGTACGACCGCTCCGCCGGCCAGCGGTCCAGCAGCGCGAACCAGCCCTGGAAGGGGAACCAGGGCAGGTCGGCCACCCAGCCGGACGCGGCGGTCAGCGCCGCGCCCAGCCCCGCCCCGAGCAGCGGGAACCCGGCCCACATCAGCACCAGCTCGCCGGCGCCGCCGCTGACCACGACGGCCTCCCCGGTCCCCCGCGCCACGGTCAGGACACCTCCCGCCGCAGCGTACGGACCAGCCCGGCGACCAGCGGGACGAGCAGCCAGACGGCCAGCGACACCCCGAGCCGGCCCCACTGCCCGGCGGTCATGTCCGGGGTGAGCAGGGGTTCCATGGTGACCGAGGTGTCCAGCCACCGCGCCGGCTCGCGCAGCGCCCGGATCATCGCGGCGAGGACGCTCCACACGGTCGGCAGCAGCAGGTAGGTGACGATCGCCAGCGGGGTGTTCAGCAGCAGCAGGCCGAAGCCCGCGCCCATGAGCACGTTCGCCACCTGGAACACCGCCGCGTACGGCAGCAGGTGCCAGTCGAAGGTCCAGGTGCCGGCTCCGCCGGTGGCCCGGGCGGCCAGCGTGCCGGCGGCCGCGACGGCCAGGCTGACCAGCACCGAGGCCAGCGCGGCCAGCACCACCGCGGCGAGCTTCGCGGTGACCACCCGCTCCCGCCGGGGCACCAGCGCGAAGGTGGTCAGCGCGGTGCGCTGGGACCACTCCGCCGTGATGGACAGGATGCCGAGCACCGGCAGCAGCAGCCCGACCGGGAACAGCGACGGGGTGAAGAAGGCGGTGAAGGTCTGCTCCGCGTCCTTCAGCACGAAGATCTGCACCGTCACGATGGCGGCCGCGACCAGCCCGATGGTGATCAGGAGCCAGCGTCCGGCCCGGGTGTCGGCGAGCTTGCGCAGCTCCACCGCGGTCAGCCGGGCCAGCGAGGGCCCGGCCGCGGCGGGACGGCGCAGGGTGGGTGCGGGGGCGGTGACGGCGGTCATCGGACGGCCTCCTTCGTGGACGCGCCGGCGGTCAGGGTGAGGAAGAGCTGTTCGAGGCCGCCGCTGCCGGCCGGCCGCAGCTCGGTGAGGACCAGACCGGCGTCCGCCGCGGCCTGGCCGACCGCCTCCGGTTCGGCCCGGACGACGTAGCCACCATCGGTGCCGGCGGTCGCCGGCAGGCCCGCCCGGTCCAGAGTGAGCCGCAGGGCGTGCTGGTCCCGGGCGCGGACCAGGGTGCCGGCGCCGGCCAGCAGCTCGTCCTTGCCGCCCTCGGCGACGACCCGGCCGGCGCCGATCACCACGAGCCGGTCGGCCACCGCCTCCACCTCCCGCAGCAGGTGCGAGGAGAGCAGCACCGTGCCGCCCCGGTCGGCGAAGTCCCGCAGCAGGCCCCGCATCCAGAAGATGCCCTCCGGGTCGAGACCGTTGGCCGGCTCGTCGAGGATCAGCACCCGGGGGTCACCCAGCAGCGCCAGCGCCAGGCCGAGCCGCTGGCGCATGCCCAGGGAGTACGCGCCGACCCGCCGCCGCGCCGCCGTCTCGTTCAGCCCCACCAGGTCCAGCTTCGCGGCGACCTGCCCGCGCTCCACGCCCATGGTGCGGGCGGCCAGGGTCAGCGCCTCACGACCGGTCCGCCCGACGTGCTGCGCGGAGGCGTCGAGCAGGACCCCGATCTCCCGCCCCGGGTTGGGCAGCTCCCGGTAGGGCCGCCCGGCGACCGCGGCGCCGCCCGCGCTGGGCGCCGTCATCCCGCAGATCATCCGCATGGTGGTGGACTTGCCCGCGCCGTTCGGGCCGAGGAAACCGGTCACCGTGCCCGGTTCGCAGCGGAACGAGACATCCTCGACGGCGGTGTGCGGGCCGTACCGCTTGGTGAGGTGGTCGACTTCGATCATGCCGTCGAGCCTGCCGGGGCCACCCGGTCGCCCGCTGCGGCCGGCGGTCGGGAGCCGCCGATACCTCGGTCTACCGGCAGACGTCGACTTTGGTAGCTGGTCGGGCCCGCGACGGGCTTCCTAGCATGGGTGGATGAGCAGCGCCGTCGTACCCGATCACCCCTGGTTGTTGCCGGGATCCCTGGCGCCCGCCGCCCGGGTGCTCCGGCGCACACCCCGGGACTGGCTCGTCGACAGCCTGGCCTTCCTGTTCTCGGTGGCCTGGGTGCTGCTCGCCTACGGCGACTCGCTGCAGCCGAAGCCGGAGTTCGCCATGAACCTCGGGCCGGCCTGGCTGAACCAGCTGGACCTGGCCATCGGGCTGCTCGTCAGCGCCGCCCTGTGGTTGCGGCGGCGCTGGCCGGTCGGGCTGGCCGTGGCCGCCGCGCCGCTGGCCCTCTTCTCGGTCACCTCCGGGATCGCGCTGCTGATCATCCTGTTCACGCTCGTGGTGCATCAGCGGCTCGTGGTGGCCCTGGCGCTGATCGGCTGGCACCTGGTGACGACGCCGCTCTACCTCGCGATCCGCCCCGACCCGGTGCTGCCGTTCTGGGCGGCCGTGGCCTGGACCCTGCTCTTCATCGGCGGGACGGTCGCCTGGGCGCTCTTCGTCCGGGCCCGCCGCCAACTGGTGCTGTCGCTGCGCGACCGGGCCGAGCGGGCCGAGGCCGAGCAGCAGCTCCGGCTCGACCAGGCCCGCCAGCTCGAACGCACCCGGATCGCCCGGGAGATGCACGACGTGCTCGCGCACCGGATCTCCCTGCTCAGCCTGCACGCCGGCGCCCTGGAGTTCCGCCCCGACGCGCCCCCGGAGGAGGTCGCCCGGGCGGCCGGTGTCATCCGGTCCAGCGCGCACGCCGCCCTGCAGGACCTGCGCGAGGTGATCGGCGTGCTCCGCGCCGAGCCGTCCGCCGAGGCCACCCCGGAGCGCCCCCAACCGACCCTGGGCGACGTGCCCGCCCTGGTCGCCGAGTCCCGCACCGCCGGCGTACGGGTCAGCGTGGTGGACGAGGTCGCCGACCGGGCGGCGGTGCCGGCGGCGGTCGGGCGCAGCGCGTACCGGATCGTGCAGGAGGGGCTCACCAACGCCCGCAAGCACGCGCCCGGGGCGGTGGTGACCGTCCGGCTGGCCGGCGGCCCCGGCGACGGCCTGGCCGTGGAGATCCGCAACCCGTGGCCGGTCGGCGAGGCCGGCTCGCCGATCCCCGGCACCGGGACCGGGCTCGTGGGGGTCGCGGAACGGGTCACCCTGGCCGGCGGCCGGCTCGACCACGGGCGCGACGCCGACGGCGACTTCCGGCTCACCGCCTGGCTGCCCTGGGCGCCCGCGTGACCGCCGAGCCGCCCGTCCGGGTGCTGATCGTCGACGACGACGCGCTGGTCCGGGCCGCACTGTCGATGATCCTGGGCGGGGTCCCGGACCTCCGGGTGGTCGGCGAGGCCACCGACGGCGCGGAGGTGCCCGCCGCCGTCGCCGCGTACGCCCCGGACGTGGTGCTCATGGACATCCGGATGCCCCGGGTCGACGGGCTGGCCGCCACGGAGGCGGTGCGGGCCGCGCCGGACC
This sequence comes from Micromonospora sp. AMSO31t, assembly GCF_008868175.1. GTDB lineage: Bacteria > Actinomycetota > Actinomycetes > Mycobacteriales > Micromonosporaceae > Micromonospora. The sequence continues at coordinate 4,027 of NZ_WBKT01000064.1, forward strand.
CGCCCGAGGTGCTGGTGCTGACCACCTTCGACGCCGACGAGCAGGTGCTGCGGGCGCTGCGCGCCGGGGCGAGCGGCTTCCTGCTCAAGGACACCCCGCCCGCCGAGATCGTGGCGGCGGTGCGCCGGGTCGCGGCCGGCGAGGCGACCCTGTCCCCGGCGGTGACCCGCAAGCTCATCGCGCACGTGACCGCGCCGGCGCCGGCCCGCGCGCCGGACACCCGGCGGGAGCGGGCGCTGCGGCTGCTCGACGGGCTGACCGAGCGGGAGCGGGAGGTCGCCGTGGCGCTCGGGGAGGGCCGGAGCAACGCGGAGATCTCCGCGGAGCTGTTCATGAGCGTGGCGACCGTGAAGGCGTACGTCTCGCGCCTGCTCACGAAGCTCGATCTCAACAACCGGGTGCAGGTGGCGCTGCTGGTGCAGGACGCCGGGTTGGTCTGACCGCCGGGCGGGATTGAACTGCTGCCGGCGCGGGCCCGTACCAGTGGTCGAGGATGTGGTGCGGCCGGTCCGCCGCACCGCTGCCGAGCTGCGGGAGGCCTGCCGTGCGAGTTGGTGAGCAGTCGACGGATCCCATCGATCAGATCCTGGGTGAGGTGCCGGTGCCGGCGCCGCTGACACCCGAGGACGTCCGCCTCGCGGTCCGGGCGGTGGTGGTGCACGCCGCCGAGGAGTGGCCCGCCGGACCGAAGTGCCGCAACGACGGGTCCGCGTACCCCTGCCGGCTGCACCGGTGGGGGCGGCGCGTGCTGGAGGCCCACGGCCTCAACGAGCGTCAGATCGACGCGCTGGTCCGCCACGGGAACCCGTTCGTGCACGTGCCCTTCCCGTTCGTGCTGACCGGCCCGTCGGCCGGCCGGCCGACGGCGCCCCCGTCCCCGCGCGGCCCGGCCGGTCGGGTCGCCGCACCTCCGGTGCGGCCCGGTCTCCGGCCCGGCGGTGCCGGCCGGCCCGTGGCGCCCCCCGCCACCCGGCCGCGCTGGCCCCGGGCGAGCTGACGACCGGTCCGGGTCGCGGCGTGGCGTCTGACACGCCGAGCCGGAGTGGTCACAGCGTCCCGGGGCCGCCGACGGCGGCCTCGGCGCGGGGAGCCCCCACCCCCGCGTCGGGCCGCCGTCGGCGTCGGCTCAGCTCACCCCGCAGTTCGGGACGGACCAGGTGGTGGTGTTCGCCGACCGGTCCTGGTTGTTCTCCCGGCGCGAGTCCACGTGGACGTGGTCGCTGTGGCCCGGGTAGCCGGGACCGAAGAGGCCGCTGAAGCCGTGGCTGCGGGCCGACGTGGCCACCTGGCAGAGCGTCCTGCTGCGGGAGAGCACGTCGGCCGCGGTGCCGTAGAGGTGCTGGCTGTCCGCGGCGCCGCCGACCTGCCGGTTGCAGGCGATGTCGCGGAAGCCGCTGATGACGTAGAGCGGCGTGTCGCCGAGGCTGCGCCGCAGCGCCTCCAGCTTCCACATGGCGCGCACCGCGTTCTCGCGAGCGGCCGTCGACGAGAGCGGGCCCCCGCTCCACCCGCCCTTGCCGCAGCCGTTGTCCAGTTCGGCGTAGCTGAAGTGCTTCGGCGTGCAGTCGTTGTCCTGAAGGTCGTAGATCTTGGCGAAGGTCTGCGGGCCGGCGACGCCGTCGGCGCGCAGCCCGTACGCGGACTGGAAGCGGCGGACCGCGGCCGCCGTCTCGGGCCCGTAGTTGCCGTCGATCCGGACGATGTCCCGGTAGGCGGCCCAGCCGGCCACGCGGATCTGGAGTTGCCGGACGTCCTCCCCGGAGCGCCCCTGGTAAAGGTTCCGGGGCCAGGTGTAGCAGCCGTCGGCGTGGGCCGCCGGCGCGGCCACGACCGTGGCGATCGCGGCCCCGGGCAGGGCCAGCGCGAACGCGACCACCACCCGCTTGAGCATGTTGATGCGCACCGAATTCCGCCGTTTGGAGAGTGATGTGGGGTTGTGACGGGACATCGACCGGGAAGCCCCGTCCTTCCACCGTGGCAGCCCTCCTGGCGGTTTGTGGCAGATAACTGGAATTGCTCTCGCATTAGGTCGCCCCTGGGTATTCGCGGTAGATTGCCGTGATTGTGAAACACCCACTTCGGCCCGGAACCGCGTGTCGGTGACGGAACCCGGCAACCGGCCACACCGAGGGTGATGTCGCCCCGCCCTCGCCGCCCGGTAACGTCTGCCTCCAAGGCGGGGGAGGTGGGCGTTGGCGCGCGGTGGCGTCTTCTGCGTCGAGGGGCAGTGGCACCGGGACCTCAACGAGCGGGGCTCCGTCCTGCCCACCCTCGAACTGCTCGAACGGCTGGGCCGGATCCGTTTCATCCACAAGGACGCCGCCACCCGCGACGAGCTCTTCTACTTCCTCGACCGCTGGCTGCTCAAGCAGTACGCCGACTTCCGGGTCGGCTTCTTCGCCATGCACGGCGAGCCGAGCCGGCTCTGCCTCACCGACTGGGACTCCGTCGCGCTGGCCGACGTCGCCGAGCGGATGGCCGGCCGCTGCGAGGGCCGCCGCCTCTATTTCGGCAGCTGCTCGGTGCTGCGCGCCTCCGACGCCGCGCTGCGCGAATTCCTCGATGTCACCGGGGCCGCGCTGGTCTGCGGCTTCACCCGCGAGGTGGACTGGGTCGAGTCCGCCGCGTTCGAGACCGTGCTGCTCGACGTGCTGGCCAACGGGCAGCGGCACAACGCCGCCGAGCTGCGGATGGGCTCGGCCCACTGGGCGCCGCTCGCCTCGTACCTCGGTTTCCGGGTGATCTACGCCAACGGGCGCGCCTGGCGGCCCAGCGCGCGGCCGCGCGTGCCCGCGCAGGCCTCCCCGCGCCGGACCGCCGGGCGTCCGCGCTGAGGCACGCCCGGCCCGCCTGGTAGAACCGAGGCATGGCACGCAGCATCGCGAGCAACACCCGGGTCGACCGGGACGCCCTGATCGAGTTCCTCCGCCCCCGGCACCGGGTCGTGCTCATGACGACCCGCGCCGACGGCCGCCCCCAGTCCTCCCCGGTCTCCTGCGGGGTCGACGCCGAGGGGCGGCTGGTGATCTCCACCTACCCCGAGCGGGCCAAGGTGACCAACATCCGTCGCGACCCCCGGGTCTCCGCGTGCGTGCTCTCCGACGACTGGAACGGGCCGTGGGTGCAGGTCGACGGCACCGCCGAGGTGCTCGACCTGCCGGAGGCCCTCGATCCGCTGGTCGACTACTTCCGCAGCATCTCCGGTGAGCACCCGGACTGGGACGAGTACCGCGAGGCGATGGTCAAGCAGGGCAAGTCGCTGATCCGGGTGACGATCGACGGCTGGGGGCCGATCGCCACCGGCGGCTTCCCCGCCCGGCTGGCCGACTGACCTCAGTACGCGGCCGTGAAGCGGGCGTTGCCGAACCGGGGGTTCTCGATCTCGTCGACGATCGCCACCGCCAGGTCCTCGTAGGTGAGCACCGACCGGCCCTGTGCGTCGGTGACCGGCTGGTCGGTGCCGGTCCGGTAGTGGCCGGTCCGCTCGCCCGGGTGGAACTCCAGCGGCGGCGGCGAGACGTACGTCCAGGTCACGCCGTCGGCGGAGGAACGGTAGACGTCGAGGGCGTCGGCCTGGCCCTCGGCCGAGTCCCGGTACTCCTCCGGGAAGTCCGGCTCGTCCAGGTAGCGGGTGCCCTTCGGGGTCAGCAACGTCGCCCCGCCCCCCACGTGGATCACCCGGGGCGGGTCGGGCAGCTCGCGCAGCGTGTCGACCAGGGTGCGGGCCGCGTCGCGCCACAGCCCCCGCTCCCCGCCGCCGATGGCCACCACGAACACGTCGGCGTCCTCGGCCAGCTCGCGCACGCTCCGGGCCGAGGTCGCGTCACCGGTCACCGGCCGGACCCCGGCCGGCAGGTAGCTGGTCGCCTCCGGGCGGCGCACCGCCGCGGTGACCCGGTGCCCCCGCTCGACCGCCTCGGCGGCGATCCGGGAGCCCGCGGTGCCGCCGGCGCCGAACACGACGATGTCGCTCATGCTCCCCAGGCTAGGGAGCGGGCCGCCCGACCGGTGCCGTTCCGCCGAACCGGGCGGACGGCCCGGCGGTGTCAGTCGACCAGGGCCGAGTAGACGAGCTGGCGCAGCTGGGGGCGCAGCGGATACGTGCTCGACGGCATGAGCTGGGTGAAGAGCAGCGCCGTGACCTCCTCCACCGGGTCCACCCAGAAGGCGGTGCTGGCCAGGCCGCCCCAGTAGTACTCGCCCACGCTGCTCGGCACCCGCAACGGCACCGGGTCGAGCACCACGGCGAAGCCCAGCCCGAAGCCGACCCCGTCGAGGATCGTCTCGGCGAAGCCCTCCGGGGAGAACGACGCCAGGTCCCGGTTGCCGGGCAGGTGGTTGCGGGTCATGAACCGCACCGTGCGGGGGCCGAGCAGGCGGACCGCGTCCAGCTCGCCGCCGTGGAGCAGGAACTGGGTGAACCGGTGGTAGTCGGCGGCCGTGGAGACCAGCCCGCCGCCGCCGGAGAGGCACTCCGGCGCGCGGAGCGCGTAGCGGCCGATCGCCTCGGCGCGAACCGCCTGGCCGGTGGCCGGGTGCGGCGTGTAGAGCGCGGCGAGGCGCTTGGCGTCCGGCTCGTCGACCCACCAGCGGGTGTCGGTCATGCCCAGCGGCCGGAAGATCCGCTCGGCGAAGAACGCGTCCAGCGACTGCCCGGAGACCACCTCGACCAGCCGGCCCAGCACGTCGGTGGAGACCCCGTAGTTCCAGCTCGTGCCCGGCTGGAAGAGCAGCGGCAGCCGGGCCATCCCGCGGGTCGCCTCGGCCAGGTCCGCGCCGGCCGGCACGCCCAGGTCGAAGCCGGCCGCCCGGTAGAGGCCGTCGACCACGTTGACCTGGGCGAAGCCGTAGGTCAGGCCGGCCGTGTGGGTGAGCAGGTGCCACACCCGGACCGGCTCGACCGCCGGCACCGTGTACGGCTTGAGCACCGAGCCCCGGTCGTAGACCCGCACGTCGGCGAACTCCGGCAGCCAGCGGCTGACCGGGTCGTTCAGCTCGAACCGGCCCTCCTCCCAGAGCATCATGGCGGCGACCGAGGTGATCGGCTTGGTCATCGAGTAGATGCGCCAGAGGGTGTCCGGCTCGACCGGCGCGCCGGCCTCCCGGTCCCGCAGCCCGTAGGTGGCGGAGTGGGCGATCTCGCCCCGGCGGGTCACCACGATCTGCCAGCCGGCGAGCCGGCCGTCGTCGACGTACCTGCCGAAGTGCTCGTCGATCCGCGCCAGCCGGGCGGGGTCGAAGCCGATGCGGCCCGGGTCGGTGCTCACTGCGACGCTCACGACGCCGAACCTACCGGCCGGTACGGCGAGCGGGAAGTGTCGGCCGGCCACACTAGTCTCGGGCGCATGCCCGAAGCCGTCGAGGACCTCACCTACCGCCACCAGGACTGGTACGCCGAGGAGCTGGTCGACCGGCACTTCGTCCGGTGCGAGTTCTTCCACGTCGACCTCACCGAGGCGGTCAGCCAGGGCGCGACCTTCACGGAGTGCGTCTTCGGCAACGTGGCCCTCAACGCCTCCCGGCACACCGACTCGGCCTTCACCCGCTGCACCTTCAAGCGGTGCAATCTCTTCGAGGCCGAGTTCACCGGCTGCAAGCTGGTCGGCAGCAGCTTCGAGCAGTGCGACCTGCGGCCGCTGCGGGTCGACGGCGGCGACTGGTCCTTCGTGGCCCTGCCCGGCGCCGACCTGCGCGGCGTGCGCATCACCGACGCGCGCCTGCGCGAGGCCGACCTGACCGGCGCCGACCTGACCGGCGCGGTGCTCACCGGCCTCGACCTCTCCGGCGCCCAGTTGCACGCCGCCAAGCTGATCCGGGCCGACCTGCGCGGCAGCGACCTGACCGCGCTCGACCCGACGGCGGTCGAGCGGGCCGGCGCGGTCGTCGACGCCGAGCAGGCCGTCGTGCTGGCGCAGGCACTGGGCTTCGAGATCCGCTGATCGCCGCTGTCGGGAAGATGCCTCCGGTCGACGGGTTCTCGAAGATCGAGGTGTGTGTCATCCTCCCTGCGGCGGGCCACGGGACGGCCGCCGGCGCCGGTGGCCGAGGGAGGGGTCGGTGGCTGAGGACGAACTCACGCAGACCGGTATCCGGGTCGGGGGGTGGCTGCCCGCCGTACCGGCCGAGCCGGCCCGCGCGGCGGAGCCGCCGCCCGGGCCACGCCGGCTGCCCGACGACCCGGACGCCCCGCCGGCCCCGGAGGCGCCGCCGGCCGCGGACGCCCCGCCGGCCCCGGACGTGCCGGCCCACGCCGATGCGGCCGCGCCACCCGCGGCATCCCGGCCCGCCGCGCCCGTGCGGCACTCCGCCCCGGAGGGCGTCACGGCCCGGCTCGCCGGGCTGGTCGGCCCGGCCGCGGCCAGGGTCCGCACCGCCGTCGGCGTCGCGCCCGACCGGCCCACCCGGGTCGGCGTGGCCCGCGCGCGGCGCCGCCGGCGGCGGATGATCCTCGCGGGGGCGGCGCTGACCGCGGTGGTGCTGGCGCTGGTGTACGCCGGTCAGGGCGCGGAACCGGACGGCCGACCGGCGGTGCCGGCGGCCGCGCCCACGCCCACGCCCCCGGCCCCGGCGCCGACCGCGGCGCCGCCCACCGTGGTGCCGGTGACCGGGAACCCGGCCCTGCCCGGCGGGCCGCTGCTGAACCTGGACCAGGAGCCGGTGCCGCCGTCGGTGTCGCTGACCGTGCTCGGCACCCGGGACTGGCGGCACTGGGGTGGCGCCGGCGCGGCGAGCGTCGAGCGCAAGCAGCGCGGCACCGGCGAGATCGGCGACCTCGGCGGCGACCGCCTGGAGCACAACGCCGCCGCCTCCGCTCTCACCTGGACGGACGGCACGCCGACGGCCCGGCAGGACGGGACCCGGTCCGGAGTCTTCCAGCGGGGCGCGGGGAAGAGCTTCGCGCTGAGCGTGGCGGGCAGCGGCGACCTGCGGACCGTCCGGCTCTTCGTCGGCGCGTTCTCGGCCGGCGCCCGGCTGGAGGTGCGGCTCTCCGGCGGCGGCGACCCGGCCGTCCGTGAGGTCGCCCTCGCGGCCGGGGACCGCTTCCTCCAGTACGTCGTCCACTTCCGCGCGCCGCTCGGCCAGCGGCTGCTGCTCACCTGGCGGGCGCTCACGGTGGTGGGCGCGGAGAACGACGGGGTGACGCTGGAGGCCGTCACGGTGAGTTGAGCGACCGTCGCTACCGATTGGTAACGAAGTGGAAACTGCCCCCCGCCGACATATGGCGCACCGAGGCCCATGATGGAAACGTGAACCGGCGGCCGGAGCGGCGGTGAGCGGAGGTTCGGTGGGGCACCAGGACCACGGTCGGGTCGGCGACCGGACGTCGTACCCGCACGGGCAGACGCGGTCGGCGTTCCGCCGGCTCGCGCAGACCCGGCAACGGCGGCGCTGGCTGCTGGAGGCGCTGGCCGCGTTCGTCTGCCTGGCCGCGCTGGTGGCCTACCTCGGCAGCGAGCGGCACGACACGCCCCACGAGGAGAGCGCGGTCCTGCCCGACGCGCCGACCGGCCGCCCCGTGCTGCCGCCACCGGGCGGCACGCAGCCCGGGGCCGTCACACCCGGGCTGCGCCCCCGCCAACGCCCACCCTCGCCCAGCCCGTCGCCGTCCACCCCCGCGGTGCCGCCGACGCTGACCGTGAGCCAGTCCGACGTGCCCGCGCGGGTCGACCTCAGCGCGGTGGGCGCGGTCGACTGGGTCCAGTGGGGACACCTCGGCGCCCGGACTCCGGTGCGCAAGCGGCACGGCTCCGGCGACATCCGCGACGAGGGCGGCCGGGGCCGGCGGCAGAGCTACAGCAACAACCCGGAGGCGTACGCCTGGCGCGACGGCGCCCCGGTCGGGTCGGCGGGCGGCACCATGTCCGGGGTGTACACCTGCGACCGGGGCAGTGGCTTCACCCTGGCCGTGGCCGCCGACGGCCAGCCCCGCACCGTGCACCTCTACGCCGGCCTGTGGATGGCCCGTGCCCGCCTCGACCTGCGGATCTCCGGCGGCGGGCCGGCCAGCACGGTCCACCTGGAGGACCCGCACACCGTGCGGACCGCCGACTTCACCATCCGGTTCCGCGCCCCGGCCGGCGCGAAGCTGCTGATGAACTGGACCGTCGAGGAGTCCCTGGGGGACTGCGGCAACGTCAGCCTCCAGGCGGTCGCGCTGCGCTGACCGGCGATCGTCCGGTGCCCGGAGCCGGCCCGGAGTAGCGTTGGCCCGGCGGGCCGACCGACGATCCGGGAGGGACACCGATGCCCCCGAGTGAGCAGGTGCTGGACAGCCCCGAGGGCTGGGTCGCCCGGCACATCCGGCGATACGTGGAGACCGGTGGCGCGGAGGGCCACGAGTGGCGTCCCGGCGTCTTCACCCTGCTGCTGACCACCCGTGGCCGGCGCTCCGGCAAGCTGCGGCGCACCGCGCTGATCTACGGCCGGGACGGCGACGCCTACCTGGTGGTGGCCTCGCAGGGCGGCGCCCCGCAGCACCCCGCCTGGTACCTCAACCTGCTCGCCGACCCCGAGGCGCAGGTGCAGGTCGGGCCGGACACGTTCCCGGTCCGGGCGCGGACCGCGACGGCGGAGGAGAAGCCGCGGATGTGGCGCACCATGACGGCCGCCTGGCCGGCGTACGACGACTACCAGACGAAGACCGACCGGGAGATCCCGGTGGTGGTGCTGGAACGCCTCTGACGGGGTGAACGGCGGGACAGTTTGTCCGTCGCGGCCGGCGCGGGACGTCGTAGGTTTCCGCTGTCCCCGTCCGACCATCCGCTGTGGAGGCTCGACCGATGAGCAGCAGTGTCCGCGTCGTCCGTTCCCTCCCGCCGTCCGACGGCGTTTTGAGGGAGATTCCGCTGCCGCCGTACGTGACCGGCGAGGACGCCCAGTTCGCGGTGCGGGCGGTGGTGGTGCACGCGCCACGGCGCTGGTCCGGCGGGACGATCTGCCGCAACGACGCCAGCCCGCACCCGTGCCGGCTGCACCGCTGGGGCCGGCGGGTGCTGGCGCTGCGCGGCCTGCCGCCGGCCGAGATCGACGCGCTCATCGAGCGCGGGGACCCCACCGCCGAGCCGGGTCCGCCCCGGCTCGGCGCCTGAGCGGGCTCAGCAGACCGCCGGCTTCACCCACGAGCACTCCAGACCCTCGGGCACCCGTGGCGCGTCCGGCGCCGTCGGCACCGCCACCCGCGCCGTGGTCGTCCCCTTCGCGGTGTACGAGGCCAGCGCGATCGCGATCTGGTCCTCCAGCCCCTTGACCGACGAGGTCAGGTAGTTGTTGAGCACGACGGAGAAGGCCAGCACGTGCCCGTCGGCGTCGGTGGCGTAGCCGGAGAGGCCGGACACCCCGGTCAGGCTGCCGGTCTTGGCGTGCACGTTGTTGGCGGCCGCCGTGCCGGCCATCCGGCTGCGCAGGGTGCCGCCGACGAACCGCTCCGGGTTGCCGGCCACCGGCAGGGCCGCGTACCAGGTGCCGAACCAGGGTTCGGCGCGGACCGTCGAGAGCAGCGCGACGAACTGGGCGGGCGGGATCATGTTGCGCCGGGACAGCCCGGAGCCGTCGCGCTGGCGCAGCGTGCCGGTGTCCATTCCGGAGTCACCGACGTACTCGCTGATCGCGGTCAACCCGGCGGACCAGGTGCCGGAGCCGGAGAGGACCCGGCCCAGTTCCTTGGTGAGCACCTCGGCGTGGCCGTTGTTGGAGAGCTTGAGGAACGGCACCATCAGATCGGCCAGCGGCATCGAGTCGTGCCGGGCGACCGGCTTGGCGGTGTCCGGGGTGGCCTGGCCGAGCACGGTCCGGCCGAGGACCCGCACGCCGTGCCGGCGCAGCGCCGACCGGAAGATGTCGGCGGCGTACCCGGTGGGTTCCCAGACCGTCATCCAGTCGCTCTCCTCGGCCTGGCCGACGGCGATCTGGCCGGTCACCACGATGGTGTTCCCACCGTGCTCGCGCTCGAAGGAGATCGTCGTCTCGCCGGTGGCGACCGTCTGGGCCCGGTTGTCGATGCGCAGCCAACCGTTGGCCGGCGTCATGGTGACCTTCGGCCGCGCGCCGGCCTGGGTGCCCGGCGCGGCGTGCACGATCACGGTGCCGGCGTCGTAGTCGGTGTCCGGGGCGACGGTCAGCGCGGAGACCTGTGCCGCGTAGTAGTAGGACTCGTCGTCCCACGTCCAGTCCGGGCCGAGGCGGGTCCGGTCGTAGCGGGTGTCGTCCGCGACCAGGTTGCCGGTCACCACCCGTACGCCCGCGGCGGCCACCTGGGCGGCGAGCCGGTCGTAGTCCTCGGCCAGCATGGTCGGGTCGCCCCCGCCGCGCAGGTAGAGGTTGCCGGAGAGCAGCCCGGCCCCGCGGACCCCGTCACCGGCCACGTCGGTGGTGAAGCGGTGCCCGGGGCCGAGCAGCTCCATGGCCGCCGTCGAGGTGAGCAGCTTGGTGTTCGAGGCGGGGATGAGCCGCCGGTCCCCGTTGCGGTCGTAGAGGGTCTCCCCGGTGGTGGTGTCGACGACGACCACGCCCGCCTGCGCCCCGGCCAGCCGGGAGTCGGCGAGGATCGCGTCGATGGTCGCGTGCAGCCGGGTCTGCGCGGGGGTGGGCGCTTCGGCCGTGGCGGTGGGCGCGCCGGCGGTGGCCGCGGTGGCGACCAGCGCCAGCACCGCGAGCGCCCGGGGGAAGAGACGACGATGCATGTGCCGATGCTGCCATGGAGCTTTCCTCCAGAGAAGACTCCGCAGCGAAAGTTACTGACGAATTCCGGTGGATTACCCGCCTGACGGGGGAAGAAACATTCCCGGCCGCCGCCCCCGCCCGCCCGGTGTCGACTGACCCGGCTCTATTTGACGGATGCCCGGGCAGGGGGCACCGTAGGCCGTGAGGGGCGTTCGACCTGCCCCGGTTTGCACGGCGAAGCCTGATTCGCCTTCCCGGGGTCCCGACCGGCCGCGTGGGCCGCATCGACCCGCCCGCGATTCCCGAACCAGACACGAGGAGTTCCGCCATGCTGACCATGACCGACAACGCCGTACTGGTGATCCGCGACCTCGCCAACCAGCAGGACGTCGCCGAGGAGGGTGGCCTGCGGATCGCCGCCGACACCGACGCGGGCTCGCTCTCCATCGAGCTGGTGGAGCAGCCGGCCCAGGGCGACCAGGTGATCGACGACCAGGGGGCCCGCATCTTCCTCGACGCCGACGCCGCCGAACTGCTCAACGACACCTCCGTGGACGCCACCGTCGACGACGAGGGCATCGTGCAGTTCGGCTTCACCGACAAGGAGTGACTCACCCGGCGCGGCGGGTCTCACCACCGCGCTGCGGCCGGCCGGCGCGCCCCCGCTCCGGGACGTCCTGGTCGGCCCGCCACGGCACGCCGCGCTGCTCCCGCTCCGGGCGGAGCAGCGTGGCCAGCACGTGCGCCAGGTGATGCGACGTGCTCCAGGCGGTCCAGTTCGCCGGCGAGCCGGCACCCGCGCCGCGCCGCGCCCGGCGCACGATCTCGTGGTCGCCCCAGGAGAAGCTCGCGCCCGCGGCCGGCCAGTGCGGGGCCGCGACGAGCGTGCGGCACAGGTCGGCGAAGCTCTCGTCGCCCCGGCCGCCCCGGCGCGACCACCGGTAGACCCACCACGCACCGGTCGCGGTGTAGCGCAGCGTCGGCAGCCGGTCGCCCGGCCCGTCCGCCCCGGGCACCGCACAGCCCACGCCGTAGTCGCCGTAGCCGACCCCGAGGGCGACCAGGCACTGCCAGAGCTGCCAGTCGAAGCGGTCCAGGCGTACCGGCTCGTCGGTCGGGAGCCGGGCCAGCGTCGGCGGCATCCCGCCGGCCGCCACCGTCACCGAGCGCCAGGCGTGCCGCCGGGCCCACTCCACGAGCCGCCCGATCCGGGGCTCGGCCGACCGGACGTCGGCCGGGCAGCACACGTCCCCCGCGTCGACGAGCAGGTCGCACTGCTCCGGCACGAGCCGCGCCAGCCGCCATACCCGTTCCAGGGCCGCCGTGGTCGCGTCCGGGCCGGCCCGGTCCTGCCCGGTCCGCAGCCGGACCACCGCCCGCCGCGCGTACTCCCGGGCGGCCCCGCCGTGCGCCACCAACCGCCGGTCGCCCTCCGCGAGCCCGATCACCGGCACCAGCGGTACGCCCCAGCGGACCAGCTCGCTCTCCGCCGACTCCGGCAGCGCCGACACGTCGACGGCGGGAAGGAGCCCGGCCGGCAGCCGGCCGAGCAGGTCCACAGTGCACGGATCCACCGCGTGGACGTCGATGACCGGGGCGAGCAGCGGAGCGGTGGCGTCGTCGAGATGGGCCAGCGCCTCCAGCTCACCCCGGCGACCGGCCAGCACAGGGCGGTAGACCGGTTCCGCCGCCCGACCCCCGTGGGCGGGCACCATACTTCAATGTAGCGACCCGATCGCGTTCCGCCACAGGCTTTCCGGACCTCGTCGACAATCCATCCGTCCTGGTGACGGGCGGGCGCGGTCGGGTCCGGGCGGAACCATCCGCCCGGACCCGCGGCCCGGCACTCAGTCGTCGCCGCCGGACCGGTCGCCGCCGTGGTCGTCGTTCCGGTCGTGCGTGCGGCTTCCGTCGGCCGTGCGCCGCTCGACCTCGACCACGCTGCCGTCGCCGCGGTCGACCTTGATCTCGTACGTGGCCCCCGCGCGGACGACCTTCACACTCCACACCGGACTCCGGTGCTCGGTCTCCGCCTCGATTTCCACGATCCGGCCAGCGCCGAGCAGGGCCAGCGCGACCCTGCCGGCCTGCTGCCGGTCGACGGCACCACGTGGCGCGGTGGTGGGGGCGCCACGGGTCGGGGTCGTGCCCGCGGTCGCGGAGTCGTCCGCCCCGGGGTTGTCGTCGGCCGTTCCGGCGTTGTCGTCGGCCGCGCCGGCGCTGTCGGCGGTCACGGCGGCCGGCGCGGTGGCCGGACCCGACTTGTCGGCGGTGGTCACACCGATCGCCGCGCCGGTGCCCGCCAGCACCGCGGCCCCGCCGACCGCCGCGAGGACCAGGGAGGTTCGTCGCATCGTCTCCACCTCTTCTCGGTTGTGTGCCGAGCATCGGTCCGGGACGGCTAGCGGCGCGCTACCCGACGTCTAAGGGCCGGTTAAGGCCGCGCCCGGCCCGAGCCGGAGCGTCACCACCGCCCCGCCCCCGGGCCCGCCGCCCAGTTCCAGCCGGCCGCCGCTGGTCCGGGCGGCCCGGTCGGCGATGTCCAGACCCAGCCCGCTCGACCCGGTCCGGCTGGCGCCCCGCCGGGCCGACCCGGCCGGCAGGCCCGGGCCGGCGTCCGCCACGGCCAGCGCCACCAGCCCGGCGTCCTGGCCGAGCCGGACGGTGAACGGCGTGCCGTCCGGGGTGTGCGCGAACACGTTGCCCAGCAGCGCGTCCACGGCGGCGGCCAGCTCGTCACCGGACACCCGCACCGGCAACGGCCCGGGTGCGAGGTTCAGCGTCACGCTCCGCCCGGTGTCCTCGGCGAGCACCGACCAGAAGGCCACCCGCTCGGCGACCACAGCGGCGGCGTCGCAACCGCCGCCCTCGGCCGCCGTGCTGCGCCAGCGGGCCTGCCGGATCACGCCGGTCACCGCCCGCTCCAGTCCGTCCACGGCGGTGGTCAACCGGGTCGCGTCGTCCGGGTCGCGCAGCGACTCGGCCTCCAGCCGCAGCACGGTCAGCGGGGTGCGCAGGCGGTGCGACAGGTCGGCCACCTGCTCGCGCTCCTCGCGCAGCAGCACCTGGATCCGCTCGGCCAGGTGGTTCAGGGCGCCCGCGACCTCCCGCAGCTCGACCGGTCCGGCCGGCTCCACCCGGGCGTCCAGTTCGGCGTTCGCGAGCCGATGGGAGACCGCGCCCAGGTCGGCGATCGGCCGGACCAGGGTGCGGGCCAGCCGGTCGGCGACGCCCAGCCCCACCAGCACCAGGAGCAGGCCGAGCAGCGCCAGCACCAGCCAGGCCCGGGTCACCCCGGCGGTCAGCTCCGCGCGGGGGACGACCGTGCGGATCACCGCGGTCCCGTCCGGCCGGCCCTGAACTGCGATGACCACCTCGCGGCCGGCGGCCGACTCCACGGTGAGGCTCTGCCCGCGTGCGGCGAGGGCCACCGCGGGGGTACGCGGCACCCGCACCCCGAGCACGCTGCCGTCCGGCAGGAACACGCTCACCTCGCGGCCCGAGTCGGCGGCGAGGTGGTCGACGGTCAGCCGGACGGTGTCCGGGTCGGCCGTGCCGACCACCGCCACCAGGCTCTGCGCGTCGGCGGCGGCCCGGACCGTCGCCCGGTCCGCCGCGACGGCGCGCACCAGCACGGCCAGCGGCACCAGGAACGCGACCATGACGAGCACCCCGACGGCGGCGACCAGCAACGCGAGCCGGCCCCTCACCGGCTGCTCCCCGGCGGGTCCAGCCGCACCCCGACGCCCCGGACGGTGTGCAGGTAGCGCGGCTCCTGGGCGCTCTCGCCGAGCTTGCGGCGCAGCCAGGACAGGTGCACGTCGACGGTCTTGTCGGCACCGCCGTACGGGATGCGCCAGACCTCGGTGAGCAGCTCGCGCTTGGTGACCACCTGTCCGGGCCGGCCGGCGAGGTGGTGCAGCAGGTCGAACTCGCGGGGCGTCAGCTCGACCGGTGATCCGTCCAACGTGACCTGCCGGGCCCGCGGGTCGATCCGCAGCCCACCGACCACGAGCACCGGGTCCGTGCCGGTGTCGGCGGTGGAGCGGCGCAGCACCGCCCGCGCCCGGGCATCGAGCTGGGCCGCGGTGAAGGGCTTCACCAGGTAGTCGTCGGCGCCCGCGTCGAGCATCCGGACGATCTCGGCCTCGTCGTCGCGGGCGGTCGCCACGATGACCGGGACCGAGCTGACGGCGCGCAGCATCCGCAGCAACTCACCGCCGTCCAGGTCGGGCAGTCCCAGGTCGAGCACGACGAGATCGGGGCGATCGTCCAGCGCGTCGCGCAGCCCGTCCAGCGCGGTCGAGGCCGCGGCGACCGCGTGCCCGCGCTCGCGCAGGGCCCGGAGCAGCGGGGCGCGGATGGTCAGGTCGTCCTCGATGAGCAGCAGCCGGGCCACGGTTGGCAGGCTAGCCCTTCCCACCGCCCGGCCCCGCCTCGTTAACCCGGCCTTAGCGTTCCCCGGAGCCCGGCACAACCGCGGATCGGGGAGACTCGGGGCATGGGCCGTCGTCCGCTTCTCGCCGCCGCGGGGTGGCTGGCCACCACCGCCGCTGCGACCCTCGTCGGGCTGGCCGCGGTTCAACTGGTGGGCAGCGGCATCACCGGCACCCCGGGAGGCGTGCGCGACCAGCGGGAGGTGGCTCGCGCGCTCGCCTCGCCCGCGCCGGTGGCCACGACGCCGGGCGCGGATCCCACGCCGGGCGCCACGCCGGCGGCCGCCGCGGCGAACCGCCCGCCGGCTGCGAGCGGGACCGAGCGCACCTTCCGCACCGCCGGAGGGACCGCCCTCGCCGAGTGCGGGCCGGACGGGGTGCGCCTGGTGTCCTGGTCCCCGGCGCAGGGCTACCGGGTGAAGGAGGTCGACCGGGGCCCGGACGACCGTGTCGAGGTCCGGTTCGTCGGCCCCGAGGGGGAACACGAGCTGCGCCTGCGCTGCCGTGGCTCCGAGCCGGTCGCCACCCCCGACGACTGATGTTTTCCCAGCTCAGAGCGGTCCACTGTCCTTGATCGGACAGTGCTGTCGCTGGTTGGTGGACGGTGGGCCGGCATAGCTTCGGGAGCATGCCGCCGCCGCACCGGCGGCAGGAAGGACCCCCATGTCCAGCTCCAGATCGAGGCGGGGCTCGGCCGGCCAGCCCGCCCCCGACGTGGCGGAGGTCGCCCGCGCCGACAGTGAAATCAACTCCTGCACACCGGCCGGCCTGCCGGCCACCGCCCGCGTCCTGTTCGCCGTGGTCGACGCGACCGGCGCCCTGGTCCGGGGTCTCGGCGCCACCTCGGCCACCCGGCTGGCGACCGGGATGTACCAGGTCGGCTTCGACCAGGACGTCGCCGGCGCCGCGTACATCGGCACCGTGGGCCCGGCGGCGGGCGGCCTGGCCCCGCAGGGGGCGATCACCGTGGCGCCGCGGACCGGCATCCCCAACGCGGTCTTCGTCGAGACGTACGCCGCGAGCGGCCACACCGACCGCCCGTTCCACCTGGCCGTTCTCGCCTGACCCCACGCGGTCGGGTCCCTGTGGCAGCATCGCGCGGTGCGTCCCCACCGCCTGTTCGTCGCGGCCGCGATCCTGCTGGCCCTCGCCCACCTGGTCGGGCGCTGGTTCGCCCAGCCGCTGCTCCCGGCCGCGCAGGCCCTCGCCTGGTGCGCCCTGGCCGGCGCCGCCCTGGCCGCACCCGACCTGCCCCGGCGCGCCCGGTACGGGCTGGCGGTGGCCGGTCTCGCCGTCGCCGTGGCGCTCCGTCCGGGTAGCGGCGAGCGGCAGTTCCTCTGGGTTGGGGAGCCGCCGGTCGAGCCAGGGTGGACCGGGGACCGACTCCTGTGGGGCGTCGCTGGGATCGGGCTCGCGGTGGCCGTGTCCGCCCTGCCGAGGCGGGCGCCGGATCGGCGTCGCACAGCGGTCGCCGTCGCGCTGGCCGGGCTGGCCGGGCTGCTCGCCGTGTTCCGTGACTCCGTCGCCCTCCTGCCCCCGTACGTGCTGCCGCCCGACGCGGCCGACGTGCTGCCGCCGTACCTCGTGCTCGTGACCTTGGCCCTGGTGGCTCTGGTCCGGTCGGGGTCGGTGTCCGTCACCCTGGGCCTGGGTCTCGCGGCGGTGGCCGCGCTCGGCGTGGCCCCGCCGGCCTGGCCGGCGGGCGGCGCACCGGGCCCGGGTCTGGTCTTCTACAGCGTGGAGGCATACCAGGTCGGGACGACCGCCGGCGGGATCTGGGCCGACCTGCTGGGGTTCGTCGCGGCGGCGCTGGTGCTGGGTGGGTGCCGGTGGGCGCACCGGGTGCGCACACGAGCGCACGGCGCCGCCCGACCTGGGTCGTAACGTCGCCGCGCTCTGGCCGTCTCCCACCACCGCAGCCGTACGGCGGTACGAAAGCGGGGACCTGGCTCGACCGGCCCAGCCCGCACCGGTCTTGTGAGCGCACATGCCCGTCCAGAGGGGATCCAAACCCCGCATAGGTGGGGAATTCCACCATTTGCGAGTCCCGGCGTGAGCGGCGCGGGGACCGGGTATGAGCGGGCCATGGAGCATTTCACGATCGCGACCGTCGCCGAGAAGAGCCCCGACTTCCGCCGCGTGCTGTGGACCGGCCAGCACACCCAGCTGGTGATCATGACGATCCCGGCGGGCGGGGAGATCGGCGAAGAGGTCCACGAGGACATCGACCAGATCCTGACCTTCGTCAGCGGCACCGGCGAGGCGCGGGTGGCCGGGGAGAAGAAGGAGGTCGTGGCGGGCGACCTGGTGGTCGTCCCGGCCGGCACGAAGCACAACTTCGTCAACACGGGCCCCAACCCGCTGGTGCTGTACACGGTGTACGGCCCGCCGGAGCACGCCGACGGGGCGGTGCACCGGACCAAGGAGGAGGCCGACGCGGCCGAGGAGGCCGGCGAGGACGAGCCGCCCACCTCCTGACCGCCGCCGACCCGCGGCCAGGCGTCGGCCCTGTCGCCGTGGCGGTCCACCACCACGTGCCTCAAGGAGGACCACCGTGCAGATCTCACGTGCCCGGCTCCGACGCCCGCTGCTGCTCGCGGCGGGCGCCGGGGTCACCGCGGCGCCGCTCGCCGCCGGGACAGTGCCGTCGGCCTTCGCCGCCACCGTCTTCTCCGACACCTTCGCCGACGGCGACTCCGCCGGCGGTCCGGCGCGGGCGACCCGCCTCCGGGGCGCCCGCGTCACACCGTAGGCACGCCCGAGACGTCCACCGTCTCCGGGTACTTGAGGCCCGCGCCGGTGTTCAACACCACCACCCGCTCGCCGGGCCGGATCCAGCCCCCGGCCCGCAACTGCCGGGCGGCGGTCAGGCAGGCCGCGCCCTCCGGGCAGAGCAGCAGCCCCTCCCGGGCGGCGAAGTCACGCAGGTCGGCGAGGATCTCCGCGTCCTCCACGGCGATCGCGGTGCCGCTGCTCTCCCGCAGCGCGGCCAGGATCAGCTCGTCGCCGAGCGGGGCCGGCACGGTGATGCCGAACGCCAGGGTGTGCGCGTCCGCCCACGGCGTGGCCCGCGACTCGCCGGACGCGAACGCCCGGACGATCGGCGCGCAGCCGGTGGACTGCACGGCGACCAGGCGGGGCAGCCGGTCCTCCACCCACCCCAGCTCGCGCAGCTCGTGCAGCGCCTTGTGGATGCCGATGAGCCCGACGCCGCCCCCGGTCGGATAGATGATCACGTCGGGCACCTGCCAGCCGAGCTGCTCGACGATCTCGTACCCCATGGTCTTCTTGCCCTCGAGCCGGTACGGCTCGCGCAGCGTGCCGGCGTCGAAGACCCGCCCGCCCGACTCGGCGACCAGCGTGGCCACCCACCGGCCGGCGTCGCTGATCAGGCCGTCCACCAGCCGCAGGTCCGCCCCGGCGGCGACGCACTCCCGCCGACAGATGGTCGGCGCGTCGAGCGGCATGGCGATGGTGGCGCCCATCCCGGCCCGGGCCGCGTACGTCGCCCAGGCCGCACCGGCGTTGCCGTTGGTCGGCATGGCGATCCGCTCGACGCCCAGCTCACGGGCCCGGCTCACGCCGACCGCCGCGCCCCGGGCCTTGAACGACCCGGTCGGGGTAAGCCCCTCGTCCTTCACGATCAGGTCCGGGATCCCGATCTCCTGCCCGTAGGCCGGCGCGCGCAGCAGCGGCGTCCAGCCCTCGCCCAGCGTGGTGACGAAGCGGGGATCGGCCACCGGCAGCAGCTCCCGGTAGCGCCACAGGTCGGCCGGGCGGAGCCCGAACTGCTCGGGGGTGACCGCCGCGGCCACGGCGGCCAGGTCGTAGCGGGCCAGCAGCGGGGAACCGCACCCGCACAGGTTCTGCAGCCGGTCGGCCGGATGCTGGTCGCCGCAGCGCGGGCACTCCAGGTGCGTCAGGTGCACAAGGCTCCTCAGCTCGGGTCGAGGCTCAGCCAGTGCCGGCTGCGCCGACCCGGCTCGTAGGGGGAGTCGAGGCGCTTGGCCACCACCCCCGGGAGCCCCTGTTCGCGGGCGGTCCGCAGGGCGTCCGCGCCGACCCCCGGGAACCACGGCGGAGTCTGCCAGTGTGGGCCGGTCAGCGCCAGACCGTCGAGCAGTTCCCGGCGCTGCGCGTACGGGACGTCGAGGCTGGTCACGCCCTCCAGCCAGAGCAGGTCGACGGCGAGGAACTGGCCGTCGCGCTTCGTCGGCGGCTTCACCCGCCCGCCCGGGTCGATCCGCACCAGCACGCCGTCCAGCACCGCCTCGACCGGCGCCAACTCCTCGGCCATCGCCCGCAGCCACGGGTACGCCCCGCCGATCTCCTCGTCGGAGTCGTCGAGCAGCCGCAGGCGACCGCCGGAGACGTACGCCATGGCCCGCACCCCGTCCCAGCGCAGCTCGTACCCCCAGGCGGCCTCGTCCCTGGGCAGCCCCTTGCCGGGGGTGGTGTGCATCGGCCGGACCAGCTCGGGCATCGGCGTCCAGCCCTCCGGCGCCGGGTCGGTGCGGCGGACCATCCAGTCCCGGCCCCGGCCCCCGGTGGCGAAGAGCACGTACCGCCCCTTCGTCCGCCGGCCGTCCAGGACCACGATCACCTCGTCGTCGCGCCACTTCTCCACCCGGTAGGTGCCGGTGTCGTGGACGGTCATCCTCCCGCCGCCGTACTCGCCGGCCGGGATCTCGCCGTGGAAGGTGAGGTACTCCATCGGGTGGTCCTCGGTGTGCACGGCGAGGTGGTTGCGGCCCGGGTCGCGGGGCAGCCCCCGCGGCACCGCCCAGGAGGCCAGCACGCCGTCGTGCTCCAGCCGCAGGTCCCAGTGCAGGCTCCGGGCGTGGTGCTGCTGGATGACGAACCGGGGCTTGCGCCGCGCGGCCCGCTTCCGCTCCGAGGTCTCCTCCGGCACCGGCTCCGGGGTACGCGCCGCGTCCCGTTTCCGCCGGTACTCCTCCAGCCGGTCAGCCACCCCCGCATTCTCCGGCAGGTCCGGCCTCGTCGCCCGGTTCCTGCCTCTTCCGTTCCATTCGGCCGCCGCTCGGCGGGTCGCCGGCATGGCGGCGGCCATCACGGGTAGAAGCGTCCGTATGGACCTCGACCAGCCCACCGTCCCGCTCACCGGCGACGTCCGGATGCCGCTGCTCGGCTTCGGCACCTGGCAGGCCACCGGCAACGCCGGGTACGACGCCGTGCTCGCCGCCCTCGACGCCGGTTACCGGCACATCGACACCGCCACGATGTACGGCAACGAGAAGGAGGTCGGCCGGGCGATCACGGAGAGCGGGCTGCGCCGCGAGGACCTCTTCATCACCACGAAGCTGCCGCCCGACCGGGTGGGCCGGGAACGGGAGACCATCGAGGCCAGCCTGGCCGCCCTCGACACCGACCACGTCGACCTGTGGCTGATCCACTGGCCGCCGTCCTCGCCCGCCGACAGCATCCCCGTCTGGCGCGAGATGCTCGCGGCCCGGGACGAGAACCTGGCGCGGGCCGTCGGGGTGAGCAACTACAGCATCAGCCAGATCGACGAGCTCATCCAGGCCACCGAGGAGACGCCGGCGGTCAACCAGATCCGCTGGAGCCCGTCCCTGTACGACCGGCAGGTGCACGCCGCGCACCGGGACCGCGGGGTGGTGCTGGAGGGCTACAGCCCGTTCAAGACCAGTGACCTCTCCGACCCGGTGCTGGTCCGGATCGCCCAGGCGCACGACGTCTCGCCGGCCCAGGTGGTGCTGCGCTGGCACATCGACCACGAGATCGTGGTCATCCCGAAGTCGGTCACCCCGGAGCGGATCCGGGTCAACGCCGACGTGTTCCGCTTCTCGCTCACCGCCGAGGAGATGCGCGACATCGACGCCCTCGGCGGCTGACGGCCAGCGGCGGCGTCGAGCGTGAGGCGGGGCGCGGCCCGTGCGGACCGCGCCCCGGGATCAGGTGGGTGTCACGCCCTGGTGCAGGTGCTGCCGTTCAGGGTGAAGCTGGTGGGCGTGGAGAATCCGCCGCTCAGCGTGGCCTGGTAGCCGAAGCTGGTCGAGGCTCCGGGGGCCAGCGTGCCGTTGTAGCTCAGGTTCCGGGCGGTCACCGCGGACCCGCTCTGCGTCACGGTGGCGTTCCACGAGCCCGTGATGGTCTGCCCGGAGGGCAGGTTGTAGTTCAGCGTCCAGCCGTTGACGGCGCTGGAGCCGGTGTTGGTGATCGTCACGTCGGCGGTGAAGCCGTTGTTCCAGACGTTGGTGGCGTAGCGCACCGAGCAGGCCGCGTTGCCCGGCGGCGGGGTGCTCGGCGGCGGCGTGGTGGCCGGCGGGGTGGTCGGCGTGGTGCCGCCGGTGTTGACGCTCTGCGAGAACGAGTTGACGGCCAGGCCGACGCCGCCCTGCCACGGCTCGAAGCCGGCCTGGATGCTGGTCAGGTACCAGTCGCTGGTGATCGCGCCCCGGCTCCGGGTGTCGTTGATGAACGCCATGGCGTCGAAGCTCATGCTCGTGATGGGGGACGGCGCCACGTACGAGATGACGTTGTTCGAGCCGTTGCTGCCCCGCCAGACCTCCCAGGTCCGGCCCGCGACGCTGGCGGTGCCGACCACCGAGCCGATCGGCTGGATCGGGCCCTGCCGGTTGAACCAGACCATGATCTCCATCTGGCTGACCCCGTCCTTCTTCGGCGTCGGGTCGAGCCAGATGTCGTACGCGGCGTCGTAGACCGCGCCGCTCACGTAGGTGTAGCTGATGCTGCTCGGCGCGCTGCTGATGCTCTTCACCTGGATCGGCAGGTTGGTGCCGGGCGAGCAGTTCGTGTAGTGGCAGCCCACGAAGATCGACGGGTACGAGACCGGCGCGCCGCTGGTGTTCCCCACCCCGTCCTGACGGGTGATCGAGAAGCCGGTGGAGGTCACGTTGATGCACTGCTGCGCGCTGGTGCCCCAGCGGTTGTTCTGCACGACGTACTTTCCGCCGATTGTGGTCGACCCGTACTGCTCGCAGATCTGGGTGTCGGCGGAGGCGGTGCCGCCGAGCGCGACGGCGACGATGGAGCCGGCGGCCAGCAGGCCGGCCGCGGCGAGGGCCCTCAGTGGACGCTTCATGATGCTCCGATTCGTGTCGGTGGGCGATGCCGGGAGCGCTCCCACCCTTACGCCAACACATTTACATGTCTGAAACTCCAGCGCAACCGTTCCGGTCGGGTCGATTGATGTGACGGCCCGGCCGGGTCCCCCGGTCGGAGCGGGATTCCCGCCGGTGGGAGGGCTCCCGGTCGCTGACCGGGCCTCCACGCCGGGGCCGATGGGCACTTCCGCCCCTTGGTTGCGGCGAGTAATGTCTTGCCTCCAACGCGTTCCGAACCCCTCCGGAGGCGTACCCAACAATGGGTGGTTCCCCCCTGCGCATCCTCGTCGTCGGCGCGGGCATCGCCGGTCTCGCCGTGGCCCGGGCGCTGCGCCTGGCGGGGTTCCGCCCCGACGTGACCGAGAAGCTGCCCCCGACCGAGCGCGCCGACATCGGCCTCTACCTCCCGGGCAACGCGGCCCGCGCGCTGCGCCGGCTCGACCTGGACGGCCCGGTACGCCCCCTCGGCGAGGTCATCCACCGCCAGCGCTTCCTGGACGCCACCGGCGCGGCGCTCTGCGAGGTCGACCTCGACACGCTGTGGGCCGGGGTGGGGGAGTGCCGCGCGCTGCCCCGCGCCGAGCTGCACCGGGTGCTGCTCACCGGCGCCGGCGGCGCCGTCCGGCACGGCGCCGAGATCACCACCGTCGAGCCGCTGCCCGGCGGCGTCGCGGTCGGCTTCACCGACGGCACGAGCGGCGAGTACGACCTGGTCATCGGCGCCGACGGGCCCCGCTCGGCGGTGCGCACCCTGGCCGCGCTCGGCGGCCCGCCCCGCCCCGCCGGCCAGGTGGTCTACCGCAGCGTGGTGCGCGGCGGCCCCCGGGTCGCCGACTGGACCGCACTGCTCGGCCAGCGCGCCGGCTTCCTGGTGGTGCCGCTCGGCGCCGGCCGGCTGCACTGTTACGCCGACGAGGCCGGCACCAGCCTGCCGGCCGACCCGCTCGCCCG
This sequence comes from Micromonospora sp. AMSO31t, assembly GCF_008868175.1. Taxonomy (GTDB): domain Bacteria; phylum Actinomycetota; class Actinomycetes; order Mycobacteriales; family Micromonosporaceae; genus Micromonospora. Next base: position 27,179 of record NZ_WBKT01000064.1, read on the forward strand.
GCTGCACGAGCTGTTCGACGACTACGGCGGGCCGGTGCCCGAGGTGCTCGCCGCCCTGGAGACCGTGGACGTGGAGCTCACCGAGGAGGTCGAGCTGGGACGCTGGTTCCATGGTCGGGTGCTGCTCGTCGGTGACGCGGCTCACGCCACCGCGCCGACGCTCTCCCAGGGCGCCGCCATGGCACTGGAGGACGCCGTGGTGCTCGCCGAGTCGCTGCGGGCCGCCGGCAGCGTCGAGGCCGCCCTGCTCGCGTACGAGAGTCGCCGCCGCCCGCGTACCCGCTGGGTGCGGGACCGGACCCGGGACCGCAACCGCACCCGCGACGTGCCGCCGGCACTGCGCGATCCGTTGCTGCGCGGACGCGGCGGACGGATCTTCCAGGAGCACTACCGGCTGCTGACCGGCCCGCTGTAGAAGGGCCGGTGATCGTAGCCGCCACCCCACGAAGCGGGGCCACCTACCGGGGACTATCCTCCTTGCGGATGACGGCTGCGCAGATCAAGAGCGCGCCGAGCGGGACAACCCAGAACCGGAGGCCACTCGTGACCACCGTCGCACCCAAGCCGGTCGTGACCCGGCCCTGGCCGGTCCGCGAGCCGGTCAAGGGGTCGGCAATCGCGCGGCTGCTGCGCACCACGGACGCGAAGCAGATCGGGATCATGTACATGGTCACCGCGTTCGCGTTCTTCATGATCGGTGGCCTCATGGCCCTGATCATGCGCGCCGAGCTGGCGCGGCCGGGCCTGCAGTTCCTGTCGCCCGAGCAGTACAACCAGCTCTTCACCATGCACGGCACGATCATGCTGCTGTTCTTCGCGACGCCGATCGTGTTCGCCTTCGCGAACTACGTGGTGCCGCTGCAGATCGGCGCGCCTGACGTGTCGTTCCCCCGCCTGAACGCCTTCGCCTACTGGCTGTACCTGTTCGGTGGCACCATGGCCACCGCCGGTTTCATCGCCCCGGGCGGCGCGGCCGACTTCGGCTGGACGGCCTACACCCCGCTGAGCACCGCCGAGCACTCGCCGGGCGTGGGCGCGAACATGTGGGTTGTCGGCCTGGCCATCTCCGGTCTGGGCACCATCCTCGGCGCGGTCAACCTGATCACCACGATCCTGACCCTGCGCGCCCCCGGCATGACCATGTTCCGGATGCCGATCTTCACCTGGAACATGCTGGTCACCAGCCTGCTGGCGATCCTGGTCTTCCCGCTGCTGGCCGCCGCGCTGTTCGCGCTCGCCGCGGACCGCCTGATCGGCGCGCACGTGTACGACCCCGCCACCGGCGGGCCGATGCTCTGGCAGCACCTGTTCTGGTTCTTCGGGCACCCCGAGGTCTACATCATCGCGCTGCCGTTCTTCGGCATCATCACCGAGATCATCCCGGTGTTCTCCCGGAAGCCGATCTTCGGTTACAAGGGTCTGGTCGCCGCCACCATCGCCATCGCCGCCCTGTCGATGAGCGTGTGGGCGCACCACATGTTCGCCACCGGCCAGGTGCTGCTGCCGTTCTTCAGCTTCCTGAGCTACCTGATCGCCGTGCCGACCGGCATGAAGTTCTTCAACTGGATCGGCACCATGTGGCGGGGCCAGATCACCTTCGAGACGCCGATGCTCTTCGCGATCGGCTTCCTGGTGACCTTCCTCTTCGGTGGCCTGACCGGTGTGCTGCTGGCCAGCCCGCCGCTCGACTTCCACCTGCACGACTCGTACTTCGTGGTGGCGCACTTCCACTACGTGCTCTTCGGCACCATCGTGTTCGCCGTGTTCGGCGGCATCTACTTCTGGTTCCCGAAGATGTTCGGCCGGATGCTCGACGAGCGGCTCGGCAAGATCCACTTCTGGCTGACCATGATCGGTTTCCACACCACGTTCCTGGTGCAGCACTGGCTCGGCGCGGAGGGCATGCCCCGCCGCTACGCCGACTACCTGCCCGGTGACGGCTTCACGTTCCTGAACACGCTGTCCACCGTCGGCGCCTTCATCACCGGCATCTCGACCCTGCCGTTCATCTGGAACTGCTGGAAGTCGTACAAGACCGGTCCGGTGGTCGAGGTCGACGACCCGTGGGGCCACGGCAACTCGCTCGAGTGGGCCACCAGCTCGCCGCCGCCGCTGCGGAACTTCGACCGGATGCCGCGGATCCGCTCCGAGCGGCCGGCGTTCGACCACAAGTTCCCCGAGCTTGCCGCGGGTCAGTCGCTGGCCGGCCCGCCGGAGGGCGGCGCCAAGCCGCTCACCGCGGAGTCCGACGGTGGCGCCACGTACCAGGAGGACACCGAGGGCCGGCTCGACAAGAGCTGACCCAGGCCGACCCGAGCACGGGCGCCGCACCCTTCGGGGTGCGGCGCCCGTCGCGTTTCCGCGCGGCGCGCCGCGCGCGGCGTGGTGCCGGCGCCCGCCCTCCGCCCTGCGGCGTTGATCAAGGAGTTTGCGTCAGGAATGGCCTGAATCCTGACGCAAACCTCTTGATCAACGGCCCGGGTAGCGGGTGGGGAGAGCGTGAGTCGGCCCGCCGGGGCGACGCGCGGCTCGCGCGAGCCGGGGCCGGGGGGAGGGAGGCGTAGGCCGCCGGCTCGGCTCCGCCGGGCGTTGGGGCCCGGGCCGCGTGTTCAGGAACGTGAAGCCGTCACCGGGCAGGTAGTCGGCGTAG
>NZ_WBKT01000065.1 GCF_008868175.1 Micromonospora sp. AMSO31t
TCAGGAATGGGACCCCGCTCCGCCATGCGCCTGCTCGCCGCCATTGCCACCGGCATCGCCGTGCTCGGCGTGGCCCCGACACCACCCGTCACCGCCACCACCGCGACAACCCCCGGGGCATCCGCTACGGCCTCCCCCGCACCGACACCTCCGTCCGCCATGACCTGGGGAGTGGCCCCGTCCAGCCCGAAAGGCCCGAACGGCCGGCCGGCGTTCACCTACAAGCTCGACCCCGGTGCCACCCTGACCGACTACGTCGCGGTCACCAACCACTCGGCGCGCCCGCTCACCCTCTCCCTCTACGCCAGCGACGCGTTCACCACCGCGCACGGTGGCTTCGATCTGCTCGCCGGCGGCCAACAGCCCACCGATGTCGGCGCCTGGGTCCGCCTGACCCGCCGCACCCTGACCATCCCGGCGAGGTCCCGCCTGGACGTGCCGTTCACGCTCACCGTGCCGCGCAACGCCACGCCCGGGGACCACGGCGGAGGGATCGTCGCCTCGCTCGCCGCCACCGCGGCCGACGCGCAGGGCAAACAGGTCGCCGTCGATCACCGGGTCGGCGCGCGGATCTACCTGCGGGTGACCGGTGAGCTGCAACCGGCACTGGCCGTCGAGAACCTCCGGGTGCGCCACACCGGCTCTCTCAACCCCCTTGCCGGTGGCACGCTCACCGCCACCTTCACCGTCCGCAACACCGGCAACATGCGGCTCACCGGGCAGCCCACCCTCGACGCGGCCGGCCCGTTCGGCCTCGGTCAGCGGTCCGTCGACGCGGCAGCCCTGCCGGAGATCCTGCCCGGTGGCCAACTCACCACCACCGTCCGCATGACGGGTGTCCCCCCACTGGTCCGGCTGACCGCGAACGCCGCCGTCGGACGCGGCAGATCGCGCGGGCGGTGGCGGCCGCCCGGGAGGAGGGCCGCGCCCAGGCCATCTCGGGCAGCGGAAAGGCAGACGGGCACACAACCGCGGTTCCGACAGTCGGTGACCCGGAGCACCGAGCCGACAGCAACAGCGGGACGCCACCGGACCACCCGACGCCGGAAGCCGAGCTTCCCGGGCCGGGCCACACCAACCGACAGCCAGCTATCGACCACACGGGGAAGGACGGGGAATGAGTATGCGTCGCCTGGGGAGCAATCGATGAGGATGACAAGCATGCGCGCCGCTGCCGCCGGTCTTGCCGTAGCCGCACTGGCGCTGACCACCGCGGGGGCGCCGGCGGCCGCCGAGGCGGCCACGGTCACCGCGGCCGGCGCCGACCTCGTCTCCGTCGCCGTCGACGGCGACTCGATGTCGCTGCGCTTCCGTGACGCCGCGCGGGTGGAGCGTGGCAGCGCCGGGCAGGACCCGGCTGAGGTGGTGCTCGGCCCCGCGGGTGGCCTGGCCGGCCGGGTGCCACTCGGGAAATCGTTCGCCTTCCTCGGGTCGCCGGGACACGCCGTGTGGTCACTGTCCGCCGGCGACACCGGGTTCCCGGCCCTGGACACCACGGGGGTACGTCCTGGCGTCACCAAGGGCGACACCGTGACCCTCGCCCTGCGCTCGGTCGAAGGGCCGGGAACCTTCACCGCCTACACCCTGTCCGGCCTCGGCACGGCGACCCCGCTGTTCGGCAGCCGTCCCGGCGCCAAGCGGTCGGCACAGCTGCCGGTGGGTACGCGTACCGGCGGCGTGGTCTGGGCCTTCGACGCGGCCGGTGACTACCGGCTCACCCTGACCGGCTCGGCCGTCCTGCGCTCCGGCCGCACCGTGAGCACCGAGGCGACGTACCGGGTTGCGGTGCCCGTGATCAGGCCGGCCGAGCAGGCCCCGCCGGCCGCACCGCCGAAGCAGGCGGCGCGGCCCGCCGGACAGCCGGCGGCACAGCCGTTTGCCGCGCCCGCCGCCGAGCCGAAGCCGGTGGCCGCGGCCGCACCACCCGCCGCCGCCAAGGCCGCAGCGCCCGCCGCGAAGGCCGCCGCCGCCCCGGCGGCCGGTTCCCGCCAGGTGATCGCCGACGGGCACGTCGACATGGGCCCGCAGCTGTCCGGCGACACGTGGACGATCCGGATCAAGGACGACCGGTCCAGCCCTGCGGTGTGGCGGGAACTCGCCGACGTGGTCCTCCAGGTGAAGGACAAGGCGAGGATTACTGTGCCCGCCGGAGCCGACTTCCTCGGCAAGCAGGGCGACACCGTGTGGCTGCTGCCACAGACCCAGCAGGCGGGTCTCGTCTGGCCCGGCTGGAACACCCAGCACGAGTCCGTGGTGTCGGGTGTCAAGGGCACCGTCACCTGGACGCTGAAGGGAGTCAACGGGCCCGGCCGGTTCGCCCTGTTCCTGACCGGATCGTTCGGCAAGGCCGACGTACTGTTCGACTCCGCCAAGCCGTTCCCGCAGAAGCTGGACATCCCGCTCAACACCCACACGCACGGCAACTGGGCGTTCGGCAAACCCGGTCTGTACCGCCTCGCGGTGCAGATGAGCGGCACCACCACCGCCGGCAAGGCGGTCACCGACACGAAGACGCTCACCATCGCCGTCGGTGACAGCACCGACCCGAACAGCGGCTTCGGGCCGGGCGGGAGTGGCTCGGGCAGCGATGACGCTGACGGGGGCGGGAACGGCGACGGTGGTGGACAGCAGGCCGGTGGCGGGCTGCTGCCGCGCACCGGTGCGGGGTGGTTGCTGCCGGCCGGCGCGGCCGGTCTCACCCTCGTGGCCGTGGGGGTCCTGCTGGTGCTGCTGACCCGTCGCCGCCGCACCGGCCTCGCCGACGCGGCAATCGGGAACGAGCGATGACGATGGCCCAGCGACGTCGAGGGAGGGCCCATAAGGATGCCTGATCCCCACATCGGCCTTCCTCACCCGTCCACCACCCGGACCGGCCCGCGCCTGCGGCTGATGGTGCTGCCTCTGGTGATCGCGGTGCTGATCGCCGGCTGCCGGTCCGAGGTGGCGTTGAGCGCGCACGACGAGCGGCTCCAGGTCGTCACCACGACCGGGATCCTGCGGGACCTGGTGAGTCACGTCGGCGGCGACCGGGTCGCGGCGAGTTCGCTGGTGCCGGACGGGGCCGATCCGCACAGCTACGAGCCGTCGCTGCGGGACATCCGTGATGTCGTCTACGCCGACGTCGCGTTCAGCAACTACCTGCTGCTGGAGGAGCAGGCCGTCATCAAGGCGCTGGATGCGAACCTGCGCGACGGCGTACCGAACATCTCGCTGGCCGAGGGGGCGGTGAAGTACGCGGCGGAGATCATCCCGCTCGTGGAGGACGTGTCGCTGGACACCATCTGGCTGGGCATGCGGGTGCGCGGCACCGGCGCGGCGCAGGGGGCGAACCGGTCCTCCGACGTGCTGCTCAGCGCCACCGCCGCGAGCGGGCCGGGACGGATCGTCGCCTACCTGACCGAGTCGTTCGGCAACCCGTCGTTCTACGTCGACTCCGCCGACGGCTTCGATCCCGCCAACGGCTTCCGAGACGACACTGCCACCCTGCCCCCGGATGCGCACACCCACATGAGCTGGGCGTTCACCGAGCCGGGCGTCTACCGGCTGACCATGCGGGCGCAGCTGGCCGTCGACCCGGAGACGGCGCCGGTCCCCTTGGGCGAGCAGGAGTTCACCTTCGCCGTCGGAGTCGACCCGCACTCGGTGCCGGGCATGGCCGGCGCGACGGTGCTCAACTCCGGGCACGCCGATCTGAGCGTCGACCTCGACCAGCGGCGGCTCTACCTGTTCGCCGACCCGGAGGGCAGCGGGGAGGCGAACCAGCGGGTGTACGACCCGGCGGGCACCGTGATCGAGGTGCCGAACAAGGCACTGCGGGAGGTGCCCGGGGACCGGAGATTCCGCTTCCTCGGCCGACCCGGCGCCAAGATCTACCAGCTGCCGCAGGCGGTTCTCGGCAAGCATGTGCACGGTGAGATCGACCCGCACCTGTGGCAGAACGTCCGCAATGCGATCTCCTATGTGGAGCTGATCCGGGACACCCTGATCGACGCCGACCCGCAGGGCGCGGCGGTCTACCGCACCAACGCCTCGGCCTACATCGGTGAGCTGGAGAAGCTCGACGCGTATGTGCGGGACACCATCGCCCAGATCCCACCGTCGCGACGTCACCTGGTCACCACCCATGACGCGTTCGGTTACCTGGGTCAGGCGTACGGGGTCCAGATCTCCGGCTTCGTCACTCCGAACCCCGCCGCCGAGCCCAGCCTGGCCGACCGCCGCCGACTCACTCAGACAATCCGCAACCTGGAGATTCCCGCCGTGTTCCTGGAACCGAACCTGGCCGCCCGTAGCAGCACGCTGACCGAGGTGGCCCGGGAAGAAGGGCTACGGGTGTGCCAGATCTACGGCGACACCTTCGACCGCGACGTCACCACCTACCCGGACATGATGCGGTTCAACGCCGAATCGCTGCGCGACTGCCTGACCACGACGAAGCAGGGGAGGAACCAGTGACGGCAGGACCGGCGCGCCGTCGCGGCGCGACCACGGCGATCATGCGATGTGCCCTCGCGACGGTGGTCGTGCTCGCCACGGCGCCGACTCCCGCGCGGGCCGAAGAGCCGACGCCCGGTCTGAGCCAGTCGATCGCGCCGGACCAGCCCCTGGTCAACGGCCGGGCGACCCTCACCGCCGGGCATGTCGACATCGGCCCCCGCTACGTCGACAACCGGTGGTCCGTGCTGATCCATGACGGCACGCAGGCGCGACCGGTGTGGCGGAAGCCCGACGAGACCCTGCTTCGCGTGTCCGACGCCGCGCTGCAGACCGTCCCGGACGATCCGGCGTACGCCTTCCTCGGCGTCGACGCCGGCAAGCGGGTGTACGTGGTGCCGCAGACGCAGAACCAGGAGGTGGTCTGGCTCGGCTGGAACACCCAGGATCCCCGCGTGATGCAGACCGTCGACCGGGGTGTCACGCTGACCCTGCTCGGCGTACGCGGTCCGGGAACCCTCACGACATACCTCCAGTCGGGCAACTTCGCCCCACCCAAGCCGCTGTGGCGATCCGTCGACTCCAAGGCCCAGCCGTTCTGGGCCGAGGTCAACACGCACACCCACGCCAACTGGGTCTTCAGCGAGCCCGGCATCTACCTGGTCGCGGTGCAGATGTGGGCCGATCTGATCACCGGAGGCAAGGCCTCGGCCACCGGCACGCTGCGCTTCGCGGTGGGAGACGGCACCAGCACCGACGAGGCATTCGCCGCCAAGGCGGACATCCCGGTGCCGGTCGACCAGGCATCGCCCGGCGGGGACCGGGCCGAGGCCGGCGAGCCGGCCGGCAACTCCCCGACCCTGCTCCTCATGGCACTGACCGGCGCGGCCGTTCTGCTCGCCGTCGGCCTGGTCCTCCTGCTGTTGCGTGGTCGCGCCGCCCGACGGCGCGCCGAACGGGAACGCGACACGCAGTCGGAGGGGCGACCGTGAGAGCGCTGGAGATCGAACAGCTGGACGTGGATCTCGGCGGCCGGCCGGTGCTACGAGATGTGCGGCTCCACCTGGATCGGGGTGAACTGGTGGGGCTGCTCGGGCCCAACGGCGCCGGGAAGACCACCCTGCTGCGGGCCGTTCTCGCGCTGATCCGCATCCGCGGCGGCCGGGTGCTGGTGGAGGGCAAGCCGGCGCGTCCCGGCCGGTCGGGGATCGGCTACGTCCCCCAGCGCCACGAGTTCAACTGGGACTTCCCGATCTCTGTCGAACACGTCGTGATGAGCGGGCGTACCGGCCGCATGGGCATGCTCCGCCGTCCCGGCGTGGACGACTGGCGGGCGGTCGGTGACGCGCTGGACCGGGTGCAGCTCACCGGGCTGCGCCGCCGGCCGGTGGGAGAGCTGTCCGGTGGGCAACGCCAACGCGTCCTGGTCGCTCGTGCCCTCGCGCTCGGGCCGAGCATCCTGCTGCTCGACGAGCCGTTCACCGGACTGGACATGCCCACCCAGGAGCTACTGGGCGAGTTGTTCACCAGCCTCGCGCGGGAGGGCCGTGCCGTGCTGATGACCACCCACGACCTCGTCGCGGCGGTGGACTCCTGCACCCGGCTGGTCCTGCTCAACCGCCGGATCATCGCCGACGGGCGCCCGTCGGACCTGCAGGACGCCGAGCTGTGGACCGAGACCTTCGGGGTGAGCGCGACCTCCCCGTTGCTGAAGCTCGTGAGGGCGGCCTGATGTCGATCACGGATTTTCTCACCGACCTGCTCAACCCTGACCTCGCGTTCCTGCCCAAGGCGCTGGCGATCGCGGTCATGTCCAGCATCGTCTGCGGCGTCGTCGGCTGCTACGTCGTCCTGCGGGGCATGGCCTTCATCGGCGACGCCGTGGCACACGCGGTCTTCCCGGGCATCGCGGTCGCCTTCGTCCTGCAGGGCAGCCTGGTGCTGGGCGGCGCCGTGGCCGGTGTCGCCACCGCGCTGCTGATCGCGATCTTCTCGCAGAACCGGCGCGTCAAGGAGGACTCGCTGATCGGCGTCTTCCTGGTCGCCACGTTCGCCCTCGGCATCGTGATCATCTCACAGGCGCCCGGCTACGCCGGCTCGCTGCAACAGTTCCTGTTCGGCTCGATCACCGGCATCCCCGACCGGGACCTGTACCTCGTGGCGGGTGCGGGCCTGCTCATCCTCGGCCTGGTGCTGGCGCTGCACAAGGAGTTCGTCGCGGTCTGCCTGGACCGCGAGATGTCCCGTTCCATGGGGCTGCCGGTCTTCTGGCTGGACATCGCCCTCTACGTCCTGGTGACCCTGGCCGTGGTGATCTCCCTGCAGACCATCGGCAACATCCTCGTCCTTGCTCTGCTGATCACGCCCGCCGCGGCGGCCCGCCTGCTCACCGACCGACTCGGCGTGATGATGCTGCTCGCCCCCGTGATCGGCGGCGCGTCGGCGGTAGTCGGGCTGTACCTGTCCTGGAGCTACGACACGCCGGTCGGCGGCACCATCGTCCTGGTTGCCACCGCCGTCTTCCTCACCGCCTGGCTGCTCGCCCCCCGGCACGGCCTGTTGGTGAGGCGATGGCGACGCCCGGGCGGCCAGGAACCGACCGACGACCCGCAGCCCGAGCAACGGTCCAACCCTGCTCGGGTAGGTCCATCACCCACTGTCGGGTAGGCGGATGACGACGCCGCGCCTGGGTTGCGCATTCCGCCATCCCGGGCGCGGCATCCCTAGCCCTCACCAACTAAAACGACTATCATTTTCATCAAGCGGTGGTCCATTGGGGATCACCGAGGGAGAGGAGACTCTTCGTGCGTAGTACCGTCCGCCATCTACTGGCATCGGGTGTCCTGGGCGTGGCGCTGGTCGCCACGGCCCTGCCCGCACAGGCCGCAACCACGTCCACCGTGGTGCTCAACGCCGGCCACCTCGACGTCGTCGACGTGGCCTACGAGGCCGGGGCGCTCGAGATCGGCGTCCACGACGAGGACAACGACGTCGAGTACGGCGCCGACGAGGTCAACCTGGTCGTCAGGCGCCAGGCCAGGGTCACCGTCCCCGCCGATCCTGCCTTCGCGTTCCTCGGCACGCCGGGCGTGTCCAAGGTCTGGATCCTGCCGGAAATCCAGAACACCGATCTGATCTGGCCGGGCATCGCCGCCGAGGAGATCCAGGCCGGCGTCTTCACCAACGACTCGCTGACGCTCTCCGTCCGATCGGTCGCCGGTCCGGGCCAGCTCGCCATCTACACCGAGAACGCCGTGGGCCAGCCGAGCATCCTGGCCGACAGCGGGGACGGGCTCCCCGACGCCCTCACCCTGACCGCCGGCGACCACACGCACGCCAACTGGGCGTTCGACAAGGCCGGCACCTACTGCGTGACCTTCCGCGCCACCGGCACCCTGGCCGCCACCGGCCAGCAGGTCACCTCCGCCCCCGCCACGCTGCGCTTCACCGTGAAGGCATGACCGCGATGCGTATCCGCAACCGTGTCCTCGCGGGTCTTCTCCTGTCCGCCGCGCTGCTCGCCGGCACCACCACGCCCGTCGCCGCGGCGCCGGTGGTGCTCACCAGCGGACACGTCGACGTCATCGACGTCGACTACGCCGCCGGCGCGCTCACCGTCAACGTTCTCGACGGCACCGGCACCACCGACATCGAACGCAACCCCTCCGACGTCCTCTTCCGGGTGCCGAACACCGCCAAGATCACCGTGCCGAGCGGCTCGGCCTGGTCGTTCCTCGGCACCGGAGGCCAAGCCTGGGTGCTGCCGCAGGCCAACACCGCCGGGCTGCTCTGGGCCGGCTGGAACACCACCGAGGTGCCCATCGGCGTCTTCCAGAACAACCGGGTCACGTTCAAGCTCACCAGCGTCTCCGGACCGGCGGGCTTCAGCATCTACACCGTCTCCGGCGGCGTCCCGACTGTGCTGTTCGACAGCGGCAACGGACTGCCCGACAGCCTGAACGTCAACCGCAACACCCACGCCCACGCCAACTGGGGCTTCGACGCCGCCGGCACCTACGCCGTCACCTTCGAGGTCACCGGCAAACTCGCCGCCAACGGCGCCACCGTCACCTCCGGCGCCAAGACCTTCACCTTCGAAGTCCTGCCCTGACAGCACGTTGACGTTGCCAGGGGCGACGAACGCCCCGCGGGCGTCGCCCGCCAATGATCCGGCCGGCGCGGAGCCCTCACCCCCTCGGGCGCCGCGCCGGCCGGGCACATTCCCGCAGGCGCCTCGACCAGCAGGGATAATCGGTATGGCGAGCAACAGGGCCGACTCGGCCGTGGTCGAGGTCTTCGACCAGGCCGCATCGACCTACGACCGCACCCGAGTCACGTCCTTCCGCCCCTTCGGCGCCGAGCTCGTCCGCCGCGCTAGCATCCGCCCGGCGGCCGGGTGCTCGACGTCGGCTGCGGCCGGGGAGCGGTCCTGTTCCCGGCGGCCCGGGCCACCCGACCCACCGGCCAGGTCCTCGGAACCGATCTCGCACCCGGCATGGTCGAGCTGACGCGGCAGGACGTGGCGAAGGCCGACATGCGCCACGTGAGCGTACGCCTCGGGGACGCCCAGGCGCCGGAGCTGCCGGCGGCGTCGTTCGACGTGGTCCTCGCGGGACTTGTCGTCGTCCTCCTCCCGGACCCGCCGGGCGCCCTCTCCGCCTACGCGCGGCTGCTCCGGCCGAAGGCCGACTCGGGATCAGCACCCTGGGCGCCCAGGACCTGGCCTTCACCGCGGATCTGGTCGCACGGAGGGCGGGCACTGCTGCGGCACATCCCCCAAGAACGTCTGCCCGCCGCGACGGCGGACGCCGCAGCGGCCCTCAGGCAGGCGCAGACCTCCGACGGCGGCATCGTGCTGACCACCACCGCCCGCATCACCATCGCCGAGACCGCTACCGGCCCGTACCTCCCCCGGCCTGCGTGAGCGGTCCCGCCTCATCCCCGACGGCATCGACGAATCTGGTGTGCCCGGGGAACGCCCCAGGCCGGCTCGACTGGTCGGTCACCACCGGTGGTCTCGTTCGGCGAAGGCGACCCAGGCGTCCTCACGCGGCGGCGTCGACCGTGGTTCCGGCGGCCGGGGCGCGGCGTCGGCCGCAATGCTCCTCGCCCGGCTGGCGAGCAGGGCCGCCAGGGCGGTGGTGATCGGCACGGCGGTGATCAGGCCGATGGTGCCCACGGCGCTGCGGACGAGCTCCTGGGCGACCAGTTCGCCGGTGAGCAGTTCGCCGAAGGGGGTGTTGCCGGCGGCGAAGAGCAGCATCAGCGGCAGCGACGCGCCGGCGTAGGCCAGCACGATGGTGTTGATGACCGAGGCGATGTGGGCCCGACCGATGCGGGTGCCCGCCCGGTAGAGCTCGCGGAAGCGGTAGGAGGGATTGGCCGCGGCCAGTTCGGCGACGGTGGCCGACTGGGTGACGGTGATGTCGTCGAGCACGCCGAGGGAGCCGATGACGATGCCGGCGAGCAGCAGACCCCGCATGTCGACGTTCTGGTAGGCGATGGACAGGTAACTGGCCGTTTCGTCGGCGATCCCCGACAGGTGGGTGCCGGCGGTGGCCACCGCGGACAGCAGGGCGGTGATGGTGAGGCTGACGAGGGTGCCGGCGACCGCCACCGAGGTGGTCGTGGTGAAGCCGTGGGTCAGGTAGAGAACGGTGAGCATGATGGCGGCGGAGCCGACGACGGCGACCAGCACCGGTGACCGGCCGTCGAGGATGGCGGGGATGATGAACAGCAGCAGGACGGCGAAGGTCACGGCGAGGCCGGCCAACGCGGTGACGCCCCGCCACCGGGCGAACGCGATGATGGCGAGAGCGAAAGCCGCGCCGAGCAGCCACAGCTGGTGGGAACGCTGGAAGTCGACGACCACGTAGCTCTTGCCGCCGCCGGTGGGATCGTCGAGCAGGAGCAGGGTGATCTTGTCGCCGACGTGCAGCCGGGGCGCCCCGGGACCGGACGGGATGTCGGTGCTGACGTCGGTGCCGGCCTCCCGGCCGCTGGTGAGGGTGACCCTGACCGAGCCGCACCCGGTGGTCGGCCCTGGCGCTTCATCGCTCTCGCCCGCTGTCGGCGGGCACGGCTCAGGTGCGACGGCGCGGACCTGTCCGAGGACCCGGGGCGGCTCGTCGGTGGCCTCCACCTGGGCTGGGGAGTGCGGCCAGAGCAACAGCATGCCCACGGCGGTGAGCAGCACCGCGGGAATCAGGAGCAGCAGGGTCAGCCTGCGCCGTACGGGGTACGCCGGCTGACCTTCCTGCGGGTGGGCGTGGGACACGGGACACTCCTCGGCGGGGCGGGACGCACCGACTGGACGCTACGGCGAGCCTCAGGAGGATTCAGCATGGCGCAGGCGGGCCGGGCGGAACAACCGGGTGCCTACTCGTACGGCTCCGCGGGCGCGGGGATCTTCTCCCAGGTCTCCACCTGGAAGTAGGGCACGTCGGCGTCGTTGACGGGGTCCTTGGCGGTGTGCGGGATCCACCGGCCGGTGGAGCGTACCCAGGTGTTCGCCGTTTCGTGGGGTACGTCGCCGCGCAGGCCGATTTTGACGGGGATGCCGTCGGCGGCGCAGCAGGACAACATGATGCGGGCGAGCATGGGCTCGCCGTCCGGGCCGGGGGCGAGGAAGCCGGTCAACTGGAGGCGCCGGCCCTGCAGCGTGCGTCCGTCGTCGTAGACGGCGCGGAAGCCGTAGTCGAGGAGGGTCAACTCGGCCGGGTCGCCGGGTGGCAGGGGCGGGTAGGCGATGTCCCGGTCGTCGGTCAGGGCGGAGCCGGCGCGGGCGGCGGTGTCGGCGCCGAGCGCCGGCGGTACGACGAAGAGCAGCGCGAGCGCCGGTAGCAGCAGCATCCACCCGACCACGGGACCCGAACGGGCGTGGCCGTGCCCGTCGCCGTCCGGCGGGTCCTCGGGTCGGTTGAGGTGGCGCAGTTCCTGCACGAGGGCCACCAGCGCGGTGATGACCAGCAGCAGGCCGGCGGCGATGAGGAAGGGTCGCAGCCCCTGCTTGACGTAGCGCAGGTACAGATCGGTAAGGCTGGCGCGCAGGACCGCGCCGCCGAGGAAGACCAGCACCACCGCCTGGGTACCGCGACTCACCAGATCACCGTCCCGAATGTGGCCGCGACGAGCACGGCGAGGGCGAAGGTGGCCGGGGCGAACCGGACGGCGAACCGCCGACCGAAGATGCCGGCCTGCATGGACACCAGCTTGAGGTCGACCATCGGGCCGACCACGAGGAAGGCCAGTCGGGCGGTCAGGGAGAACTGGGACAGCGAGGCGGCGACGAACGCGTCGGCCTCGGAGCAGATGGACAGCAGCACCGCCAGCGCGGCGAGGGCGAGGACCGACACCACCGGCCGGGCCGCGAGGTCGTGCAGGAACTGCTGCGGTACGACCACGTTGATCGTCGCCGCGGCCATGGCGCCGACGACGAGGAAACCGCCGGCGTGGATGACGTCGTGCCGGCAGGCCGTCCAGAACGCGGTCATCCGGGGTAGCCCGTCGAGGTGGGCGCGGTGCGGCAGGCGGATCCAGTCCGCGCGGCCCACCCGTAGCCACAGCCACCCCACCAGCATGGCGACCAGGAGGCTGGCGCCGCCGCGGGCGGCGACCATCTCCGGGTTGCGGGGAAAGGCGATCGCGGTGGCGGTGAGCACGATCGGGTTGATCGCCGGCGCGGCGAGCAGGAACGCCAGCGCCGCGGCGGGGGTGACGCCGCGGCGGATCAGCGAGCCCGCGATGGGCACGGAGCCGCACTCGCAGCCGGGCAGGACCACTCCCGCCATGCCGGCGACCGGAACCGCGAGCGCGGGGTGACGGGGCAGGGCCCGGGCCCAGAACGAGCGGGGCACGAACACCGCGATGACAGCCGACAGCACCACCCCGAAGACGAGGAACGGCACCGCCTGCACCATCACCGACACGAACACCGTCAGCCAGGTCTGCAGGCGCGGGTCAGTGACCAGCGACGCGATCTGCCGGTGGAGCACGCCGACGAGGATGAGCAGGAAACACAGCACCTCGGTCGAGCCGACCATCCGCTCGCGGTCGGGCGCCTCGGGTTCGGCAACCGGAACGGTGGAAATCTGCGGCTCGGGCAGGGTGGGTGCGGCCGAATCGGTGGTGTTCAGGCGGATCACCTCTCACTTCAACGGCCCGTATCTTACTGTGATCCCACAGTTACGCGCTGCCATTGACGCGGCGATGCCCGCCCTCGTGAAGAGCCGAGGACGGGCATCGCGCATATCGGTCAGTTCACGGTGCCGATGGACACCGCGCCGCGGCCGACGACCGCGCCTTCGTCGGTGACCAGGTTCAGCTCACCGAACAGCTGCCGGCCGGCAGCCGGAGCGGCGTTGACCGTGACCGTGCCGGTGATGGTGGCGCTGGCCCCGTTGGCCAGGGACACCACCGTGCCCGGGGCGGTCACCTCGCCCAGGGCCGGGGAGTAGAACACGTCCCGGTAGTCGAAGGCGGTGGTGCCCGCCGGGACGGCGTAGCCGTCGACCTGCACCGTGTACGTGCCGGGCTCCGGGTTCGGGATGGACACCGACTCTTCCGAGTCGCCGTCGGCGGACTGGCCGACCTGCTCGCCGTCGCGCAGCACGGTCAGGTCCAGGTCCGCGCCGAGGTCACTGGTGTTGCCGATGGCCACGTCCAGCCGGGTCGCCCCGGCCGGCACCTCGACGGTGTAGGTCTTGCGCTGCCCGTCGGCGATCGTCTCGCGGGAGGAGGCGGAGCTGCCCAGCGGGCCGCCCCGGCCGCTGATCGCGACCGGGCCGAAGGTGTTGGTGACGGTCCAGGTGACCGGGGTGGACTCACCGGCGGTCACGCTGGGCAGGGTCACCACGGCGGGCTCGACGGTGACGCCCTGCACCCGTGCGGCCAGCTGGAACGGGTTGTTCAATGCCGGCGAGGTGCGCCGGGCCTCCACCTCGATCTCCCATACCCCGGGCAGCGGGTTGGCGTAGTCCCGCTCCTGCGGCTTGCAGGCCGCCGCGTCGGAGTAGTTGGTGTAGCAGGCGGTGCTGGCGGTGCTCTCCACCGGCACGCCGTAGGGGTTGATGGCGATGAAGCGGGTCTGCGAGCCGGTGGCGATGCCCGACAGGTTCACCTGCAGCGCCGCCGCCCCCTCCGGCACAGCGACGAAGAAGCTGGTGGTCGAGTTGCGGTCCACGCTGCCCGCAGCCGAGAAGCGGTACGCCGGCTTGGTCGGCTGCGCGGCGGTGACGACCGTGTTGAGCACCTCGAAGTCCATCATCTTGGTCTTCGGGTCGTCGATACGCAGAATGGCGCCGTGCGCGCCGGCCTTCGGGGTGGCCGTCACCGGAATCGACACCGTCCTGTTCAGCGGCAGGTCCACCGACTTCGGGGCGCGGAAGGTCCCGTCGTTGCCACGCCACACCAGGCTGTGTCGGATCACGCCGGCCGGTCCGCTGGTGCGGGTGATCTTCAGCTGGTAGGTGCGCGCCTGGCCGGCCTTCTGTCCGCCCTGCCCTGGGGCGCAGCGGTTGTAGATGCCCGTGCCCCGGCCGGGGGTGGCCAGGAAGTCCGAGATCGGGGTGCACACCGGCGCGTCGGCGGTGTAGCTGCGCGGGGTGGCCGGCTTGGCCAGCAGCTTCCAGGCGCCCGGCACGTCGAGCAGGCCGTTGCCCTGCCCGTACGCCGGCTCGCCCTTGATCCAGGTCGCGGAGCTGACGATGGCGCGGCGCAGTGCGGCCGGGGTGACGCCGGTGCCGGTGGCCCTGGCCGCCGACAGCAGCAGCGCGGCCCCGCCGGTGGCCTGCGGGGAGGCCATCGACGTGCCCTGGAACATGGCGTAGCCGGGCGGCAGCGAGTAGCCGGCCTCGGCGACCGGGGAGCCGGCCTGCCACAGCGGGGTGGTGGAGATCGCCGATCCCGGGGCGGTGATGGTGGGCTTGAACCCGCCGTCCTCACGCGGCCCGCGGGAGGAGAAGGGGTGCAGCTGGTACGGCCGGCGGGTGACCGAGCCGTAGTTGGCCAGCCAGCTCTCCCGGCTGATGCTGGAGGCGACACTGACCACGTTGTCGGCCACCGACGGGTCGCCGACGGTGTTGACGCCGGGGCCCGAGTTGCCGGCGGAGATGAACATCTGCACGCCGTAGTCATCGATCAGCCGGTCGTAGAGCTCGGCGCGGGCGTTGTTGCCGTCGTTGAGCGCCGGCAGGCCGCCGATGGACATGTTCACCACGTCCACCTTGCGGTTGACCACCAGGTCGACCATGCCGGTGGTCAGGGCCGCGGCGGTGCAGCCGCCGCCCCAGGTGCAGGCGCGGGCGGAGACCAGCTTGGCGCCGGGTGCGGCGCCGTCGAAATCGGTGTTGCCGAGCATGTCGCTGGCGGCGGTGATGCCGGCGACGTGCGAGCCGTGCGCGTCCTCGACGATGCCGATGTTGACGAAGTCGGCGGTCTGGCCGGGCAGGCCCGCCGGGCTCAGGTCGACGTCCTCGCGGTATTCGACGACGAACGGCATCTGGTCGCGTACCGGGGTGGCCGGGTTGTCGGCGCCGAAGTGTCCGAGGTCGAAGCGCTCCCGGTAGGGGCGCATCACCGGGTTGTCGGTGAAGTCACCGTCCTGGTCGGAGTCGACGCGGATGTCGTGGCTGGCCGGGTCGTAGAGGATGCCGAAGCTGTCGGCGGTGTCACCGTCGCGGTTGACGTCGCCACCGGGCTCGCTGCCCTCGGTGATGTTCTCGTTGAAGATGTTGAACCGCCAGGTGCCGGCCGGGGCGGTCCACTGCCGGCCTGCGGCGGTGAAGGTGGGGCCGGTCACCGCGGTGCGCATGGCCCGCCAGGTCAGGTCCCCCTCCAGCAGCGGGTCGGTGGCGGTGACCCAGTCGACGATCTTCCGCTCGCCGGTGGAGGTGGTCCGCAGGGCTGGGTTGTCCAGGTCGACGCCGGAATCCATGATGCCGATCGTCACGCCCCGGCCGTCCCAGGTCGGATGCGCATGCTTGAACGCCACCGCGCCGGTCTCCCCAGTCGGCATGTAGGGGTTGTTCGCCGGAGTGGACGCGCCGGGGCCGGACAGCTTCGCCTGCGCGCTGACCCGCTTGCCCGGCAGGGACTCCGACCGCGGGTTCGGCAACTTGATCGACTCGTTCAGGTCCACCGCCGACACGCCGGGCAGCTTGGCGGTCTTGACGACCTTGTCCGTCGGGACCTGCGCCAGCAGGTAGCCGACCTGGTCGACCCGGTGGGTGACCGTGCCGCCGAGCTTGCGGACCTCGGCGGTGACCTCGTCGGCCTTGCCCTTGTCGGTGGCGATGATCAGGGTCACCGCCGGCTTGCGTTGCGACTGTGCGTCGGCGAGCAGTTCGGCGTCGTGGCTGCCGAGCGCCTCGGCGGGCGACTCCTTGGGCGCCTCCGGCGCCGGGGCCGGCGTCGCCGCAGGTTCGGCCGTTGCCGGGTTCACGCCGGTCAACGCGACCGCACCGGTGGCCACGGTGGACGCGAGCAGGGCGGCGAAGCTCCGCCTGCCCCACGGGGTTGTGTGTCTCACGGGCGGATTCCTCCCAGAGCGAGCGCCCGGTGACGGGCGCGACTGAAGGGGATCCTCCGCCCATCGAAAGCCATTGTCACTAAGCGCGCGAGACGTTGTGACCAGGCCGTGACCAAACTGCGCGCCGGCGTCACATGGGCGTTTCCGCCGAGGCGCGACAGGCAGGCAGAGTTCCTGCCCAGGTCGCACCCGAGGCCTGGGTACCGTCAGTGCGGCGCCCCCCGAGCCAGCGTGACTATTGAACATATGCGCAATGCATAATGAGTACGGATGCCAGGTGGCCCACGGTGGGCGCGAGCGAAGATGCCGCCGGCCGAAGCAGGGCCGGCCACGGAGACGAACGGAGACGGCGGACGGTGACCGAGGCGACGACCGGTGTAACCCGCAACACCCGCCAACGCGCCGAGGTGCTGGCGCTGCTGCGCGAGGTCGAGGGCTTCCACAGCGCCCAGCAGCTGCACCAGATGCTCGTACACCGCAAGGCACGCGTCGGCCTGACCACCGTCTACCGGACGCTACAGATGCTGGTCGACACCGGCGAGCTCGACTCCACCAGGTTGCCGGGGGGAGAGCAGCTGTACCGGCGGTGCAGCCAGAGCCGTCACCACCATCACCTGGTATGCCGCGAGTGCGGCCGCACGGTCGAGGTGGCCGGCCCGGCCGTCGAGCGGTGGGCCGACCAGGTCGCCAGCCAGCACGGCTTCACCGACGTCGGCCACACCCTGGAGGTTTTTGGCACCTGCGGCACCTGCGCCGCCTGACCACCGTCCTCGGACTCGAACACCCCCGCCGCACGCCGGTCCACGCGAAACGGTGGAACTGCACCGGACTCCCGCCCCTATGGGCCGTGCAGCACCTCGCTGCTGAGCCGCCCGATGGTGTGCAGGGTGGTGGCCCGGTCGCCGGTCGCCTCGACCAGGAACAGCAGATGGCGTACGCCGGGAAGCGTGGCGGCCGCCGCCACGGCCGCCCGGCACCGTTGCGGGGAGCCGACAGGGTGGACGGCGATCAACTGACGAACGTAGGCGTCGATGTCGGGCGGGCCGGACTCGCCGCCGTCGAGACGAACGTGCTCTCGGGTGCCGGCCAGCAACCCTGGAAGCCCGCCGGCGACCGTTGCCGCTCCGGACATCCACCTCAGCAGGATCTCCACCGCGTCGGCCATGCCGTGCGTGTAACGATTTTCGCCGGTGCCGAAGACCTCGACGTCGACCCATGGGCCGCCACGCGCGATCGCCAGACGAAATCGACCACCGGACAACTCATCGAGCAGCACGGCCTCCTCGGCGAGGCTCACCGGGTGCCGAACCGACAGCACACACGCGGCGGTTCCGACGGTGATGCGGCGGGTCGCCCCGAGCAGGTGCGCGGCAAAGGTCGTTGCCGAGGGGCACACCCCGTAGGAGATGAAGTGGTGCTCGGCGATCCAGACACCGGCGAAGCCGGCGTTCTCCGCAGCCAGGCCGTAACAGTGCGCGTCCGACAGGGCCTGGGCGTGGCTGCCGCCGGCACGGTGCCCGGCGAGCATGAACAGGTGTGCCTGGATCTGCTCGCCGGACCACCCGGCACCGTGATGATCAGCAGTCACGCAGTTCGGGTGACTGATTGAGCAGTTGACCGCGGGTCGAGACGAACCGGCGGTACATGTCGGAGTCGACGGCGCTCAACCGGAACGCGGCCACCCGGTGACAGTTCTGAAAGGCCAGCTTCACCCCGAAGTGGCGCTCGAGGCCTGAGCGAATCGCGTCACTGGCCAGCGCCCGCAGCAACTGGCCGCGCTCCGCCTCAGTGGGCGGAGGCACGACATTGTCGGCGAAAGCGGCGGCGGAGGACTCGAGCTCGGCGACCACCCGGGTGACCACCTCCCAGGCATACGGCAGTGAGTTGCGGACGCAGGCGACGAAGGCGTCCTCGTCCACGGGACCGGCCTCTGCGGCTTCGAGCAGGGCTGGCGGCACGGTGAGAGACATGATCCTCCTCAAAATGAAACGACCATCATTGCCGTTAGCGTTACGGGGTGAGCACACCACGTAGCCGGCGGTGCGTCAACAGGCAACGCCGGTCTGCGGTCCACGCACGTCAAGCCGACCATGCCTGAAGACGCCGGAACATGCCCCATGTGGCCTGACCGGAGGACGAAGATCCATCCCCGCCCCGGCCACGGACCGGAGGAACCGACGGCCCACCACGCTGACTCGCCGCTCGCTCGAGAGACCGGAAGCGGCCCGGCCAAGCCTCGTACCCCGACAGTCGATGACAAGTGAAGCGAAACTCATTATCGTAAAAAGGTCCGCGAGGTAGGGGGTACCTCAGGTGAGGCGGACCCGGCCGACGCGGCGCTCACCCAGGGCGCACGTCGGCCGCGCTCGTCCCGGGCAACGGCATCCGTCGAGGCAGGCCTGCACCGCTGGCGCAAACAGTAGTCAAAACCGTTATCATGAGGGATGGATTGCCAGTCGGCGTTGGTACCTCCGGTGATGGCGATCCCTGCGGTGGTGTGACGGCCTCCTCACCGGTGCCGTCACGCCACCAGCAAGCAACCGGCGGATGGCGTCTCGGGTTCAAGTCCGTTCAAAGAAACAAGAGCACTTCGGGTTCGACCTGCGCTATGGGCGGTCGGTCCGTCCCTCAGGTGCCAATCCCCCGAAATCCCGGAGGACGCGGATAGTGCACTCCCAGGAGTGTCCATGCGACTCCGGTTGATCCTGGTGGGCGGGCGGCCGTCGACCACGGCCCGGTCAGCTGGATCGCGTGGTTGCAGACCGCGACGGCAGTCGCTGGGTGCGGTTGTTCTCGTCATACTCGACGCACCCAGGTCGCCCTCGTCAGATCGAACGCGAGGAACGCCAGGAGGGTGACGCCGAGCAGCGGCAGCGCCCATCCGATGGCGAAGACCACGGGTACGCCGAGCACGATGACCCAGGTGGGCAGGCGCTGCCACGTCCCCCGGTCGGGTGGGATGCCGACGACGGCGCGGCGGTCGTCGCGGGTGGGGCGGCGTTGCCACCACATGCGGTAGCCCCAGATGGTGACGGTGAGCAGGCCGAGGGCGAGCGCGGCGAGCAGAATCTGGTTGACCGGCCCGAAGAGCAGGCCCATGTGGGCTTGGATGCCGAGGCTGCTGAGCTGCGCCAACAGCGGCCAGGAGCCGAAGTCGTTGCGGGCGGTGACCGTGCCGGCGGCGGGGTCCACGGCGACGGCGTCCTTGCGGACGGGCCAGGTGTTGTCGACCTGGGTGACGCACCAAGCGGTGTCAACCTCGGCGGGCAGGGTGATCTCCACGGGTCCGTCGAGGCCGGCGCCTCGGGCGAGGGCCAGGACCCGATCGGTGTCGGCGGGGTCGGCAGGGGTGGCCTCGCCGCCTGCGCCGCCGCTGCCGCCGTGGTGCCCTGTGTCGGCCACCGGGGTGACGGTTCCGGGCAGGGTGGTCGACAGCTCGGGTGAGTGGGCGTCGAGCGTGTCGAGGGCGGAGCCGAAGGTGTCGCCGGCATACCGGGACCAGGTGAGTCCGGTGGCCGACAGGAACAGCAGCCCCACGGCGAGCCAGAGACCGATGGCGGCGTGCCAGCTGCGGGTCCGCCGCACGCCGCGCTTGGCGGCGAGGTCAGGGGCCACCAGGCGGCGCAGCCGTGCGGTGCCGGTGCGGTGGCGTCGCCACCACAGGATGAGCCCGCCGAGGACGAGGACCCACAGCCAACCGGCCGCGATCTCGGAGTAGTAGCGACCGACCACGCCGAGGTGCAGGTTGCGGTGCAGGTCGTCGAACCATGTGGTGGCCGGGGTGGACCCGAACCAGGTGGTCAGCGTGCCCTTGACCTGCGCGGTGTAGGGGTCGACGTAGACGGTGTGCTGCTTGTCGCCGAGTTCGGGAAGGTCGAACACGACCCGGGTGGTGGCCTCGTCGTGTCCGGGGCTCACGGTGGCGAGGGTGCCGCCCGGGTGCGCAGCCCTGGCCGCGGCGATCTGCTCGGCCAGCGCGCGAGGCTCGTCGCCTACCCGGTTCACCACCAACTGCCCGCCGTACAGGGCCCGGTCGAGCTGCGGAGTGATCGTGTACGCCAGACCGGTCAACGCCGCCACCGCCAGGAACGGGGCCACCAGGATCCCGGCGTAGAAGTGGATGCGCAGCAGCAGCCCGCCCCACCCGAGGGCCGCGGGGGCGGGGCGGGCGGGCGACGGCGCGGGTTCGTCGGTATCGGGCATGCTGTCGTCCCATCTGATCCGGTGGAGGCGTCGACAGCAGTAGTCGGGGCCGACCGGTCGTGGGGTTCCCCCGCCTGACCGACGGCCCGCGATTTCACCCGTTCGGCGGAGCGCGGGAACTATTTGGCCCCGGGCTACGACCACCGAAGCGGTGCCGGAACATCCGGCAGCCCCAAGATCACGCGAATTGAGGACGACTTTCCATGAACCGGTCTCTGCTGGCCCGAGCCGCCACCGTCACCGTTGGTGTTGCCATGCTCATCCTCGCCGCGGCGGGCCCGGCGTCGGCGCACGTCACCGTCAACCCGGGCACCGCGGTGCAGGGCGGCTGGACCAAGGTGTCCTTCCGGGTGCCCAACGAAACCGACAACGCCGACACCACCAAGGTGGAGGTCAACCTTCCCACCGACACCCCGATCGCCTCGGTGTCGCTCAAGCCCCTGGCCGGGTGGAGCGCGACCACCGAGTCCACGAAGCTGGCCACCCCGATCAAGACCGACGACGGGGAGATCACCGAGGCCGTCACGAAGATCACTTGGACCGCCGGGGCGGGCGCGGCCATCAAGCCGGGACAGTTCCAGGAGTTCGACGTCTCCCTCGGCCCGCTGCCCAAGACCGACCAGGTGGTCTTCAAGGCCCTGCAGACCTACTCCAACGGTGACATCGTGCGCTGGATCGACGAGCCCGCCGCCGGGCAGGAACCCGAGCACCCCGCCCCGGTGCTCAAGCTCACCGCCGGCACGGACGACCCTGCCTCGGCTCAGCCCGTCGCCGCGGCGGCCAGCACCGAGGAAACCGACACGAACAGCGGAAACGGGACCGCGTACGGCATCGCCGGCATCGTCCTCGGACTCTCCGGCCTGGTAGCGGGTCTGCTCGCGTACCGCCGGGCGAACCAGGGCCGCTGAACGCGCCGACCGTCGCCGCGGTGCGGCATGGCGCCGGGAGCGCGGGCGGCCAAGCCCCAGCGGTGGGCAGCCGGCAAGAGCTGCCGCAGGCCCGTATCGCGGTTCGGGGACATGCCTGTCTGCCTGCTCCAGGTCGCCGGTCGGGATGGGCCTGGGCGGGCCGCGCGCCGACCGGTGGGGTGGCCGCCGCGACGATGGCCCGGACGGTCGGCGGCAGGCTGGCGGGTTGTCGCACATCAGTTGCCGACCTTGGCGGTGGCGTCGGTGGCCGCGTTCGGTCTGGCGCTGTTGTCAGCGGCGGCGGCGGGCTTCGGCCGGTGGGTGCGGCCAGGTCGGACCGAGGCCGTAGCGGGCGGCGCCGCCGAGCGCTTCCGCCCGCACTGATCGTGGCGAGCACCGGTATGCGGGCTGGGGCGCAGCTCGGCGTGTTCGGCGGGGACGTACACTCCGGTCCACGCCGGGGTCGACGGGACTGGCCGGCGCGCTCGTTCACCGAGGCGGTTCCTTCCTGCATGCACAACGGTGTCGTCTGCAGGGTCCGTTGGGGTCAGCAGTTACCGAGTTGGGCGGCGTCGTGCTTCCTGCTCGCCCGCTGCGGCGAGGAAAGCGTTGTAGCGGGTCAGGTCGTCGTCCTCGCCGGTGGCTTCGGCGCGGTCGGCGGCGCGGTCGAGGCGGCGCTGTTCGCGCTGGTCGGCTTGGATCCATTGGCGGACGAGGAGGATCATGACGACTGCTGCGGGGATCTCACCGAAGGCCCAGGCGATGCCGGCGCCGAGTTTCTGGTCGTCCAGGAGGGACGAGGCCCAGCCGGGGTGGACGCTGGTGTACCAGTCGGGGGCGATGACGGTGGTGGTCTGCATGAGGGCCAGCCCGAAGAAGCCGTGCGCCATCATGGCGGCCAGGTGAATGAGCACCAGGAACGGGTGGGGGATCCGGGGCCGGCCAGGGTCGATGCCGATGAGCACCCAGAACAGCAAATAGCCGGAGGCCACGAAGTGCACGAGCATGGCCACGTGGCCGAGGTGGGAGCGCATCAGCGTGCCGAGCAGGTCGCTGAAGTACAGGCCGAACAGACTGCCGGTGTAGATGCCGAGCGCGACCAGCGGGTGGGTGAGCAGCCTGGTCACCGGGCTGTGCACGCCCCGTAGCAGCCACTGCCGGATGCCGCGGACCTGCGGGTCGGTGGGACGGCGCAGGGCCCGCAGCGCGAGCGTGACGGGAGCACCGCCGACCAGCAGGATCGGCACCAGCATCGCCAGCACCATGTGCTGGGCCATGTGAGCGCTGAACAGCACATAGGCGTACCGGGCGAAACCGAGGCCGGTGGCGGCGGCGAAGACCAGGATGCCGGCGAGCCAGCTCGCCGTGCGGGCGATCGGCCAGTGATGCCCCGCCTTCCGCAAGCGCCCAACGCCGACCAGGTAGCTGGCGGCCCCTGCCAGGCTGGCAGCGAGGAACAGCAGGTCCGGCAGGGGCTGGCCGAGCAGGTTCCCCGGCGTGGGAGCGGCGGGCATTCCGAAGCCGAGCAGCGCGGTCAGCGGATCCGCATCCGTCCCCGGGTCGGGAACGGGGGTGGGGCTGCGCGACAGCGCGACCGCCAGCCCGACGGCGGCGGCGAACACCACCAGTTCCCCGGCCGCCAGCCGCGTGAACGCCCCGCGCCGGCCGGCCCGCAGCTGCGGGATGGTGCGCCGCCGGTGCGCCGCGCCGAACACCCCGAGGATCAGCAGCGCGGCGAGCTTGCCGAGGATGAGCCAGCCGTACCGGGACTGCCACAGCTGTGCGGGCGTGCCGAGGCGGACGGCCGCGTTGGCCATGCCGCTGACCGCGACGGCGGCGAAGCAGCCGAGGGCGAGGCGGCTGTACCGGTTGGCGACGTCGGCGAGCACCGTGGCGCGGCGGATCATCAACAGCGCAGCCAACCCGCCAACCCACAGCGCGGCGCCGAGGACGTGCAGGGTGAGACTGCTGACCGCGATCTGGTGGTTGCCCGCCCCGGCGGCGTGCCCGGTGAACGCCGGCGGCACCACCGCGACGGTCGCGAGCGCGGCGGCGAGGGCCGCGCTGTCCCTGGAGACGCCGGCCCGGGCGAGGGCTGCCGCCGCGGCGGCGAGGCCTGCCTGGACCAGCAGCGCCTGCCCCTGAGAGATGCTTGTGGCGTAACTGACGACGGTGGGCACGTTCAGCCGGCCCACCGGGACGCCGAGCAGGTCCGAGACGGTCAGCACGATCAACGCCAACGCGCTGCCCGCCCACGCCGCCGCGGCCAGCCCGGCTCGCCGGCGCAGTAGGTAGCCGTACGGGGACACGGACGGGCCGTCCCCGGGCAGCAGGAACGCAGCGGTGGCCAGCAGCCCGACGGTGAGGGTGGCCGTCGCGTCGGCCAGCAGTCGTGCGACCGGCAGCGCCCAGGTCGTCACCGGACCGGGATCCGGCAGCCCGGGAATCGACTGGGTGAGCGCGCCGCCGACGCGCAGCGCGAGCAGCAGCACCGCCACGGCCGACACCACCGCAGCGACCGGCAGTGTGGCCGCCAGCCAGCCACCGCGGGATACGGCTGCGCCGACGCTCCGGCCAGTCGCGGTTTCGGGGTGTGTCGCCGTCGCGGTGATGGCGCCGCTACGGGTGCTGCCGGCGTGGCGCTGGGCGTTCTCGACATGTGGCACTGGGACGACCTCGGATCAGAAGTGTGCGGGGCGATCGGCCGGGCGGCGCAGGCGATCTGCTACGGCTGTCATTCCCGCCGACGCCGGCGACGGACCAGCGCCACGGCGGCGACGGTGAACGCAGCCAGCGCGCCCCCGGCGACGACCAGCGGCGTCAAGCGGGTCGCGCCGGTGGGGCCGGCAGTGGGGGCGGCTGGGCTCGCGGCCGGCGGCGCGGCGGCCGGTGCCGCCGGGTTGGCCGGATCGGCGACGGTGAACCCGTATGAACCCTGGACCGGATGGCCGTCGGCCGACACGACGCGGTAGGCGACGGTGTACGCGCCGTTGGGCAGTGTGCCGGTGATCGGCACGGTGACCGTCGCGGCGGCGATCGCGGCGTCGCCGGTGGGCACCTTCCGGCGTTGGGCGTCGCTGAGCACGATGGTGGTGAACGCCGGGTCGACTGTCTGGAGGAACTCGAGGGTCACCCGGGCTGGTGGCGCGGTGAGCCGGGCGTCCGCCGCCGGGCTGGCCGCGCGGAGGCTGTTGTGCGCGGCGGCCGGGGCGGCCGGGACGAGCAGCATCCCGAGCGTGGCCACCATGGTGGCGACGGTCACGGCGAGGGCAGGGCGGCGGTGCGGTGGCATGGCGGGCGGACCCTCCGGTTGTGGCGGTTAGCCGAGTAGTTGCTGGCCGATCCAGCCGCCGTCAGGGCAGCCCGGTGGGATTGCGAACACGGCGGACCCGATCGGCGTGGTCCACTCGTTGAGCAGGTCCCGTTCGGCCAGCCGCCGCTGGATCGGCAGGAACTGGCGGGTGATGTCGGCCTGGTAGGAGGTGAAGATCAGCCCGCTGTCGGCGTGCCCCTCTGGGGTGGGGATGCCGTCGTAGTTGTAGGGGCGGCGCAGGATCTTCAACCGGTCGTCGGTGACGCGGGCGCGGGTGAGGTGCGAGAAGTCCGGGATGACGGTGAGTCCGTCGGGTCCGGTGGCGGCGAAGTCGGGTTCGTCGTGTTCGGCGGCGCCGGTGAGCGGGGCGCCCGTGTCCAGGCGCCGGCCGACGGCGAGTTCCCGATCGGTGCGGCCGAGCAGGTCCCAGGTCTCCAGGTTCATGCTGATCCGCCGAACCACCAGGGTGGTGCTGTCCCTTAGCCAGTCCGGCCCGTCGGGCGCCCACACTGCGGCGTCGAGGGCGGCGCCGGGTGCGGGGTTGGCGGTGCCGTCGAGCTGCCCGAACAGGTTGCGTTGGGTGCGGCCCGGTTCGGTGCCCGCGGCCCGGCGGAAGCCCTGCTGCACCCACCGCACCGTGGCGAACGGGCGGCTGTCCTTGATCAGCACCCGCTGGGCGTGGGCGACGGTGAGCGGGTCGTCGGCGCAGATCTGCAACAACAGGTCCCCGCCGGACCAACGCGGCTGTAACCGGTCGACCCGGAAGGACGGGAGGTCGGCCACCGACGGCGGCCGGTGGCCGTCGAGGCCGGCGGCCCGGTACAGGCCGGGGCCGAAGCCGAAGGTCACCGTCAGCCGGGCCGGCAGCAGCCCGAGTTCGGGTTCGGTGTCCGCCAGCGCCGGTCGGCCCTGGGCGAGGCGGGCGGCGTCGTCGGACAGCAGCCGCAGCATCCGGCCCAGCGCCGCCCGGCCGGTGCCCGGCGTGAGGGTGAGGGCGATGAACGCGGCGTGTGCCTGCGGGTCGGTGGCGACACCGGCCTGCCGTGGCCCGTGGAACGGCTCGACCGCGACGCCGACCCGCGCCGCCGTGACCGCGTCGACGGGATTCGCCGGGTCCTCGGACCGGGCGGCGGTGACGGCCGCGCCGCCGGCGGCGAGCACGGCTCCGGTGGCGAGAGCACCACCGGTGAGCAGGCCGCGCCTGCTCACCGGCCGTGCGGGGCCGCCGGTCATGATGCCGGGCTCATGCTCACCCCCGGGGTGGCGGACGTCCCCGCCATGGGCTCCCCGTGGCCGGGGGCGTAGGTCTCCTGCGCGCCGGTGAACGGCTTCGCCACCGCCGTGAACGTCTGCGTCTTCCCGTCGGCGAAGGTGAGCGTGACGGTGAGCTCGTCGCCGGCCCGCACCGGCCGCTTGAGGTCCATCAGCATCAGGTGCTCGCCGCCGGGCTGCAGCACCGTGCTGGAGTGCGCCTTGATCACGATGCCGCCCTGCTTGGGCTGCATGACCATCTTCCCGTCCTTCATGGTCATCTCGTGCAACTCCACCGGCGACACGTCGGTGGACGCAGCGGTGATCGTCGCGTCGGCGCCGCCGTCGTTCACGAGGGTGCCGAACGCCGCGGTCATGCCCTTGTCGGCGGCCTTGACCCACGGGTCGCGGATGCCGAGCACCCCGGCGGTGGCCGACGCGGACGTCGACGGCTTCGGCGCGGCCGCCGACGGCTCATCCGCCGAGCCGCAGCCGGCGACGGACGTCGCGATGACCGCGGCGCTGAGCAGGGCCGCCGGGCGCAGAAGCCGGGCAGTGATGGCGCTGGGCATGAAAGGTCCCCTCAAGGTCGGTGTCGCAGGGTTGGTCGAATGGGCAGGGGCAGCGGGTTCCCGGCGGTGGGGCGAGCGCGGTCACCGGGCGGCCGGTCAGGCGGCCGTGTCGTGGCGGTGCTGGGCCGACCCGGGATGCGGTGGGGGCAGCAGCCGCAGGCCGGGTGCGGGGCCGTCGTGTTCGGTGATCCGCCAGCGGCTCTGCCGAGGGCGGCCGCGGCCGGCGGGATGGTCGGGGCCCGGGTGGGTGCGGGACATGGCCACGACGATGGCGTAGCCGGCCAGCACGAAGGCGTGACTGACCAGCCGGGTGGTATCCACCCGGCTGGTGGCCAGGTCGTTGGCCGACAGCAGCACCAGGGTTGCCACGAACGCCGACAGCATCGGCAGCAAGCCGGTCGGCGCGGTGCGCTGCGCCGCCACGAACAGGAATCCCGCGCCGACCGCGACGTTCCAGGCCGCCGACTCGTGCCACAGATGTCCCGACGCCAGCACCCCACCAGCGGCATGCTCGTGCTCGCCGGCCGGTCCCCAGCCGACCTGGACGAGGCCCAGCACCAGCTGAAGCGCGCCGATCACGCCCAGCCCGGCCCGCAAGCCCACCGTCAGGTGCCGCCGCAGACGACGCCGGCGGGTCGGGGTGGGCAGCGCCGCCAACGCCACGTCGGTCAGGTCAGGGCCGTCGCCGGTCAGGGTCAGCCGGGCGCGGCGGGTCACCGCGGAGGCCTGGTCGTACCAGACCCGGCAATCCCCGCACCCGACCAGGTGCTCCTGCGCCGCCGCCCACTCGACGGGATCCTCCTCGCCGTCGAGCTGCGTCGACATCACCTCACGCCACTGCCCACACCCCATGTACCGGTAGTCGCCCGTACGACGGTGTTGGTTCCCGCAGGTTGAAGGTGACGAGGCAGGTCACATGGGCGGTCAGCCCGCCGCGTCGCCCGGGCGGCGCCGCCGCGCGGCCGGCTGCCCCTCGATGGCGGCGACCAGGTCCTCGCGGGCTCGGGCGACCCGGGAGCGGATCGTGCCGACCGGGCAGCCGCACACCACCGCGGCCTCGGCGTAGGACAGCCCGAGCAACTGGGTGGCCACGAAGGCCTCCCGCCGGTCCGCCGGCAGTGCCGCGATCACCTGCTCCAACGCGCCTTGGCGCTCGAAGCCACTTCGGTGCGCGTCGGTCAGATCGTCGGAATCCGACAGCGGCACCGTCCGGGGACGCGACGTCGCCGCGCGCACGTTGTCCACCGCGACGCGACGGGCGATGGCGAGCAACCAGGTCCGTGCCGAGGACCGCCCGGCGAACGACGGCAGCGACCGCATCGCCCGCAGATAGGTCTCCTGCGCCAGATCGTCGGCCTCTCCGGGCGAGGCCAGCGCGGCCAGGAACCGCCGCACCTGCTGCTGCGTCGCCCGGACGAACGCGCCGGCCGCGTCGCGGTCACCCCGACCCCCCGCGAGCGCCCACGCGGTGACCTGCGCGTCGTCCGTCACCCTCGACACCTCCGTGTCACCCGCCCTGACAACCATCACGACGGCCTGTAGTAGTAGCTGACCGGAAGCGTACGGCAACGACCACCGCCGCCGACCACTCATACGACCGGCAAGCCGGAGCGGATCAATCCGGCCCACACCGGCGGCCACGGATCAGAAGGCTAGGGGTTCGCCATACTGCCGGCACGTGCACCGCGCGGGCCGCGCCCTGCACGGCGTTTCTCCGGCGACCTCACCACACGTCGTCTCCGCGACCTGATCGCCACCGTCACGCCATCGTCCGCGGGATGAGGGCTTCCGAACCCACCCGGGCAAGACCCGCGTCCGTGGTCGGGCGGACCGGCAACTCCTCGCCGGACCCGTCTTCAACGGCCCGTCGCACCCCGCGAAGAGTACGACCAGTTGCGCGCCATCCTGCACGCGCCGCCCGCACCGGCCTCGCCGGGCAGAACCGGACCGACCACCCTGCCTTCGCCCACCTAATCGGACGAGTTCTCTGGGTCGGCCATCACCACCCGGCACGCGCAGCCAAACTCGCCACGCTGCTGGCCCAAGCTCTCGCGGCACCGTCAACTGACGCAGCGCGGCAACTTCGCGAGATCCCACCAAGGACGTGCCGGACCAACCGAAACACGGCCTGAGCAGGACTTACGTCCGTTCTGCTGATCTTCAGCAAGCGAGCACAGCAACGCGCGTGTGCGACCCACTAATATGAAAACAGAATAGAAACCCGCAGGTAATGAGCCTCCGGGTATAGATAGAGCATCGTCTTAGGAAACCGATGCTCTATCCCCTGAGCTACGAGGGCGCGAGTCGCCAGTCTAGCGACCGGCGGGGTGCCCGCGTCGGCCGGGCGTGACCCGCGTTGACCTTCCGACGGCCCCGGATGCGCGTCTCCTGTCTCTCTGGTCAGCATCGCCCCGGTGTGTTGGCGGTGTCCGACCGGTCACTCCGGGCACAATCACAGGCATCGACGTGAGCAAGAGTGCTGCGGAGGTGCCCGTTGACGCGGTGTCCAGGCCGACTGGCTCGGTGGACGCTGCGGGGCGTACTCCTGTGCGGCTGCTTCGTCGGCGCGTGGTCCCTGCACGACGCCGTCGCACCTGACGCGGCTCACGCGGCGGAGCCGGCTCGGCCCGGCGTCCTGGGGGACCTGCTGCACGATGCCCGGGCGCTCGTCGAGGAGTCCGTGATCGCCCCGCTGCGCCTGCCGACGTCGCCGCCGGCCAGGAGCGGTGGAGTTGACAGCGAGGGCGGTCCGGCACCCGCGGACCCGGGCCGGTCGACGAGGGACGACCGACCGGAGCGTCCGGCAACCGACACGGCGATCCCGGTGAAGCGGACGACTGCCGCCGAGATGATCACCCCGGTGACCAGACCGGTCGTGGACCTGGCGTCTCCCGTCGTGGAGAAGGTCG
Source organism: Micromonospora sp. AMSO31t (assembly GCF_008868175.1). Taxonomy (GTDB): domain Bacteria; phylum Actinomycetota; class Actinomycetes; order Mycobacteriales; family Micromonosporaceae; genus Micromonospora. The sequence goes on from NZ_WBKT01000065.1 coordinate 29,118, forward strand.
CGTCGGCACGGCTGCTGGAGCCGGTCGCCGACATCGCCCGGCCCGTGACCGAGCCGATCGCCGGCATCGTCCAGCCCGTGACCGAGCCGATCGCCGACCTGTTGCCGCCCGTCCTGGCCCCGATCCTCGACCTGACCGCGCCGATCCTCGGGCCACCCGCTGCGCCGTCCACTCCTCCCGATGGTCCGATCGCCCACGCCCCCGCGCCAGCTGGTGACACGCCGACGGCGGGCACGCCCGCAGTGGTCACCCGCCCCGCCACGCCGGCCGTCGTGCGCCCGGCGAAGGCAGCGTCGTCTCGACCGGCGTCCTGGTTCGCAGGTCGAGACGAGGTGTCGTCCCTGCCCGCCGAGGTGCGGGTGGCGCCGCCCGGCGACCCTGCTCCCGGCGAGCCACCCCCTAGCCCCGCCGCGCCCGGCACGCCGGCCACCACAGCCGGCGCCGGTGCCGGCGCCGGGGCACCCGGCATCCCCGCCGAGGGCTCCGCTCGTGCCTGGGAACCGGAGCTGCGGGTGCTGGGGTACGGCGGTGGTCACCGAGCCGCACTCGCGAACCGGTCGAGTCGGCCGGATCCCCGACCCGCCTGAGGCGCCCGCCGGTCAACGGCCCCGGGCGACCGCCGGGAACGGCGGGCGTCCTTGCCGGTGCCATCGGGCGGATGAGCCGGGCGGCCCGGCCGGCTCATCCGCCCGATGGCACCGGCA
>NZ_WBKT01000066.1 GCF_008868175.1 Micromonospora sp. AMSO31t
GTTACAGGGCGTCGTTGCGGAGGACCAGCACCGCTATGTCGTCGCGTGGGGGTTCCACCGAGAAGGCGATGGCCGTGGCGCGGAGGCGGGCGGCGACCACGTCGGCCGAGTAGCCGGCCAGGGGCGCCGCGGCCTCGCGCAGTCGGTCGGTGCCGAACAGTTCCCGGCCGCGCCGCCGCTCGGTGACCCCGTCGGTGTAGAAGACCAGCGCGTCGCCCGGTTTGAGCGCGATCTCGGCGGTCGGGGTGGCGATCGAGTCGAGCAGCCCGAGTGCCGTGCCCCCGGTGCCGACGAAGCCCGCCCCTCCGCCGCCGTGCAGCAGGACCGGCCGGTCGTGCCCGGCCAGGTGCAGGGAGACGTCGAGCTGGTCACCGTCACCCGGGCCGACCGCCGCCAGCGCCAGCGTGCAGTAGCGGCCGCCGCCCCGCTCGACCAGCGTCTCGTTGAGCCGGCCGAGCACCTCCGGCAGCGGCTTGCCGTCGCCGACCAGCACCCGGATGACGTCCCGGACCAGTCCGGTCACCGCCGCCGCCTGGACGCCCTTGCCGGAGACGTCGCCGACCACCACGAGCCACCGGCCGTCCGGCAGCGGCACCACGTCGTAGAAGTCGCCGCCGACCTCGGCGTCGTCCCCGGTCGGCACGTACTCGGCAGCGAAGCCGATGCCCTCGACCACCGGGAGCACCGGCGGCAGCAGTGACTGCTGGAGGGTCTGCGCGACGCGCCGGCGCTCGGCGTGGATCCGGGCGTTCTCGATGGCCAGGGCGGCCCGCCGGGCCACGTCCTCCAGCACCGAGACCTCGTCGGGGTCGTGCCGGTGCCGCTGGTGGCGGCCCACGGCCAGGGTGCCGAGCCGCTGCCCGCGGGCGATCAGGGGTACGGCGAAGCCCTCCATCGGCCCGCTCAGCGGCACCTGCGCGGCGCTCCGGGACGCCTCCCGCAGCCGGGCCTGGATCGAGTCGGGCCCGGTCTCCTGGAGCACCCGGTGCAGCTGCGGCAGCACCGACTCGTCGGCGTGACTGGCCGCGGCGAGCCGCAGCCGCCCCCACTCGTCGCTGGTGTGGACCGCGCACCACTGGCCGAGCCGGGGCACCACGAGCTGCGGGACGAGCGCCATGGTCAGCTCGACGTCCAGCGACTGGGCGAGCAGCTCGCTCGCCTCGGCCAGGAAGGTCAGCCAGGCCGACCGGCGCACGTCGGCGCGGCGCAGCCGGTCGTTCTCCAGGTGCAGGGAGAGCCGTTCGGCGGCCAGCACCGCGAGGGGCCGGGCGTACGCGGAGGGCGCCGCGTCCAGCTCCAGCTCCCCGGCGTACGGGCGGTGCACGGCGAGCGGGACGCGGAGCAGCTCGTTGCCCTCGCGGGGCTGCCGGCCGTAGCGGGCGAGCACCTGGCTGCCCTGCCCGTCGCCGCGGTCCAGCCGCACCACGCCGCCGGCGGCGCCGACCATCTCGGCGACCCGGGTCAGCAGCCCGGCGGCGAACTCGGGCAGCGGGTCGTCCGCGTACGGGTCGGGGGTGGTCTGCATCAGCTCGCTCATCGCGGCGGCGCTCGGGGTGCCCCCGTCGGCCGGCGCGAGGGCGGCGAGCGCGGCGCGGGTCTCGGCCGGCCGGGCGGCCGCCCCGAGGCCGGGCCGGTCGAGCCGGAACCAGACGCCCTTCCCGGTGGGCAGGTAGGTGGTGCCCCACCGGCTGGCGAAGTGGTCGACCAGCAGCAGCCCGCGCCCCCGCTCGGCCACCTCCGTGATGTCGGAGGTGGTGTTCCGGACACCGACCATCAGCTCGTCGACCGGGCCGGAGGCGAAGTCGGTGACCGTGACGGTGAGCCCCGCCGGGTCGGCTTCGACCTCGATGTCCAGTTCGGTGCGCGCGTGCTCGACCGCGTTGGTGGTGAGCTCGGTGGTCAGCAGCAGCGCCTCGTTGAGCAGTTCGTGCAGGTCCGCCTCGGCGAGCACGGACCGCACGAGCGCCCGGGCCGCCGCGGGCGTGCGCCGGTCTGCGGGGAGGCGGACGCTCCGGACGTGTTCGTCCGAGCCGCCGTTCATCGCCGGCCCCGCCTCCGCTGACACCTTCGTATCCTCCACCGCCGCCGCCCCGGGTGCCAAGCCGCTCCGCCGATCCGGGACACATCGGGCGTGGCGCGCGGCCGGAGCCCGTGGCCTCGACGCGACACGCGGCAGAATGGTGGGATGGCCGCGTGTCGGCACGAGCCTGATGGCCCCCGAGCTGAGCGAGGAACTGATGACCACGGCGAAACAACTGGTAGCCGGGGACGACCACGAGGTGCTCCTCGGCGAGCTGGTGGAGGCGCTGCGACGGGTGCGTCGCGGCGACCTCCGGGTCCGGCTGCCCCGACGGGCGGGCCTGGCCGGCGAGGTGGCGGACTCCTTCAACGACGTGGTGTCGCTGCAGGAGCGGCAGCACCTGGACCTGCGCCGGATCAGCCGGGTGGTCGGCCGGGACGGCCGGCTCACCGAACGGCTCGACGACGAGGGCCTGGACGGCTCGTGGGCGGAGGGGCAGCGGGCGGTCAACTCGCTGATCGACGACCTGGGCCGCCCGACCACGGAGATCGCCCGGGTGATCGTGGCGGTGGCCGACGGCGACCTGTCGCAGCACATGGCGCTGGAGATCGACGGCCGGCCGCTGCGCGGTGAGTACCTGCGCATCGGGCGGACCGTGAACACGATGGTCGACCAGCTCTCGTCGTTCGCCGACGAGGTGACCCGGGTGGCCCGGGAGGTGGGCACCGAGGGCAAGCTGGGCGGCCAGGCGGACGTCCGCGGTGTGGCCGGCACCTGGAAGGACCTCACCGACTCGGTGAACACCATGGCGTCGAACCTCACCGGACAGGTGCGCTCGATCTCCCAGGTGGCGACGGCGGTGGCGAAGGGCGACCTGTCGCAGAAGATCACGGTGGGCGCGCGCGGCGAGGTGGCCGAGCTGGCCGACACGATGAACTATCTCACCGACACGCTGCGGCTCTTCGCCGAGCAGGTGACCCGGGTGGCCCGCGAGGTGGGCACTGAGGGCAAGCTCGGCGGGCAGGCGGACGTGCCGAACGTGGCCGGCACCTGGAAGGACCTGACCGACAGCGTCAACTCGATGGCGTCGAACCTGACCAGTCAGGTCCGCAACATCGCCCAGGTCTCCACGGCGGTGGCCCGCGGCGACCTCTCCCAGAAGATCACCGTGGCCGCCCAGGGCGAGATCCTGGAGCTGAAGGACACCGTGAACACGATGGTGGACCAGCTGTCGTCGTTCGCGGACGAGGTGACGCGGGTGGCCCGTGAGGTGGGCATCGAGGGCAAGCTGGGTGGGCAGGCCCAGGTGCGCGGGGTCTCCGGCACCTGGCGCGACCTGACCGAGAACGTGAATCAGCTCGCCGGCAACCTGACCAGCCAGGTGCGGAACATCTCACAGGTGTCCACGGCCGTGGCCAAGGGTGACCTTTCGCAGAAGATCACGGTGGACGCCCAGGGCGAGATCCTGGAGCTGAAGAACACCGTGAACACGATGGTCGACCAGCTGTCGTCGTTCGCCGACGAGGTGACGCGGGTGGCCCGCGAGGTGGGCACCGAGGGCAAGCTGGGCGGTCAGGCGCAGGTGAAGGGTGTCTCCGGCACCTGGCGGGACCTGACCGACAACGTGAACTCGATGGCGTCGAACCTGACCAGCCAGGTGCGCAACATCGCCTCGGTCACCACGGCCGTGGCCAAGGGCGACCTGAGCCAGAAGATCACGGTGGACGCCCGGGGCGAGATCCTGGAGCTGAAGTCGACGGTCAACACGATGGTCGACCAGCTCTCCTCGTTCGCCGACGAGGTGACGCGGGTCGCGCGCGAGGTGGGCACCGAGGGCAAGCTCGGCGGCCAGGCCCAGGTGCGCGGTGTGGCCGGCACCTGGCGCGACCTGACCGACAACGTGAACTCGATGGCGTCCAACCTGACCGCCCAGGTGCGGAACATCGCCCAGGTGTCGACGGCGGTGGCCAAGGGTGACCTGTCGCAGAAGATCACGGTGGACGCGCAGGGCGAGATCCTGGAGCTGAAGTCGACGGTCAACACGATGGTCGACCAGCTCTCCTCGTTCGCCGACGAGGTCACGCGGGTGGCCCGTGAGGTGGGCACCGAGGGCAAGCTGGGCGGCCAGGCGCAGGTGAAGGGTGTCTCCGGCACCTGGCGGGACCTGACCGACAACGTGAACTCGATGGCGTCGAACCTGACCAGCCAGGTGCGCAACATCGCCTCGGTCACCACGGCCGTGGCGAAGGGTGACCTGGGCCAGAAGATCACGGTGGACGCGCAGGGCGAGATCCTGGAGCTGAAGAACACCGTCAACACGATGGTCGACCAGCTCTCCTCGTTCGCCGACGAGGTCACCCGGGTGGCCCGCGAGGTCGGCATCGAGGGCAAGCTGGGCGGTCAGGCCCAGGTGAAGGGTGTCAGCGGCACCTGGCGCGACCTCACCGAGAACGTCAACCAGCTCGCCTCGACCCTGACCACCCAGCTCCGGGCGATCTCCCAGGTCTCCACCTCGGTGACCCGCGGCGACCTGACCCAGCGGATCAGCGTGAAGGCGCAGGGCGAGGTCGCCGAGCTGAAGGACAACATCAACCAGATGATCGTCACCCTCCGGGAGACGACGAAGAAGAACGCCGAGCAGGGCTGGCTCGACTCGAACCTGGCCCGCATCGGCGGCCTGCTCCAGGGCCAGCGGGACCTCGGCGAGGTCTGCCGCATGATCATGATGGAGGTGACCCCGCTGGTCGACGCGCAGCTCGGCGCGTTCTTCCTGGCGGACAGCTCCGAGGGCAGCATGCGGCTGCGGCTCACCGCCTCCTACGGCTACGTGGCGCGCGGGCACGACGTGACCTTCGGGCCCGGCGAGGGGCTGGTCGGCCAGGCCGCCCTGTCCCGGCGGACCATCCGGGTCAACACCCAGCCCGACGGGCGGCTGGTGCTCCGCTCCGGCCTGGCCGAGACGCCCCCGGCCGACCTCGTGGTGCTGCCGGTCCTCTTCGAGGGCGAACTGCTCGGCGTGATCGAGTTCGCCGGGGTGACGACCTTCTCCGAGCTGCACCTGGCGTTCCTGGAGCGGCTGGTGCTCACCATCGGCGTCGCGGTCAACACCATCCAGGCCAACCGGCGTACGGAGGAGCTGCTGGCGCAGTCGCAGCGGCTGGCGCACGAGATGCAGGAGCAGTCGGCGGAACTCCAGCGCACCAACGCCGAGCTGGAGGACAAGGCGAAGCTGCTCTCCGAGCAGAAGACCAACATCGAGACGCAGAACCGGGAGATCGAGCTGGCCCGGCTCGGCCTGGAGGAGAAGGCGCAGCAGCTCACCCGGGCGTCGGCGTACAAGTCGGAGTTCCTGGCCAACATGAGCCACGAGCTGCGTACGCCGCTGAACTCGCTGCTCCTGCTGGCCCGGCTGCTCGCCGAGAACCCGGAGCAGAACCTGAGCGCCAAGCAGATCGAGTTCGCCCGCACCATCCACAGCGCCGGTTCGGACCTGCTCTCCCTGATCGACGACATCCTCGACCTGTCCAAGATCGAGGCGGGCCGGATGGACGTGGAGCCGACCGAGATCCACTTCTCGGAGATCCGCGGCTACGTCGAGCAGGCGTTCGCGCCGCAGGCCGAGGAGAAGGGCCTCGACTTCCAGGTGCGGATCAGCAAGGACCTGCCGCCGGCGCTGGTCACCGACGCCCAGCGGTTGCAGCAGATCCTCCGCAACCTGCTCTCCAACGCCGTGAAGTTCACCGACAACGGCGCGGTCACCCTGCGGATCGCGCCGGCCGCCGAGAACGCGGTCTTCGACGTGCCGGCGCTGACCAACGCCCGGCAGGTCATCGCGTTCACGGTGATCGACACCGGCATCGGCGTCTCGGACGACAAGCTTTCGCTGATCTTCGAGGCGTTCCAGCAGGCCGACGGCACGACCAGCCGGCGCTACGGCGGCACCGGCCTGGGCCTGTCGATCAGCCGGGACCTGGCCCGCCTGCTCGGCGGCACGATCACGGTGTCCTCCGCGCCCGGGCAGGGGTCGACGTTCACTCTCTTCGTACCCGATGTGCTGGCGCCGGACGCGGTGGTGGCGCCGGCGCCACCCTCGCCGCAGCGCGCGGGCCTGCCGTCGTCCCTGCTCATGCCCATGGAGCTGCCGCAGCCGCAGGAGACCCCGGCCACCCGCCGGCTGGAGGGCGTGACCGTTCTGATCGTCGATGACGACGTCCGGAACGTGTTCGCGCTGACCTCCGCGTTGGAGCTTCACGGTATGACCGTGTTGTACTCGGACAACGGGGCGGACGGCGTCCGCCAACTGGCCGAGCATCCGGAGGTGGACATCGTGCTGATGGACGCGATGATGCCGGACCAGGACGGCTACGAGACGACCGCGCAGATCCGCCGCAACCACCGCTTCGCGGACCTGCCGATCGTGTTCCTGACCGCGAAGGCGATGCCCGGTGACCGGGAGTCGGCGATCGCGGCCGGGGGCAGCGACTACATCACCAAGCCGGTGGACCTGGACGAGCTGATCGAGCTGATGGCGTCCTGGATCGGCCGGAGCCGAGGCGAGGAGACTCCGTGACCCAGATGGCCAAGGCGCTGCTGGTGGACGACCGGCGGGAGAACCTGATGGCCCTGGAGGCGATCCTCCAGGGGCTTCCGGTGCAGTCGGTCGCCGTGGAGAGCGGCGAGGCGGCGCTCAAGCAGCTCCTGGTGGACGACTTCGCGGTGATCCTGCTGGACGCCCAGATGCCGGACATGGACGGCTTCGAGACCGCCACCCACATCAAGCGGCGGGAGCGGACCCGGCACGTGCCGATCATCTTCCTCACCGCCGCGGACAAGGACGCCCAGCTCGCCCTGCGGGGCTACGCGGTCGGTGCGGTCGACTACCTGACCAAGCCCTTCGACCCGTGGGTGCTGCGGGCGAAGGTGTCGGTCTTCGTCGAGCTGTGGGTGAAGACCCGGCAGCTGGCCGCCCAGTCGGACCTGGTGCGGGAGCGCGACGCCCAGTGGCGGGTGCTCACCGACGCGGTGGACGAGGCGACCGCGCTGCTGCGTGCCGACGACGACGCGGAGTCCCGGGAGCGCGCCGTGGACCTGCTGGAGCAGGCCCGCTGGGGCAACAACGCCTGAGCGCTCAGGTTTCGGCCCGGTCGTCGTGTCCCGTCGCGGCGCGCCGGGCCCGCCACCGTTCGCCGAGGGCGTCGATCTCCTCCTGGACGAAGAGGAAGAAGTCCCGCATCTCGGCGACCCGCTCGCCGGCCGGGGTGTTCCGCCCGTGCAGCGCCTCCAGGCCGCTGGCGGCGATGTCGATGAAGTTCTTGTAGAGGCCGGTCTTCGTGATGGTGGCCTCGTACCAGGGGTTGACCGGCATCCGGTAGCGGTCCCGCCGGGAGCCCTTGACCGGCTCGCGGACCAGCATGGCGAACTGGGTCAGGTAGCGCACGGCGCCGGACACGGCCGCCGCGCTCACGCCGAGCCGCTCGCCGATCTCGGCGGCGGTCAGCGGCTCGTCGGCGCTCATGACGGTGAACAGCACCCGGCCGGCCATGCGGGGGAAGCCGACGTCCGCGAACGCCATCGCCATCCGTTCGACGAAGAGGTGGACCTCTTCCTCGTCCCGGTGGGGCGGCTCGGTCATCGGCGTCGTCTCGCTCATCACACCTGATCGTCTCTCAGATCTCACTGTCTTCACAAGTTTGTGAAACGAGCGTAGCTTCCGAACCATGGAAACTCCCATTGAGGTGTCCGGCCTGGTGAAGACGTTCGGCCGGACCCGAGCGCTCGACGGACTCGACCTGACCGTCCGCGCCGGCGAGGTGCACGGCTTCCTGGGCCCCAACGGCTCCGGCAAGTCGACCACCATCCGGGTGCTGCTCGGTCTGCTGCGCGCGGACGCGGGGGCCGTCCGACTGCTCGGCGGCGACCCCTGGCGGGACGCCGTCGCCCTGCACCGCCGGCTCGCGTACGTGCCCGGCGACGTCACGCTCTGGCCCAACCTGAGCGGCGGCGAGGTGATCGACCTGCTCGGCCGGCTGCGCGGCGGGCTCGACCCGAAGCGCCGGGCCGAGCTGCTGGAGTCCTTCGAGCTGGACCCGCGCAAGAAGGGCCGCGCCTACTCCAAGGGCAACCGGCAGAAGGTCGGCCTGGTGGCCGCGCTCGCCTCCGACGTCGAGCTGCTCATCCTCGACGAGCCCACCTCCGGGCTCGACCCGCTCATGGAGGAGGTCTTCCAGCACTGGGTACGCCGGGCCAAGCAGGACGGCCGCACCGTGCTGCTCTCCAGCCACATCCTGGCCGAGGTGGAGGCGCTCTGCGACCGGGTGACGATCATCCGGAACGGCCGGGCCGTCGAGTCCGGCACCCTCAGCGAGCTGCGCCACCTGCACCGCACCTCGATCGACGCCGAGGTGACCGCCCCACTGAACGGGCTGGCCGACCTGCCCGGCGTGCACGACCTGCGGGTGGACGGCAACCGGGTCCGTTTCGACGTGGACACCGCCGCGCTGGACGCCGCCCTGCGGCGCCTCACCGAGCTGGGCGTCCGCAGCCTGGTCAGCACGCCGCCGACGCTGGAGGAGCTGTTCCTGCGGCACTACGAGGCGGTCCCCGAGGAGCTGGTCCGATGAGCACGCTCGCCGGCACCTGGCAACTGGCCCGGCTCGCCCTGCGCCGGGACCGCCTCCTGCTCCCGCTCTGGGTACTGATCATCGCAGTGCTGCCGGCGACCTACGCGACCAGCTTCTTCGAGCTGTTCCCGACCGCCGCCGAGCGGGCCGCGTACGTCACGGGCACCGCCCGCAACCCCTCGATCATCGCGCTGCTCGGCCCGGTCTACGGGGACAGCGTCGGCGCGCTGACCGCCCAGCGCGGCGGCTTCCTGCTGGTCGTCGTGGCGCTGGCCAGCCTGCTCACCGTCATCCGGCACACCCGCGTCGAGGAGGAGGCCGGCCGGCGGGAACTGCTCGGCGGCGCGGTGCTCGGCCGGCACGCCGGGCTGACCGCCGCGCTGCTCGTCACGTACGCGGCCGACGTGCTGCTCGGCCTGCTCACCGCGGCCGGGCTGGCGTCCACCGGCCTGTCGGCCGCCGGCTCGTGTGCGTACGGGCTTGGCACGGCGCTGACCGGCGTGGTCTTCGCCACCGTCGGCGGGCTGACCGCCCAGCTCACCGAGACCGCGGGCGGGGCCCGGGGCATCGGGATCGCCGTCCTCGGCGCCTCCTTCGCGCTGCGGATGGTCGGGGACACCGCCGCCAACGACTGGCCGAGCTGGCTCTCCCCGCTGGGCTGGGCAGCCCGGGTCCGGCCCTACGAGGGGGAACGCTGGTGGGTGCTCGCGCTGCCGCTGGTCGCGTCGGCGCTGCTCGCCGCGGTCGCGTACCCGGTCTCGGTGCGCCGTGACCTGGGCGCGGGGGTGCTGCCGGCCCGGCTCGGGCCGGCCACCGCCGGCCGGGGACTCGCCGGTCCCTTCGGGCTGGCCTGGCGGCTGCACCGCGGGCAGATCCTCTGGTGGTCGGTCGGCTTCGGCCTGCTCGGGCTGATCCTCGGCGGCGCCGCGCAGGCGGCCGGCCGCTCGGTGGAGGGGAACCAGCAGCTGGAGGACATCATGGCGCGGATCGGGGGGGCCTCCGGCCTGGCCGACGCCTACCTGGGCGCCACGCTGAGCCTGGCCGGGCTGGCCGCGGCGGGCTACGGCATCCAGGCTGCGCTGCGGATGCGCGCCGAGGAGTCCGCCGGGCACGCGGAACCGGTGCTCGCCACCGGAGCGCACCGCTCCACCTGGCTGCTGTCGCACGTGGTGTTCGCGCTGGTCGGCCCGGTCGTGGTGCTCGCCGTGACGGGCCTGGCCACTGGCCTGACGTACGGGCTCAGCGTGCACGACGTGCCCCGGGAGCTGACCCGGATGCTCGGCGCCGGGCTGGCTCAGGCGCCCGCCGCCTGGGTGCTGGCCGGGCTCGCCGTGCTGCTCTACGGCCTGCTGCCCCGGCTCGCCCCGGTGGCCTGGGCGGTGCTGGCGGTCTGCGTGCTGCTCGGCCAGCTCGGCGCGGTGCTCGAACTCGACCAGTGGCTGCTGGACCTGTCCCCGTTCACGCACACCCCCCAGGTCCTCCGCGACACCTGGAGCGCCACGCCCCTCTGGGCCCTCGCCGTCGTGGCGCTGGCCCTGGCGGGAGCCGGCGTAACGGCGTTCCGCCGCCGCGACGTCCCCGTCACCTGACCGCCCCAACCCCAGTTGATCAAGAAGTTTGCGTCAGAAATCCGGCCTCGGCGGACGCAAACTTCTTGATCAACGCGGGCGGGGGGCGGGTGTCAGGGGGCGGTCTCGTTGCGGATCATCAGGGCCGAGCGGAGGCCGGTGATGTCCAGGACGCGGAGGAGGAAGTCGCCGACGTTGCTCAGGACCAGCAGGCTCTGGGCATGGCTGGCCTTGCGGCTGAGCACCACGAGCGTCCCGAGGCCCTGCGAGTCGCAGAACGTGACCCCGCCCAGGTCGAGCACGATGCGCGGCGGGGGTTCGGCCAGCACCTCGTTGACGACTGTCGACAGCTGGGCGGCCGTGAGCATGTCGATCTCACCGGCGAGGCGAAGCACCGCTTCGTCACCCGTCCGGTGTAGCGTGATGGACAGTTCGGCACGATCCACCCGGTCACCCTATCGCGATCTCGACCAACGGGCCCGTCGAGCGACCCGCCGGTCGCTGGCCCGTGCCGCACCCACGGGGCGTGAGCCCGGTAACCCTCGGTGCGGGGTGCCTGCCGATCAGCCGCCCGGCGCTGACACAATGGCGGCATCGTGACCGATACGTTTTCCGCCGGATCCGGCCGCTACCCGGCCGACGCACCGGCCTCCGAGGCCCTGTTCGACCGCGCCAAGGCCATCGTGCCCGGCGGGGTCAACTCACCCGTGCGCGCGTTCCGTGCCGTCGGCGGCACCCCGCGCTTCATGGTCCGGGGGGAAGGTCCCTGGCTCTTCGACGCCGACGGTCGCCGCTACGTCGACCTGGTCTGCTCCTGGGGTCCGCTGATCCTCGGTCACGCCCACCCGGCCGTGGTCGAGGCGCTGCGCGAGGCCGCCGCGCTCGGCACCAGCTTCGGCACCCCCACCCCGGGCGAGGTCGACCTGGCCGCGGAGATCGTCGCGCGGACCCCGGTCGAGCAGGTCCGCCTGGTCAACTCGGGCACCGAGGCGACCATGTCGGCGATCCGGCTGGCCCGCGGCTTCACCGGCCGCGCCAAGATCATCAAGTTCTCCGGCTGCTACCACGGCCACTCCGACGCGCTGCTCGCCGCCGCCGGCTCGGGCGTGGCCACCCTCGGCCTCCCCGACTCGCCCGGCGTCACCGGGGCGGCCGCCGGCGACACCATCGTGCTGCCGTACAACGACCTGCGCGCGGTCGAGGAGGCATTCGCCGCCGAGGGCCCGCACATCGCGGCGATCATCACCGAGGCGGCCGCCGGCAACATGGGCGTGATCGCCCCGCGCGGCGACTTCAACCAGCAGCTCGCCCGGATCGCCCACGCGCACGGCGCGCTGCTGATCGTCGACGAGGTGATGACCGGGTTCCGGGTCTCCCGCGCCGGCTGGCACGGGCTCGACCCGTCCGACGCCGACCTGTGGACGTACGGGAAGGTCATGGGCGGCGGCCTGCCCGCCGCGGCGTTCGGCGGGCGCACGGAGATCATGGGGAAGCTGGCCCCGGCCGGCCCGGTCTACCAGGCCGGCACCCTCTCCGGTAACCCCCTCGCGTGCGCCGCCGGCCTGGCCACGCTGCGGCTGGCCGACGACGCGCTCTACCGCCGCCTCGACGAGACGGCCGCCGCGGTGGGCAAGCTCGCCACCGAGGCGCTGGCCGCCGCCGGGGTCCCGCACCGCCTGTCGTACGCGGGCAACATGTTCTCGATCTTCTTCACCGACGCCGACGTGGCCGACTACGACAGCGCCCGCACCCAGCAGGTGCCCGCGTTCAAGGCGTTCTTCCACGCCATGCTCGCCGCCGGCGTCTACCTGCCGCCGAGCGCGTTCGAGTCGTGGTTCGTGTCGGCGGCGATCGACGACGCCGCGCTGGAGCAGATCGCCGCGGCCCTGCCGGCGGCGGCCAACGCGGCGGCAGCGGCAGGACACGGGGGGTAGGTAATTGTGAGCAAGACGGTGGTCCACGTGCTGCGGCACGGCGAGGTGCACAACCCGGACGGCATCCTCTACGGGCGGCTGCCCGGGTTCCGCCTCTCCGAGTTGGGCGTCCAGATGGCCAAGGCGGCCGCCCAGGCGCTCGCCGAGCGCACCGTGGTGCACGTGGTGGCCAGCCCGCTCGAGCGCGCCCAGCAGACCGCCGAGCCCATCGCCGCCCAGTTCGGCCTGCCGGTCGGGGTGGACGAGCGGCTGATCGAGAGCGCGAACTGGTTCGAGGGCAAGAAGGTCTCCCCGGGCGACGGCTCGTTCCGCGACCCGCGCAACTGGTGGGTGCTGCGCGACCCGGTCACGCCGTCCTGGGGCGAGGCCTACCGGGTGATCGCCGAGCGGATGTTCGGCGCGCTGCACGCCGCCCGGGTCGCCGCCGAGGGGCGGGAGGCCGTGCTCGTTTCCCACCAGCTGCCCATCTGGACCCTGCGCCGCCACGTCGAGCGCAAGCGGCTCTGGCACGACCCGCGCAAGCGGCAGTGCGGCCTGGCCAGCCTCACCTCGTTCCACTTCGACGGCGCCAAGATCGTCGGCATCGGCTACTCCGAGCCCGCGGCCCACCTGGTCTCGATCTCGCCGACCGCGCGGACGGCCAAGGGAGCCTGATGCCCAGCCGGAGGCTCGTCGCCGCCCTCCTCACCGCCGTCGCCGCCGCGACGGCGCTGGTCGGTTGCTCCTCCGGCAGCGAGGAGAGCCGCTGCGCGAGCGACGGCGTCACCATCACCTGCGCCCCCGACCAGCGGTCGAAGACCCCGAAGGTGAGCGGCGAGCTGCTCACCGGCGGCAGCTACGACATCGCCGAGGCCCGCGGCCAGGTGGCCGTGGTCAACTTCTGGGGCTCCTGGTGTGCGCCCTGCCGGGCGGAGGCCGACGACCTGGAGGCCGCCTACCAGGCCACCAAGGCGTCCGGCGTCACCTTCCTCGGCATCAACGTGCAGGACAGCAAGGACAAGGCGATCGCCTTCGAGGAGGGCCGGGTCACCTACCCGAGCCTCTTCGACCCGGCCAGCCGGCAGGCGCTCAACTTCGACATCCCGCCCAACACCACCCCGGCGACCGTCGTCCTGGACCGGGACGGCCGGGTCGCCGTGGTGATCCGCCGGGCGATCACCCGGGACGAGCTCCAGCCCGTCGTCGAGCGGATCGCGGCCGAGCAGCCCGCGTCCGGATCCCGCTGATGGGCGAGACCTTCCGCCAGCTCGCCGAGTCCGGCCCGCTCCTGCTGGCCGTCGGGGCCGCGGCGCTCGCCGGGCTGGTCAGCTTCCTCTCCCCGTGCGTGCTGCCGCTGATGCCCGGCTACCTGTCGTACGTCACCGGGCTGGCCGGCGCGGACCTGGAGGGCCGCACCCGGGCCGAGGCCACCCCGCCCGCCGCCGGCGAGGCGGGCGGCGGCGGTGTGGCGGTCGCGGCACCCCCGGCGGCACGGCCGGTCGCCGCCGTGAAGGGCCGGGTGCTGGCCGGCACCATGCTCTTCATCGCCGGCTTCACCGCGGTCTTCACGGCCACCGCGATCCTCTTCTCCGGCGTCGGCAAGCTCCTCTTCCAGTACGAGCGCACGCTGGAGATCGTCATCGGCGCCCTCATCGTGGTGCTCGGTCTCGGCTACCTGGGCGTGATCCCCGGCCTGCAGCGCGAGTTCCGCATCCGCCGGCTGCCCGCCGCGGGGCTGCTCGGCGCCCCGGTGCTCGGCGCCGTCTTCGCGCTCAGTTGGCTGCCGTGCACCGGGCCGACGCTCGGCGCGGTGCTCGGCCTGGCCACCGTCGACGGCAGCACCGACCGGGCCGTGCTGCTCGCCGTGGCGTACTGCCTCGGGCTGGGGGTACCGTTCGTCGTCTTCGGGCTGGGCTTCCACCGCCTGCTCGGGGTGTTCCGCGCCGTCCGCCGCAACAGCCGCTGGGTCACCCGCATCGGCGGCGCGCTGCTGATCCTCATCGGCGTGGCGCTGGTCACCGGCGGCTGGCAGGACTTCGTGATCTGGTTGCAGACGCACGTGGGCGTGGGCGAGGTGAGCATCTGATGACGACCGTCGACGACCGGCCGTCCGCGCCGCCGGCCGGCGCGCCCCGGCCGCGCGTCAACCCCGTGCTGGCCCTGCTGCGCAACTCGTGGCGGCAGCTCACCAGCATGCGTACGGCCCTGATCCTGCTCTTCCTGCTGGCGATCGCCGCCATTCCCGGCTCGGTGCTGCCGCAGCGCGGCGTCAACCCGGAGAAGGTCACCGAGTACTTCGTCGACCACCCCGACCTGGCGCCCCGGCTCGACCAGCTCGGCATGTTCGAGGTCTTCGCCTCGGTCTGGTTCTCCGCGATCTACCTGCTGCTCTTCACCTCGCTGGTCGGCTGCATCCTGCCCCGGGCCCGCGACCACGTCCGCGCGCTGCGGATGCGGCCGCCCGCCGCTCCGAAGCGGCTGGAGCGGTTGCCCCAGCACGCCGTGCTGGAAGCCCCGGCCGCCGCCGACCCCGAGGCGATCGCGGCCGTGCTGCGCCGGCGCCGCTGGCGGGTCGCCGTCCGCGGCAACGAGGTCTCCGCCGAGAAGGGCTACCTCAAGGAGACCGGCAACCTGCTCTTCCACGTCTCGCTGGTCGCCGTCCTGCTCGGGGTCGCGCTCGGCTCCTGGTACGGCTGGCACGGCAACCGGATCCTGGTCTCGGGTGCGGACAACGCCTTCTGCAACACCCGCCAGCAGTACGCCGAGGCGTCGCTCGGGCCGCGCGTCGACAGCGCCGACCTGCCGCCGTTCTGCCTCACCCTGGACCGGTTCGAGGCGGACTACCTGGCATCCGGGCAGGCCTCCCGCTACTGGGCCACGGTGACCGTGGACCACCTGGACGACGGGTCCACGCGGACCGCCGGCTTCTCGGTCAACTCGCCGCTGCGCCTCGACACGGCCAACGTCTACCTGCTCGGCAACGGGTACGCCCCGATCCTGAAGTACACCGACAGGTACGGCCGCACCCAGACCAGCACGGCGCCGTTCCTGCGCAGCGGCGACCAGAACGCCACCGAGGAGGGCGTGGCCGCCTTCCCGGACGCGAACGTCGATCCGAAGACCGGCAAGCGGGCCCCCGACCAGCAGGTCGCCTTCGACGGGCTCTACCTGCCCACCGCCCCGGACAGCGCGCCGTTCGTCGCGTCCCAGTTCCCCGCGGAGCGGAACCCCGCGGTGGTGCTGGCCGCGTACCGGGGCAACCTGGGGCTGGACGCCGGCATCCCCGGCTCGGTCTACAAGCTCGACCAGCGGCAGGTCGCCAACGGCAAGCTCAAGCAGATCGGCGAGAAGGTGCTGCGCCCCGGCGAGAAGTGGACGCTGGACGACGGCAGCACGCTGGAGTTCGTCGGCACGAAGCCGTACATCACCATCTCGGTCCGGCACGCCCCCGGCCAGACCATGATGCTGGCCGCCTGCGGGACGCTGCTGCTCGGGCTCATGGGCTCGCTCTTCGCCCGCCGGCGTCGGGTCTGGTTCCGGGTTTCGCCCCCGGTGGGTGGATCTCCGACGAGCGGTAGTAGTTTGGTGGAGGCCGGTGGGCTGCCGCGCACCGAGCACCCAGGGTTCGCCGATGAGTTCGCACAGCTCGTCGCCGCGGTCAGCGACGACGGGCGGGACGACCGGCGGGCGCGAGAAGGAGACGAGTGATGTCCGCACTCTCCGACCAGCTGGTCACGTTCGCGATCCTGGCGTACCTGGTCGCGATGATCAGCCACGCCGTCGAGTACGCCCTGGGCAACGCCCGGAAGGTGCCGGCGGCGGCCCCGGCCCGCGAGCTGGTCGGTGCCGGCGTCGGCGGCGCCGGTGGGACGGTCGAGGAGCCGGCCGGCGCGGTCACCCCGGCCGCGACCCGAGCCGGCCGCTCCGCCGCCCGGGCCGCGCTGGCCGGGCGGATCGCCGCCTGGATCACCGTGCTCGCCGCCGCGCTGCACCTCGGCGCGGTGGTCACCCGGGGCCTCGCCGCCGAGCGGATGCCCTGGGGCAACATGTACGAGTTCGTGCTGACCGTCACGTGGATCGGGGCGGCCGCCTGGCTCGTGGTGCTCTGGAAGCAGCCGTCGCTGCGCCGGCTCGGGCTGTTCCTCACGCTGGTCATGGTGCTGCTGCTGGCGTTCGCCGAGCTGAAGCTCTATGTGCAGGTCGTGCCGCTCATGCCGGCGCTGCAGTCCTACTGGTTCATCATCCACGTGTCGACGATCATCTTCGCCTCCGGCATCTTCCTGCTGGGCGTGGTGCCGGCCGTGGCCTACCTGATGCGGGCCGGCTGGGAGCAGGGGAAGCGGAGCTTCCCGTACACGCTGGCCCGGCGGCTGCCGGCGGCGGCCGGCCTGGAGCGGCTGACCTTCACGCTGCACGCCTTCGCCTTCCCGGTCTTCACCTTCGCGGTGATCGCGGGTGCGATCTGGGCCGAGGCGGCGTGGGGTCGCGCCTGGGGCTGGGACCCGAAGGAGACCTGGGCGTTCATCTCCTGGGTGGTCTACGCGGGCTACCTGCACGCCCGGGCCACCCCGAGCGTGAAGCGCAACGTGGCCACCTGGATCTCGGTCGTGGGCTTCCTGACCATGCTCATGAACCTGTTCGGGGTCAACTTCTTCTTCACCGGCCTGCACTCCTACGCCGGCGTCTGACCCGCGCGCCCCGACCGGCGGGCGGTCAGCACCCCGTCGACGCGCAGGGTGATCTGGTGGGCCACCTCGGGGAGGTCGGCCAGGTCGAGGCGGTCGGCCCGCAGCGCGAACTGGGCGTGCAGTTCGCGGGCCACCGCGTCCCGGATCTCGGCCTGCAGGGGGCTGAGCCCGTCCGGGTCACCCACCACGTACGCGTCGTCCATGCCGACATCGTCGCCTTCAACCCTGTCGGGAGGTCAAGGCGCGACGATGCTTGTCACCCGCCGAACCAGCCGGGGACGTCGAGGCGGAAGACGTCGGCCGGGACCACGCGGCGCAGGTCGTCCTCGATCGCCGCGACCCGCTCGGCGCCGAGGGTTGCCGCCCAGCGGTCCCGCAGGTCGTCGAAGACGACCGCCGAGCGGCGCAGCCCGTCGTGGCCCTTCGCCGTCATCCGGACGAGCTTGCGGCGGGCGTCGGCCGGGTCGTCGGCGCGTTCGAGGTAGCCGAGCGCGACCAGGCGGTCGACGGTCTTGCCGGCCGCCTGTTTCGAGACCCCGAGGCGCTGCCCGAGGTCGGAGGCGGTGGTGCCGGCGGGGCCGACGGCCTGGAGCACGAAGCCGTGGGCCGGGCGCAGGTCGGGGTGCCCCTGCCGGGCCAGTTCGGCGTGCAGGTCGTCGATGAGCGTGCGGAAGCCGGCGAGCAGGAGCAGCGGGAGCGCGAAGCCCGGGCGGTCAGGCGTTGCCATGTTCGACAACCTCGTTTACTATTTCGTCAACCACGTTGACTATCTTACGCGAGGGGTACCCGTCATGTCCCGGCCCGTCTTCACCGCCCACACCCCCGACACCGCACCCGCCGCCGCCCGCCGCACCATGCACGACGTCCACCGCAAGCTCGGCCACCTGCCCGCCGCGGTGGCCCTCATGGCCGAGTCGCCCGAGCTGCTCCGGGGCTTCCTCACCGCCAACGCCGTCTTCGAGTCCACCGACCTCGACCCGGTCGCCCGCGAGGTGGTCGTGCTGACCGTGGCCACCCGCAACGAGTGCCACCTCTGCGTGGCCATGCACACCGCGACGCTCACCCGGCACGGCGCGGCGCCCGGGCTGATCGAGGCGCTCCGGGCCGGCGCCGTCCTGCCCGACCCGCGGCTGGACGCGCTGCGCCGGTTCACCGTTGCCGTGCTCGACCACCGGGGCGCCGTACCCGACGACGAGCTGGACGCCTTCCTCGCCGCCGGATGGCAGCCCCGGCACGCGCTGGACGTGGTGCTCGGCGTCGGGACGTACACGATCTCGACCTTCGCCAACCGCCTCACCGGCGCCCCGCTCGACCCGCCGCTCGCCGACTACGCCTGGGAGCCGGCCGCCTGACCGGCGGCCTCAGTTCCGCAGGAACGGCAGCAGCAGGTCCGCCAGCTCGGCCGGCCGCTCCTCGAAGAGCCAGTGGCCACACTCCTCCACCACCTCGCCGGTGACCCTGTCGGCGTACCGGCGGACCTGCTCGGCCACTTGCTCACCGAGGCTGGCCCGGGCGCCGACGGCGAGGACCGGCATCGGCAGCTTCGTCGCCCGGTACGCGGCGTTGTCCGCAATGTCCTGCCCGAACGCCCGGAAGTAGGCGAAGCTCGCCCAGAGGTGGGCCGGGTCCCGCAGGTGCCGGGCGTACTCCGCCGCCTCCTCTGGGCCGATGCTGCCCTTGTTGACCATGATCGAGTCGGTGAACCGATCCACCCAGAGCGGTTCCCGACCGGTGACGAGTTGCTCCGGCAGGCCGTTGGTCAGATTGAAGAAACCGAAGTTCCACACGGCCGGGCCGGCGGCGGTGAGGGCCGGAATCGCGTAGATGCTCTCGTCGGGAATCGGCGCCTCGGTGAGCGCCAGCCGGGACACCCGGTCGGGATGGGCGGCAGCGTAGGCGTAGGCGACCATCGTGCCGAGGTCGTGACCGACCAGGCGGATGTCCTCGACCAGGCCGAGCGCGGTCAGCAGCCCGTGCAGGTCGGCCGCGACCGTCTTCTTGTCGTAGCCGTCGGTCGGGGCGTCGCTGTCGCCGAAGCCGCGCAGGTCGGGCGCGACCACCTCGAACGACTCGGCCAGTACCGGCAGCAGGTGCCGCCACATCCGCCAGCACTGCGGGTAGCCGTGGAGCAGCACCAGGGTGGGCCCGCTGCCCCCGCGGATGTGGTTGATCGCGACGTCACCGACCCGGGTCCGCTGCTCGGTGAACCCTGCCGGGACCCGTCCCTCGCCCATCGACGCCCCCTCTCGTCCGGCGGCTCGACTACCCGGTGAGTGGGGAGCCATGCCAGGCCAGGCGACCACGCCGGGTGCGCTCGCCCGACGCTCCGGCTCAGCTCACACCACCCGGCTTGGACGCTGAGAACACCGGTGCGGGAGACTGGCGGGCATGGCGGCTCGTGGCTTCCCGTACACCGATCTCAAGGACTTCCTCGCGGCGCTGGAGGCCGCGGGCGAGCTGCGGCGGGTGAGCGTCCCGGTCGACCCCGCGCTGGAGATCAGCGAGGTGGTCACCCGGACCGTCCGCGACGGCGGCCCGGCGCTGCTCTTCGAGCGGCCCACCCGGGGCGAGATGCCGGTGGCGATCAACCTGTTCGGCACCGAGAAGCGGATGGCCATGGCGCTCGGCGTCGACACGCTGGACGAGATCGGCGAGCGGATCGGCGCGATGATCAAGCCGGAGCTGCCCGTCGGCTGGTCCGGCATCCGCGAGGGCCTGGGCAAGGTCATGCAGCTCAAGTCGCTGCCGCCGCGCAAGGTCAAGACCGCTCCCTGCCAGCAGGTGGTCTACCGCGGTGACGACGTCGACCTGAACCGGCTGCCCGGCCTCCAGGTCTGGCCCGGCGACGGCGGGATCTTCCACAACTTCGGGCTGACCCACACCAAGCACCCGGAGACCGGCAAGCGCAACCTCGGCCTCTACCGGCTCCAGCAGCACAGCCGCAACACCCTCGGCATGCACTGGCAGATCCACAAGGACTCCACCGCCCACCACGCGGTCGCCGAGCGGCTCGGCCAGCGGCTCCCGGTGGCCATCGCCATCGGCTGCGACCCGGTCGTCTCGTACGCCGCCACCGCGCCGCTGCCCAGCGACATCGACGAGTACCTGTTCGCCGGTTTCCTGCGCGGCGAGCGGGTCGAGATGGTCGACTGCCTGACCGTGCCGCTGCAGGTGCCGGCGAACGCGCAGATCGTGCTGGAGGGCTACCTGGAGCCCGGCGAGCGGCTGCCCGAGGGGCCCTTCGGCGACCACACCGGCTTCTACACCCCGATCGAGCCGTTCCCGGTGCTGCACGTCGAGACGATGACCATGCAGCGCGACCCGGTCTACCACTCGATCATCACCTCGAAGCCGCCGCAGGAGGACCACGGCCTCGGCAAGGCCACCGAGCGGATCTTCCTGCCGCTGCTCAAGCTGATGATCCCGGACATCGTCGACTACGACCTGCCGGCCGCCGGTGTCTTCCACAACTGCGCGATCGTCTCCATCCGCAAGCGCTACCCGAAGCACGCGCAGAAGGTGATGAACGCGATCTGGGGCGCGCACCTCATGTCGCTGACCAAGCTCATCGTGATCGTCGACGAGGACTGCGACGTGCACGACTACAACGAGGTCGCGTTCCGCGCCTTCGGCAACGTCGACTACGCCCGGGACCTGCTGGTCACCGAAGGTCCGGTGGACCACCTGGACCACGCCTCGTACCAGCAGTTCTGGGGCGGCAAGGCGGGCCTCGACGCGACCCGAAAGCTGCCCACCGAGGGCTACACCCGGGGTTGGCCCGAGGAGATGACCATGTCGCCCGAGGTGGTCTCGCTGGTCGACAAGCGCTGGAAGGAGTACGGCATCTGATGGCCACCGTCGCCGAGGTCCCCGTGGAGCGTCCGGGCCGCGTCAAGTCCTTCCTCAAGCTGGTCGCGATCGAACACTCGGTCTTCGCGCTGCCGTTCGCGTACCTGTCGGCGCTGACCGCCATGCAGGTCGACGGCGGCCGGGTGCGCTGGCTCGACCTGCTGCTGATCACCGTGGCGATGGTCGGCGCGCGGACGTTCGCCATGGCCGCCAACCGGATTCTCGACCGGCGGATCGACGCGCGGAACCCGCGTACCGCCAACCGGGAACTGGTGACCGGGGCGGTGAGCGTGCGGACGGCCTGGACCGGCGCGGCCGTCGCGCTGGTGGTCTTCCTGGCCGCCGCCGCCCTGCTCAACCCGCTCTGCCTGGCGCTCGCCCCGCTCGCCGTGGTGCCGCTGGTCGTCTACCCCTACGGCAAGCGGTTCACCAACTGGCCGCACGCCATCCTGGCGATCGCCCAGGCGGTCGGCCCGGTCGGCGCCTGGCTCGCCGTCACCGGCACCCTCGACGGCTCCTGGCCGGCCTGGCTGCTCGGCGCGGCCGTCGGCCTCTGGATCGGCGGCTTCGACCTGATCTACGCGTGCCAGGACTCCGAGATCGACCGGGAGATCGGGGTACACAGCGTCCCGGCCCGCTACGGCCGGCGCTTCGCGCTGCACGCCTCCACCGTCGCGCACGTGGTGACCTTCGCGCTGTTCATCTGGTTCGGCGCGCTGGTCGGCTTCGGCTGGCTCTGGTGGATCGGGCTGGCGTTCACCGCGGTCGCCTTCGGCTACCAGCACCTCGTGGTCAGCCCGACCGACCTCAGCAAGGTCAACCGGGCGTTCTTCACGGCCAACGGCTTCGTCGGCATCGCGCTGTTCGTCTTCGCGCTGCTGGACCTGGTGGTCCGCCTCGGCCTGCGCGCCTGAGCGGCGGCCGGCTCAGCCGGTCGCGGCGGGATAGCGCGCGCTCTCCAGCGTCCAGTCGACCGTGCCGCGGACCGCGTTGGCCAGCCCGTCGAGGTGGGCGGTGACCGCCTCGTCCAGCGCCGGCCCGAACGACGGCGCCGCGGCGCGCAGCGCCATGAAGCGGGCCATCTCCGCGCGCCAGCGCGCGGCGACCAGGTCCACCGCGGCCGGCACCGGCACGCCCCGCTCGGCGGCCACCGCGAGCACCAGGTTGTGACCCCCGGCGCCGGCCCGGTCCCGCTCCAGCGAGGCCAGGTCGTTGTACCAGGACAGCAGGTCGTTGGCGAGGTCGGCGAGCTGGCGCAGCGCGGGATGGTGGTAGACCGCGTCGGGGAGCGGCCGACCGGCGGCGAACTCGATCAGGGGGTACGACACGTACGCCGCCGAGGTGGCCCGGCGCAGCTGCACGTACTCGGCGACGCCCGGTTGCCGCCCGGCGACCGTGGCGACCGCCTCCCGCCAGGCCCCGTCGAGGTGGTCGGCCACGGCGTCGGCGAAGCGCAGGCGCCAGCGGGCCGGCATCCGGCGCCGGGGCTCCCGCCACGCCTGCACGAGCAGCCGGCGCAGCGGACCGGAGAATCCGGGATGGCGGACCCGGGGCCCCTCGCGGAGCAGGGCCAGCGCGCCGTTGCGCAGCGCCCGGATCTGCGCCGGGGCGAGCCGGCCCGGCCCCTCGCAGGCGTCGTCCACTAGGAAGAACCAGGTGAACAGGGCGGCCAGTGCCCGCAGGTCGGGCTCGGTGGCGTCCGGGTAGAGACGGCCGGCGTAGCGGGCGAAACCGGCCCGCGCCAGCCGCTCCCGCATGGCCGGGTCCAGCGGCAGGCCGAGCCGGTCGAGCTGGTCGACGAGCCATTCCTGCGCCGCGTCGGCGTGCGGGGAGAGCCGGGGCGGGATCGGACACTCGGACCGCAACGCCCGCAGCACCGCCGCCGTCATCACCGGTTCCTTCCATACACGTGGATACCCGACGGAAGAATCCCACGTTCCCGGCACGCCCGCCGACCCGGTGGACAACGCCGCTGGTCGCGGACAAGCGGGACACACCGCCGGGGTGGCCGCCCGCCGCCCGGGTCGACCAGGCAGTCTGGACGGCATGCGCGAACCATGGGTGGTCGGCGTCTCCGGCGCCTCCGGCACGCCGTACGCGGCCGCGGTCGTCCGCGGCCTGCTCGACGCCGGCCAGGCGGTGGACCTGATCGTCTCCCGGGCCGCTCGGCTGACCATCCTCGACGAGACCGGCCGGGCGTTCCGGGACGGGCACTGGGCCGAGGACCTGGCCGCCTGGCTGGGCCGCGACCTCACCGGCGCGGACCTGCGGCACTGGCCGGCCGGTGACCTGGCCGCCGGCCCGAGCAGCGGCTCCTACCGGGTCCGCGGCATGGCCGTCGTCCCGGCCAGCACGGCGGCCTGCGCCGGCATCGCCATCGGGCTCTCCAAGGATCTGTTGCAGCGCGCGGCCGAGGTGAACCTCAAGGAGCGGCGGCCCGTGGTGGTGGTCCCCCGGGAGACCCCGGTGACCCGCAGCCATCTGGAACACCTCATCGCGCTGCACGACGCCGGCGCGGTGGTGCTCCCGGCGAGCCCCGGCTTCTACGGCGCCGGGGCGGCGGCGTCCGCCGCGCAACTGGTCGACTTCGTGGCCGGGAAGGTGCTGGACGCGCTCGGCGTGCCGCACACGCTGTTCCGCCGCTGGTCCGGTGAGCTGGCCGCCGCCCGCCGGGACCCGGACCCGGCCTGACGGCGGCGGATCGGGACGCGGACCGAGCCGGACCGCGTCCCGATCGGTGTCGCCTCAGTACATTCCGGCGTTCGCCGGCCCCGGGCCGGTCGAGGCGGTCGGGCCCATGTTGCGTGCCTTGCCCATGTCCTCCGCCTCGTCCAGCATGCCCTCCCCCTCAAGCAGGGCCCGCACCTCGGATTCCCGAAACCGGCGATGCCCGCCTGGAGTCCGGATGCTGCCGATCCGGCCGGCCGCTGCCCATCTGGTGACGGTCTTCGGGTCAACCCGAAACAGCGCGGCGACCTCACCCGGTGTCAGCAGGCGATCTCCAGTGTCCACAGCCCCCTCCTCGCGTCGACGAAGCCCCCGGCTGAACACACTGCCCCCGGCCGGTGCGAGCCCAGAGCCGTCATGAGGGACGTATGGCAATTACAGCACCAGCGACCTGGCGTGTCCGCCAAACGCGAAAAACGCACACAGTGAGAAGTTAGTAAATGCTACCGGTGTAGAACCCCCGTGACTGCACGTTTGTGAACGGCAACGTGACGTCATGTTCAACTGATGCCCCGTGTCGGGCGTTACGCCCGAAAGGATAGGGTCACTCTCCGTGGACACGATCGACCTGAGCCTCGTGGAGCTGTTGCGGGGCAACGCCCGCCTGTCGTACGCCGAGCTGGCCCGCCAGGTCGGCCTCTCCGCCCCGGCGGTGCACGAGCGGGTCGGCAAGCTCGAGTCGGGCGGCGTCATCCGCGCGTACCGGGCCGAGGTGGAGCCGGAGGCCATCGGGCTCGGCGTCACGGCGCTGATCGGCATCGTGGAGGACTCGACCGCGGACACCGACGACGTGCTGGAGGCGTTCCGGCAGATGCCGGAGATCGAGTCCTGCTACTTCATGGCGGGCGTCGAATCCTTCCTGCTGAAGGCCCGGGTGGGCACCATCGCCGAGCTGGAGCAGCTGATCGTCCGGCTGAACCGGACCGCCGGGGTGGCCTCCACCCGCACCGGCATCGCCCTGTCGACCAAGTGGGAGAACCGGCCCCAGCCCCTCGAATCCGCCGCCTCCTGACCGCTCCGCTCTGGTCCTGGCGGGCCCGGGGCGTTACCGTGCGCCGATGACGACTCCGGGGCGGGGCGCCGCCGTGGTGACCGGGGCGGCCGGCGGCCTCGGCCGGGCGATCGCCGCCGCACTGCACGCCGACGGCTGGTCGGTGCTGCTCACCGACGTGGACGCCGACGCTGTGGCCACGGCGTCGGCACCGCTCGGTGGCTGGTCCCGCCCGCTCGACGTCCGCGACGAGGCGGCCTGCGCGACGGTGGCCGCCGAGGCGGCCGGGACGCCGGGCGGGCTCGCGCTCTGGGTCAACAACGCCGGCATCCTGGCCACCGGGCCGTCCTGGACGCACGACGCGGCGACCCGGCGCCGGCTCGTCGAGGTGAACGCGCTGGGCGCCATGAACGGCACCCACGCGGCCCTGACCGTGATGCGGGCGCAGGGCCACGGCCACGTGCTCAACGTCGTCTCGCTGGCCGGGCTGGTCGCCGCCCCCGGCGAGACCGTCTACGCGGCCAGCAAGCACGCCCTGCTGGCGTTCAGCCTCGGCACCCTCGCCGACCTGCGGATGGCCGGCGTCCGGGGCGTACACGTGTCGTGCCTCTGCCCGGACGGGATCTGGACGCCGATGCTGCACGACAAGCTCGACGACCCGGGGGCCCTGGCGTCCTTCACGGGGTCGCTGCTGACTCCGGAGCGGGTCGCCGTGCGGGCCGCGCGGCTGGCCCGGCGGCCCCGGCCGGTGGTCAGCCTGCCGCGCTGGCGCGGCGCCCAGGTGCGCCTCCTGGACGCCTTCCCCCGGCTCGCCCTGGCCCTCACCCCGGTGGTCCGGGCCGCCGGCCGGGCCGGCCAGCGCCGGCAGGCGCGCCGGGTCCGTCCCGAGGCGAGCGGGCCTCGCTTGTAACGTTGCCGGCGTGACTCATCTCGACCGGTGTGACGAGGCCAGCCGGAGCTGGGTGACCGAGGCCATCGCCACGGTCGAGGCGGACGCCAACCGTTCCGCCGACACCCACCTCCTGCCCTTCCCGCTGCCCCGGGAGTGGGGCATCGACCTCTATCTCAAGGACGAGTCGGTGCACCCCACCGGCTCGCTCAAGCACCGGCTGGCCCGGTCGCTCTTCCTGTACGGGCTCTGCAACGGCTGGATCGGCCCGGAGACCACGATCGTCGAGGCGTCGTCCGGCTCGACGGCGGTCTCCGAGGCGTACTTCGCGCGGATGCTCGGGGTGCCGTTCATCGCGGTCATGCCCGCTTCCACCTCGCCCGAGAAGATCGCCCAGATCGAGTTCCAGGGCGGCCGCTGCCACCTGGTGCGGGACCCGGCCAAGGTGGTCATCGAGGCGCGCTGGCTCGCCGAGGACACCGGCGGGCACTACATGGACCAGTTCACCTACGCCGAGCGGGCCACCGACTGGCGGGGCAACAACAACATCGCCGAGTCGATCTACGCGCAGCTCGCCCTGGAACGGCACCCCGTGCCGGCCTGGATCGTGGTGGGCGCCGGCACCGGCGGCACCAGCGCCACCATCGGCCGGTACGCCCGCTACCGCCGCCTGCCCACCAAGCTCTGCGTGGTCGACCCGGAGAACTCCGCGTTCTACCCGGCGTGGCAGGCCGGCGACTGGTCGGTCCGCACCGACAAGGGCTCCCGGATCGAGGGGATCGGCCGGCCCTGCGTCGAGGCGTCCTTCCTGCCCAGCGTGGTGGACCGGATGATGCAGGTGCCGGACGCCGCGTCGCTGGCCGCCATGCGGGCCGGCTCGGCGGTGCTCGGCCGCCGGGTGGGCGGCTCCACCGGCACCAACCTCTGGGGTGCCTTCGCGCTGATCGCGGAGCTGCTCGCCGCCGGCCGGACCGGCTCGGTGGTCACCCTGATCTGCGACCCCGGCGACCGCTACGCGCACACCTACTACGACGACGAGTGGGTGGCCGGGCAGGGCCTCGACCTCGCCCCGCACCTGGCCATCATCGACCGCTTCCTGGCCACCGGCGCCTGGCCGGCCTGAGGCGTCAGCGCGGGTCGATCCGCTCGGCCAGCCCCGGGTAGCGCACCACGAAGCCCTCCTGGTCCACGTCCAGGTCGGCCGTGAAGGAGTCACTGGCGTAGCGGACGCGGCCCGGGCCGAGCGAGGTGTAGACCTGCTCGGCGGGGAGCACCGCCAGGCCCGGCAGCAGCACCCAGGCGGCGGTGATGGTCCGCGCCTGGTCGGCGGGGCCCCGGCTCAGGTTGAGCCGGCGGACCGGCAGGGTGTTGGTCAGCGGCGAGCCGCCCAGGTCGACGTCGAGCGCCTCGGCCAGCCGGTCCGGGTCGTCGGTGCCCGGCAACCCGGCCGGCGGATGCCCGGCCGCGCGCAACGCCGCGTCCAGGTCACCCTCCTCGCCGGTGCGCACCCGCCACCCGTCCCCGCCCCGTTCCAGGCGTACGCTCCGCGTCCAGCCCGCGCCCTCCGCGGTGACCTCCAGGCGGGTGGTCGACCAGTCCGCGCCCACAATCAGCTGGTAACGGCACGTGTACGGGATCGGGTCGACGGCCAGTGCCACGCCCTGGGCGGTCAGCCCCTGCCGGTCGTCGAGCACCACGTGCTCCGAGCCGGCGGTGTCGGTCCGGGTCCAGAACAGCGACTTCGGCATGGTCGGCATGAACCGGACGTTACGCGACCGGGCGGACACCGGCAGCGGATGCGTGAACGCCGCCGCCGAGCGGTGGCTCGACGGCGGCGTTCGTGTCGTTGTGGCGGGAGCGGCCCCGGGTCAGTGGGTGCGGACCGGCGGACGGCCGCCGAAACCACGCCGGTCGTCGCGCGGCCGGTCCTCCCGCCCCCGGGCCTCCGGCCGGAAGCCGCCCCGGCGCTCGGCCGGCCGGAACTCGCCCCGCTCGCCGAAGCGCCGCTCACCCTGCGGGCGGTCCTCGTAGCGCCGCTCGCCCTGCGGGCGGTCCTCGTAGCGGCGCGAGCCGTCCCGGTCGCCGTAGCCCCGTGCGCCGGTGGGCCGGTCGCTGAAGCCGCGCGAGCCGTCCCGGTCGTGGTGGTCGCGGCCGCCGGTGGGCCGGTCGCCGTAGCGGCGCGCGCCGTCCCGGTCCCCGTAGCCGCCGCCGGTGGGGCGGCCGCCGTAGCCGCGCGAGCCGTCCCGGTCGCCGTAGGCGCGCCCGCCGGTGGGCCGGTCGTCCCGCCGGTCGCCGCGCGCGTCCCGGTCGCCGAAGCGGCGGTCACCGCGCCCGTCCCGGTCGAACCCGCCCCGGTCGGCCTGACGCCGCTCGCCGAAGCCCCGGTCCTCGCGGTCGAAGCGCCGCTCGCCGGTGGGCCGGTCGTAGCCGCGGCCGCCGGTCGGGCGGTCGTCGTGGCGGCGCTCGCCCCGGTCGAAGCTCCGGCCGGTCGGCCGGTCACCGAAGCGGCGCTCGCCGCGCCCGTCCCGGTCGCCGAAGCGGCGCGGGCCACCCCGGCGCGGCTCCGGCTCCTCGCGGACCGGCACGCCGCTGGGCTCGCGGGCACCCGTCAGCTCGGCCAGCGCCGCGTCACCGGCGCGCACCCGGGACTCGGCCGGCTCGACGCCCGCCTTCTCCAGCATGGCGAGCGTGGTCCGGCGCTGCTTCGGCAGCACCAGGGTCGCCACCGCGCCGGACTCGCCGGCCCGCGCGGTGCGACCCGCCCGGTGCAGGTAGTCCTTCGGGTCCTTCGGCGGGTCCACGTGCAGCACCAGCGTCACGCCGTCGACGTGGATGCCCCGGGCCGCCACGTCGGTGGCGACCAGCACGTTCATCCGCCCCTCGCGGAACTCGGCCAGGGTCCGGGTGCGCATCCGCTGGGTCTTGCCGCCGTGCAGGCCGCCGGCCCGCACCCCGACCGCGGTGAGCTGCTCGACCAGCCGATCGACGCCGAGCTGGGTACGCGCGAAGAGCATGGTGCGACCCTCGCGCGCCGCGATGGACGCCGCCACGGCGAACTTGTCGTGCGGCGGGATGAGCAGCAGGTGGTGGTCCATGGTGGACACGGCTGCGGTCGCCGGCGCGGTCGAGTGGGTGACCGGGTCGGTCATGAACCGCTTGACCAGGCTGTCGACGTCGTTGTCCAGAGTGGCCGAGAAGAGCAGCCGCTGGGCGTCCGCCGGCGTCTTCGCCAGCAGCTGGGTGACCTCGGGCAGGAAGCCCATGTCGGCCATCTGGTCGGCCTCGTCCAGCACGGTGATCTCGACGTCGTCGAGGTTGCAGACGCCCCGCTCGATCAGGTCGCCGAGCCGGCCGGGGGTGGCCACGACGATCTCCACGCCGCGGCGCAGCGCATCGATCTGCCGGTCGTACGGGACACCGCCGACGGCGGTCTTCAGGAAGATCCCGACCGCCTTGCCGAGCGGCACCAGCGCGTCGTTGACCTGCATGGCCAGCTCGCGGGTCGGCACCAGGACCAGGGCGCGCGGGTGCAGCGGCCGGGCCCGGTTCCGCTCCGCGAGGCGGGCGATCACCGGCAGGCCGAAGGCGAGGGTCTTGCCGGAGCCGGTCTGGCCCCGGCCGAGCACGTCGCGCCCGGCGAGGGCGTCCGGCACGGTGGCTCGCTGGATCTCGAACGGGGCGGTGATGCCCTGCCGGGCGAGCGCCTCGACGAGCTGGCGGGGCAGGCCGAGGGCGGCGAAGTCAGGGGTGTCGATGGTGGGGTCGGCGGACGGGGACGTGCCGGTGGCAGCGAACGTGGTCAAGAAATGCCTTTCGAGCGGGGCGCATCTTCGCGATGGCCGCCGCGGCTTCGTCACGCCGCCGATTCGCCCGCAAGATCGCCCATGGGCGCGCAACGGGCGCGCCAGGTCAGTGATCCCCACAAGTGTACGGCGGCGCGGCGAACCTGCCACCGCGCCGCGAGGGCGTAGTGGGCGGGCTCACCCCGGTCACCCGCCGGTGATCCCGCTCAGCGCGTCGTTGGCCAGGAAGACCACCACCAGGCTGATCGCGACCAGCAGTGCCAGCGCGCCGGCCAGGACGATCACGACCTTGGTGTTGCTCGACCGGGTCGCCGGGGCGTCCTCGGTCCAGCCCTGGGCCAGGATGTGCCCGGTGAGTGAGCCGGAGTTCTCCAGCGGGTTGCCCTGCGGGAAGGAGACCGTGGCGAAGCCCGGCCCCTCGGTGCCGCCGCCGTACACGCTGCCGGCCGGGCCGCCCGGCGCGGCGGTCGGCCCGGGGGTGCGGCCGGCCGGCCCGGACCCGTGCCCGGTGGGGTTGGTCGACGGCGGCCAGGTCGGCAGGGCCGGGGCCGGCACCGCCGGTGGCGCGGTCGGCAGCGGCGGCGCGGCGGACGGCCCGGCGGCCCACGGCGCGGCGGGCCCGCCCGGCTGTCCGGCGCCCGCGAACGCCGTCGACCCCGGCACGCCGGCCATGGCGG
>NZ_WBKT01000067.1 GCF_008868175.1 Micromonospora sp. AMSO31t
CGGGATAGCGAAGAAGGCCGTCCGGGTGGCGCGTCGCGCCTGTCCCGTCGGCCTCTTTTCCCGTCGACAACGGGGGTTTAGTGTGGGGACGGGGGAGGGCAACCCCCGTCCCCACCTGTGATGCACACACGCACGAGTGGAATTGGCGTCCGGTCGTGCGTGTCGCGCGGGAGCCGGGCCACGCGAGTGGCTCTGGTTCCACCTCCCTCCGTGTCGGTGGGTGATGGCTGACGGCGGCGTCCGGGCTGGCCCGCCGTCAGCCGCTGGTCTGGCGCGCCGGGCACACACGGTCCCCGGCGATCTCTTACTTGCATTTCCGTCGATGGAAGCGCTCCCATCGGCGATGCTTGCGACTGTAACGCCCGTCACGGCTTTGTGAAAGCCCCAAAACGAGATCGAAACATCGACGTGGGTGTCTGCCCTGGCCGTTGTGGTGGGAGCGCTTCCATGG
Source organism: Micromonospora sp. AMSO31t (assembly GCF_008868175.1). Lineage (GTDB taxonomy): Bacteria > Actinomycetota > Actinomycetes > Mycobacteriales > Micromonosporaceae > Micromonospora. The sequence goes on from NZ_WBKT01000067.1 coordinate 452, forward strand.
CACACTCTGCACCACCACGCGGAGCCAGCTCGCGCGAGTGCGGGCCGCCGAGGGCACCCGGTCACACCGGTGCGGCGACCCGAAATCCCCGGCACGGCCGGGTCGACCACCTTTCCGGGCGCCTCCGTCCCCCCGCGTACGCCACGTCGACGCGTGGAGGCGCCCCGCCGGGGCCCCGTGTCCCGGCCCGGTCCGAGGAGACACCGCGCACATGAGACTCATGGCCAGACGTCGCCGGACGGCGATGGTCGCCGCCACCGCCCTCGCCATCGGCGGGGTGGCCCTGCCGGCGGGCGCCGCGCAGGCCGCCCCGGCCTGCGACGTGACCTATGTGACCAGTGACTGGAACAACGGCTTCACGGCCAACGTCACCATCAAGAACCTGGGCGACGCCGTCAACGGCTGGTCGCTGAAGTTCGCCTTCCCCACCAGCGGCCAGAAGCTCACCCAGGGCTGGTCGGCCAAGTGGAGCCAGTCCGGCAGCGAGGTGACCGCGGCCAACGAGTCGTGGAACGGCAGCCTGCCCACTGGCGCCTCCACCACCATCGGCTTCAACGGCGCGCACACCGGCAGCAACCCGAAGCCCACCGCCTTCACCCTCAACGGGGTCGCCTGCAACGGCGCGCCCACCAACCAGCCGCCGACCGTCTCGCTGGGCCTGCCCACCGGCCCGTTCGAGGCGCCGGCCGACGTGCCGCTGACCGCCACCGCCGCCGACCCCGACGGCACGATCACGAAGGTCGAGTTCTACCGCAACGGCCTGCTGGTCAACACCGACACCACCGCGCCGTACGGGTACACCCTGGAGGACCTGCCCGCCGGCAGCTACACCGTGCAGGCCAAGGCGTACGACAACGCGAACGCTGCCGCCGTGGCCGAGAAGTCCTTCACGGTCAGCCCCGCCACCGGCCCGGTGCTCGTGGCCACCCCGTCGGCCGTGAGCGTCACCGAGGGCGGCACCGCGCCGGTGACGTTCACCCTCAGCGCCGCACCGACCGCCAACGTCCCGGTGACCGTCGCCGTCACCGGCGACAGCGACGTCACCGTGTCGCCCGCGACGCTGACCCTGACCCCGAGCAACTGGAACACCGGGGCCACCGCCACGGTCGCGGCCGCGGAGGACGCCGACACCGCCGGCGGCACCGCCACGATCACGGCCTCGGCCACCGGCTTCGCGCCCGTCGCGGTCACCGCCACCGAGGTCGACAACGACACCCCCGGCGGGGACAACGCGTACCTCAAGAAGTTCCTCGACCAGTACGGCAAGATCAAGAACTCGGGCTACTTCAGCCCCGAGGGTGTGCCGTACCACTCGGTCGAGACGCTCATCGTCGAGGCGCCCGACCACGGCCACGAAACCACCTCGGAAGCCTTCAGCTTCTGGCTCTGGCTGGAGGCCCAGTACGGCCGGGTCACCCAGAACTGGGCCCCGTTCAACAACGCCTGGACGGTGATGGAGAAGTACATCATCCCGTCACACGCCGACCAGCCCACGGCCGGCGCCCCGGGCACCCCCCAGTACGCCGCCGAGCACAACCTGCCCAGCCAGTACCCGTCGGCGCTGGAGCCCAACGTCCCGGTCGGCCAGGACCCGCTGCGCTCGGAACTCCAGTCCACCTACGGCACCGGCGACATCTACGGCATGCACTGGCTGCTGGACGTCGACAACACCTACGGCTACGGCCACTGCGGCGACGGCACCACCCGCCCCGCCTACATCAACACCTTCCAGCGCGGCACCCAGGAGTCGGTCTGGGAGACCGTGCCCCAGCCGTCCTGCGACACCTTCAAGCACGGCGGCCAGTACGGCTACCTCGACCTGTTCGTCAAGGAGTCCAGCGCACCGGCCAAGCAGTGGAAGTACACCAACGCCCCGGACGCCGACGCCCGCGCCGTGCAGGCCGCCTACTGGGCGCTCACCTGGGCCAGGGCGCAGGGCCGGGAGGCCGACGTCGCGGCCACCGTGGCGAAGGCCGCCAAGATGGGTGACTACCTGCGTTACGCCATGTTCGACAAGTACTTCAAGAAGATCGGCAACTGCGTCGGCGCGTCCGCCTGCCCGGCCGGCAGCGGCCGCGACTCGGCGCACTACCTGCTCTCCTGGTACTACGCCTGGGGCGGCGCGTACGACACGTCGCAGAACTGGTCGTGGCGGATCGGCTCCAGCCACAACCACTTCGGCTACCAGAACCCGTTCGCGGCCTGGGCGCTGACCAACGTCGCCGAGCTCAAGCCGAAGTCGCCGACCGCGGTCTCCGACTGGCAGAAGAGCCTCGACCGGCAGCTGGAGTTCTACACCTGGCTGCAGTCCGCCGAGGGCGGCATCGCCGGCGGCGCCACCAACAGCTGGGACGGCAGCTACGCCCAGCCGCCGGCCGGCACCGCCACCTTCTATGGCATGTACTACGACGTCGACCCGGTCTACAACGACCCGCCGTCCAACCAGTGGTTCGGCATGCAGGCATGGTCCATGCAGCGCATCGCCGAGCTGTACCTGCAGACCGGCAACGCCAAGGCCAAGGCGCTGCTGGACAAGTGGGTGCCCTGGGCCATCGCCAACACCACGGTGGGCACCAACTGGTCGATCCCCTCGGACATGAAGTGGACCGGCCAGCCCGCCAACTGGAACCCGGCGAGCCCGCAGCCGAACACGAACCTGCACGTCGAGGTGACGGTGAAGGGCCAGGACGTCGGCGTCGCCGCCGCCTACGCCCGGACCCTCATCGCGTACGCGGCCAAGTCCGGCAACGCGGCGGCCAAGACCACCGCCAAGGGCCTGCTGGACGCGATGTCGGCCGCCGCCGACGCCAAGGGCGTCTCGATGCCGGAGAAGCGCGGCGACTACAAGCGCTTCGACGACGTCTACAACGCCGCCGACGGGCAGGGCCTCTACGTCCCCTCCGGCTGGACCGGGAAGATGCCCAACGGCGACGCCATCGCCGCCGGCAAGAGCTTCCTGGACATCCGCTCGTTCTACAAGAACGACCCGGACTGGCCGAAGGTGCAGGCGTACCTCAACGGCGGCGCGGAGCCGGTCTTCACCTACCACCGGTTCTGGGCCCAGGCGGACGTCGCCATGGCGTACGCCGACTACGGCACCTACTTCCCGGCGGGGTGAGGTGACCACCCCTGCGCGGGCGGGCCCGGCCCGCCCGCGCAGGGGGCCGACCCGGGCCGATGGGGGAACGGAGCGGCCCGGTCGGCGGGCGGCCCGATTCCCACGGTCGGGCCGGGTGGGCCGGCCGTCCGGCCGACGCAGCGGACGGACCGGTCCACCGAACCGCCCGGAGACGAACTTGCCGCGAAAAAGCCCGGGAAATCGGCGCTCCACGGGATCACACCGCAGCCGTGGACGGAGTAACGTATTTCACCGGAGAGGCCGCTCCCCCCGTGGCGGCCTCTCTTTTACTTTGCCGGCGCGGCGTCCGCATCGGACGGCGTGACCGGATGCCGCAGCCCCGGGTGATCCGCCGGGAGCGACCGCCGGATCACCAGCCAGCTCACGGCCAGCGCCGCCGCGACCAGCGGCCAGGTCAGCGCCACCCGTGCCACCACCAGCGCGACCACCTGCCCGCCGAGCCACAGCGGCACGAACACCGCCAGCCGCAGCAGGTAGGTCGCGGCCCACACCCAGCTGCCCCGCCCGTACGCGCGCAGCAGCGCCGGGTCGCGCCGCCACCGGCCGCGCTGGCCCAGCGCCACGCCGACCAGCACACCGAGCAGCGGCCAGCGCACCACGATGCTGACCATCCAGGCCAGCGCGCTCGCCGCGTTGGACAGCAGTTGCAGCAGGAAGAAGTCGGTGGCCCGCCCGGTCCGCAGCGCGATCAGCGCGGCCACGCAGACGGCGAGCAGCCCGATGAGCACCGACCGCGGCCGGTCCCCGCGCCGCCACCGCCAGCCCGCCACCGCCGTGCCGGCGAGCACCGCGGCGACCACCCCGCCCCACAGCCCGGCGACCAGCCAGCCGACGGCGAACGCCACCGGCGGCACGGTGGCGTCCACGGCCCCGCGCCGGCCACCCAGCAGGTCGGCCAGGGAGTCCGGCCGCTCCCCGGACGGCCGCCCCCGCTCCGGCGTGCTGGTCACGCGCCACCTCCTCCCGTCGCGCCCTCAACCTACGCCGACAGCGGCGGGGCTCCGACGAGCGCCGAACCCGCCCGACCGTTAAGTTGTCCGGGTGCGCGAGACGGCAAGGGGTTGGACGGCGGTCTGGTTGGTCGTACTGGCCCTGGCCCAGACGGCCGCGTTCGTGATGGTGTGGCGCTTCGCCGTGCACACCCAGCTCGGCCAGTGGCTCGACACCGTCGCGCTGACCGGCAACCGCATCGGCCAGGACCGCATCGACGGCCCGGTCGACCGCCTCCTCAACGCCATGTCGGTGGTGTCGCTGCTCGCCGCCACCGCCATGATCGGCTTCATCGCGCTGATCCGCGGCCGCAAGGCGCTCGCCATCACGGCCACCCTGCTCATCGCCGGCGCCAACGTCAGCACCCAGCTGCTCAAGCGCTACCTGGACCGCCCCGACTTCGGCATCGACCCGGAACGGGCCGCGGCCGGCAACAGCCTGCCCAGCGGGCACACGGCCGTGGCCGCGTCCGTGGCGATCGCGCTGATCCTGGTGCTGCCGCCGAAGCTGCGGGTGGCCGGCGCGTTCCTCGGCGCCGGCTACGCGGCCGCCGCCGGGGTGGCCACCCTCTCCGCCGGCTGGCACCGGCCCAGCGACGCCGTCGCCGCGTTCCTCGTGGTCGGCGCGTGGGCCGCCGTCGCCGGCCTGGTGCTCCTGTTCTTCCAGCGGGAGCAGGCCGTGGTGTCCCCGGCCGACGCGCACCGGGTCGCCGCCGCCGTGCTCGGCCTCGCTGGCGTCCTCGCCCTGGTCGTGTCGGCGCTCGCCCTGTCCTGGCTGGTCGACCGGTCCACCACCCCCGTCGAGGAACTCAGCCGCCGCCCGCTCTTCATCGGGTACGCGGGCAGCGCGGCCGGCATCGCCGGCACGATCGCCGTGGTGGCCGCGCTGGTCCTGGCGGTGGTGCACCGCCTCGTGCCCCGCTGGAAGGGCTGACCGGCCGGGATCACCGGCCGGTCACCGGAGCAGGTCAGCGGAAGTAGGTGCCGATCGTGGTGCCGCTGGCGATCTCCCGGCCCTTGAGCGCGCGGTGCACGTCGGTGGCCTGCGGCGCGCCGGACAGGTCCAGCGGCCGGTTCAACGCGTAGAGGCGGAAGAAGTAGCGGTGCGCCTCGTCGCCCCGCGGCGGCAGCGGCCCGCTCCAACCGGTCTCGCCGAAGCTGTTCGGCCACTCCCGGCCGCCCGGCGGCACCCCGCCCTCGGGCACCTCGCCGGTCTCCGGGGAGATCCCGGTGACCAGCCAGTGCAGGAACGGCTCCTTGCCCGCGTCCGGGTCCTCGACGAGCAGGACCAGCTCCTCGGTGGACTCCGGCACGTCGGACCACTGCAACGGCGGTGACACGTTGTCGCCGTCCTTGGCGAACCGCCCGGGCAGCAGGTCGTGGTCGGTGAACGCGGTGCTGCGCAGCATGATGCCGGCCATTCGGCGCCCCCTCTCCTCGTGGACCGGCGCGTACCCGGCGGGTGGGCGACGAAACGGCGGGGTGCGGTGATCCGGACTTCCGGTCAGAAGGCGTACCGGACGCGGCAGTACGGGACGCGGGCCGCGATGAGGTCGGTCAGCGCCGTGACGTAGCGGCCCTTCTGGCCGGTGCGGTAGCGCACGTTCCAGCCGCCCGTCTGCGAGCGTTTGGGCTGCTGGAGGTCCGGGCGCCAGAGCAGGTCCTCGGCCTTCGGGTGCCAGCCGAGGTTGACCTCGTGCAGCCGGTCGTTGTGGGTGAGGAAGATGACCTCGGCGGCGAGCTGCTCCCTGGCCCGGGGCCCGATGCCGGTGTCGAGCTGGTCGAGCAGGTCGGCCCAGTCGTCGAGCCAGCCGTCGCGCACCACCACCGGGCTGAAGTTCACGTGCACCTCGTAGCCGGCGGCGACGAAGTCGTCGATCGCGGCGATCCGCTCGGCGACCGGTGAGGTGCGGATGTCGAGCAGCTTGGCGTCGCGGGCCGGCATCAGGGAGAACCGGATCCGGGTGCGCCCGCGCGGGTCCCAGTCGAGCAGGTCCCGGTTGACGTGCTTGGTGGCGAAGCTGGCCTTCGCGGTGGGCAGGTCGCGGAAGCAGGCGACCAGGTCCCGGACGTTGTCGCTGATCCGGGCGTCCAGCGAGCAGTCGGAGTTCTCGCCGATGTCGTACACCCAGGCGTGCGGGTCGCACTGGTTCGGGGTGTCCTTGGCGCCCTGCCGGGCGACGTGCCGGGAGAGGTAGCCGGTGATCCGCTCGATGTTGGCGAAGACCGTGACCGGGTTGCTGTAGCCCTTGCGCCGGGGGACGTAGCAGTAGGCGCACGCCATGGCACAGCCGTTGGCGGTGGACGGGGCGATGAAGTCACTGGACCGGCCGTTCGGCCGGGCGCTGAGCGACTTCTTCACGCCCAGCACGAGCGTCTCCGTCTTGACCCGCACCCAGCGGGTCACGTTCGTCTCGTCGCCGTACAGCTCGGGGATGCGGATGTGGCTGTCGATCTCGACTCGTTCGGCGTCGGGGAACCGGGCCAGCACCTGCTGGCCGCGCGGCAGCGTGGCGGCCTCCGGCTCGACGAAGATCCGCCGGATGTCGAGCAGCCGGGACTGCGGGACGACGTCGGTCACGAATCAGCACAACTCCGGACCGATCGCCCTTCTTCCCGACTGTGACGGTCCTTCCACCCGGCCGCGCCGGCTTTCCACCGGGAAGCGACGCCGGCGTGGTCTAGGAGCCGAGGTATCGCAGGATCGCGAGGATCCGGCGGCTGTAGCCGGTGGTGTGGGTGAGGTCGAGCTTGTCGAAGATCGTGTTGACGTGCTTCTCGATCGCGCTCTGTGAGACGTGCAGCCGCTGCGCGATGGCGGCGTTGGTGTGCCCCTGAGCCATGTGGTGCAGCACGTCGCGCTCCCGCGGCGTGAGGCGGCTGAGCGGGTCGCTGTGGCTGGTCGCGGAGATGAGCTGCCGGACCACCTCGGGGTCGAGCGCGGTGGAGCCGGCGGCGACGCGGTCGAGCGCGTCGAGGAAGTCCTCGACCTGGGCGACCCGGTCCTTCAGGACGTAGCCCACGCCCTCCGACCGGTCGGCGAGGAGCTTCGCGGCATAGCGGCGCTCGACGTACTGGGAGAGGACCAGCACGGCGATCTCCGGCCAGCGGCGGCGGATCTCCAGCGCCGCCCGGAGCCCGTCGTCGGTGTGCGTGGGCGGCATGCGGACGTCGGTGACGACGACGTCGGGGCGGTGCTGCTCGACGGCCGTGACGAGCTGCTCGGCGTCCGCGGCGGCGGCGACCACCTGGTGTCCCTCGTCGGCGAGGAGGCGGGCCAGCCCCTCGCGGAGCAGGGTGGAATCCTCGGCGAGCACTACGCGCATGGCACCTCGACCCGGATCGTCGTCGGGCCGCCGGGCGGGCTGTGCAGCTCGAACCGCCCGTCCAGCGCGGTGACCCGGCGCGCGAGCCCCTGGAGGCCGCTGCCCTGCGGGTCGGCGCCCCCGATGCCGTCGTCGCGCACCCGCATCCCGATTCCGGCGTCCCGCGTCTCGATCTCGATGGTGATCAGCGTAGCTCCCGCGTGTTTCGTGCTGTTGGTGATCGCCTCGCAGGCGACGAAGTAGAGCACGGTCTCGATCGGTCGGGCCGGCCGGACGGGCAGGTCGTAGCTGATCCGCACGGGGATGGCCGACCGTTGCGCCACCATGCCCAGCACCTCGTCCAGGGTGGTGTGCGCGAGCGCCGAGGGATAGACCCGCCAGGCCACGTCCCGCAGCTCGCCGATGGCGCGCTGGGTGTCCCCGTGCGCCTGCGCGAGGAGTTCGCGTGCCCGGTCGGGGTCGCGGCTGCGCCGCGCCCGCCCGAGCAGCATGCCGAGCGCCACGAGGTGTTGCTGCAGCCCGTCGTGGAGGTCGCGTTCGATGCGCTGGCGCTCGGCGTCGACCGCGGCCAGGACACCGGCCCGGCTGACGGTCAGCTCGCTGATCCGCAGTTCCAGCGCCTCGCGGCTGGTGGATTCGAGCACCCGGCGCGCCAACCACCGGTCCAGCGTCGCCACGCTCACCGTCGCCTGCAGGTTCAGCAGCAGCAGGGCCGCACCGATGAGGGCCTGGACGAGGAGATCGGCCGCGGTCATGGCCCCCGCGACGAAGGAGCGCACCACGATGCCGGCGAGGACGACGCCGACCACCAGCAGGCCGCCGGTGAGCAGGCCGAGCGCGGCGGGCAGGAGACGGGCGGCGAGATAGCCGAGGACGCGCGGTCCGCTCACCCGGAGCGGTGGCGGGGGCGGTTCCGCGGCGATGCTCGCGAGGCGGCGCCGCTCCCACCCGGCGACGCGCCGGGCGTGGCGGAGGGTGGCGGCGCCGAGACGGCGCCGGGCTGCCGGGACCGGTGCGACCGCGCCGACGGCGAGCCCGGCAAGAAGCAGGAACAGCACCTCGGCCGCGGCGGAGAGGACGCCGAGCGCCACGCCCGCCAGGGGCCGGCTCCACCGGACCACGGCGCCGACCCACGACCGACCGTGCACCACGCGCTCTGCCACCACGCCGCCCCTCCCCAGCTCGTGCCATCCGGATCCCGGTCGACCACGTCCCGTCACCGCCGGGCCAACCCTCTCGCCACCGGTCACCGAGAGCCGTGACGACCCGCCTCCGACCGGCGGGGGGTGCCGTACAGGGTGCCCCGTACGGCCTGGGCCGCCCCATCCGCCCCGCGGTCCCCGTGTGCTTCGACACGGGCGCCCGGCCCGAACGACTCGGGCGTGCCCGACGCCCGCTCGCCGTCGACGGCCGCACCCCTCCGCCGCGTCCCGATGAGGCGCGACACCACGAACAACCCCACGACGAGCGCGCAGACCACGATGACGACGTTCTGGAACGTCCCCACGTACGGCTCGACGGCACGCCAGTTCTCCCCGAGCACGTAACCGGCCAGCACGAACACGGTGTTCCAGACCAGGCTGCCCAGCGTGGTGTAGAGCAGGAACGTGCCGAACGGCATCCGCTCCACACCGGCCGGAATCGAGATCAGGCTCCGGAAGATCGGAATCATCCGCCCGAAGAAGACGGTCTTCACGCCGTGCCGGGCGAACCACGCCTCCGTCCGGTCGAGGTCACTCAGCTTCACCAGCGGCAGCCGCGCCGCGATCGCGCGCACCCGCTCCCGTCCGAGCGCCACGCCGACGGCGTACAGCGCCACCGCGCCCACCACCGAGCCGATCGTGGTCCAGACGATCGCGGCGAACAGGTTCATCCTGCCCTGGCTGGCGGTGAAGCCCGCCAGCGGCAGGATCACCTCACTGGGGATCGGCGGGAACAGGTTCTCCAACGCGACCGCCAGGCCGGCCCCGGGCGCGCCGAGTCGCTCCACCAGGTCGGTCACCAACCCGACCAGGCCGTCCGGCGGCGGGTCAGCCTCCTGAGCCCACGGGCCGGCAGGGGTCAGCGCGCTCCACAAAAAGATCATGCCGATGACGCTACGAACTCACCCGGGCCCGGACCATGAGGTCCACCGCCGACTCCGGAAGGTCGACCACAGCGGGCCGGGGTGCGGAAAACCGCACCGGGCGGAGAACGAATAACCTGATCCACTCAACCCCGGAAGTGGAAGGCGGGTCGGGCGGATGGACACGGTACGGGCGGCGTTCCGCGACGAGTGCGCACGGCTCGAAGGGGTGCTGCGCGGCCTCGACGCGGCCGACCTGGACCGGCCCACGCCCTGCCCGCCCTGGGCGGTCCGGGACCTGCTGGCGCACGTGCGCACCGGCGCCGGGCGGCTGGTCGGCATGCTGGCCGCCCCGGCCCCCGAGCGCGCCGAGGTCGACGCCGCCGGCTACTTCGGGGCGGCCAAGTTCGCGCCCGAGGTCGACCGGGACCGCATCGACGGCGCCCGGCGGGAGGCGCGGGCGCTGCCCGGCGTACCCGAGGTGGCGGAGGGCTTCGCGCGGGCCTGGCGGGCCGCCGACGCGGCGGTGGCCGCCGAGCCGCCGGGGCGGCTGGTCCGCACCCGGCACGGCGACGCGATGACGCTGACGGAGTTCCTGCGTACCCGGGTGGTGGAGGTCGCCGTGCACGGCCTGGACCTGGCCGACGCGCTGGACCGGCGGCCCTGGCTCACGTCGACCGCGGCGGCCGTGGTGGCCGACCTGCTGAGCGGTGACCTGCCCGTCCCGGACGGGCTCGGCTGGGACGCGCTCACCCTGGTCCGCAAGGCCACCGGCCGGGTGCCGCTCACCGATCCGGAGCGGGCGGTGCTGGACCGGACCGGCTGGCGCTGGCTCTCCTTCGGCGGCTGACCGGGGCGGTGACCCGCATGGCGACCTCGTCGGCATCGGCCCCGGCTCGGCGACCGGTCGGTCTCACGGCGCGCGGCGGCCGAACCGGCGCCCGGCATAGATCAGCGCGCTGACGGCGAAGAGCACCCCGCTGACCGCCAGCCATCGGCCGAGCATGGCCCGGGGCGCCAGGCCGGTCGCCGAGACGTAGGTGCCGTCGCCGAGTCCGAGGATCCCGGGCAGGTAGACCAGGAACAGCAGCCCGGCGCCGAGCGCCGGGACCCGGACGTGGTTCAGCGGCGACGGGTTGCCACCCCGGTCCACAGCGCGGCGCACCACCCGGTCGAGTGACGCGTACACCGGGAAGAGGACCAGGTCGTGCGCGATCACCGCGCCGAGGAACCACAGCAGCATGCGGCCGGCCGACGCCTCACCGGCCAGCCGCAGCGCGATCCACCCGGTGACCGCGAGGCAGCCGGCCAGGAGCAGCGCGTGCCAGGGCGCGGCACCGTAGGCGCGCCGAAGGTCAGCCATCGAACACGATCTCCGCCACCCATTTGGTGCAGTGCACCCCGGGCAACGCGGGCACGATGATCCGCGCCGGGAAACCGTGGTCGGGGCTGAGGTCGACGCCGTTGACCCGCAGGGCGAGCAGCGCGTCCGGGTCGGTCACCTGGCCACCGTGCAGGACGGCCTCGCGGAACAGGCCGGCACGCTCCAGCGACCGCACCCGCGCGGTGGCCGGATCGGTCGCCCCGACCAGCCCGGCGAGGTCGCGCAGCCGGACGCCGGTCCAGGTCTGCGCGGTCGACCAGCCCTCCACGCAGGCGATCGGCAGGGTCGCCGTGTGCTGCGCCATGCCGAGCAGCCGGGCCCGGTCCAGGGCCGCCGTGCGGCTCCCCGCGCGCAGCGTGAGCCGCCACCCCGGCCCGGTCTGCTCGGGGGTGACGCCGGCCGCGGCCACGCTGCGGTTGACCGGGAAGCCGGTCGGGCCATCGTCGATGCTGCGGCCGCGCGGCAGCAGCAGCGCAGTGCGGCGCAGCGCGTCGACGCTCTGCCCGACGGTCACCGCCGCGAGCAGCAGCGCACCGCCGCCGACCATTGCCAGGACCCCGCGTCGGCTCATCGTCGCCGGCCCGGGCCGCCGGGCCACGAGGCCGTCCGGATCCGCCGGCTCCGGCCCGGTCCGCCCCAACGGGGTACGCGCGAAGCCCGGTCCCCGCAGCGCGCTGACCAGCCGGGGCAGCTTGATCGCCACATGGGTGACCAGCGCGGCCGTGAAGATCCAGGCGCCGTACCAGTGCGCCGTGTAGAAGTCGAAGCCGAACAAATACGCGTACTGGATGTTCAGCAGGCCGGTGACCGTCTGGAAGAGGATGCCGCCGACCAGCAGCAGCAGCGACAGCCGCTCCAGCACCTGGGCGGCCGAGCGGGCCGGTGGCCAGTCGAAGAGCTTGGGCACCACCGACCAGAGCTTGCCCAGCACCACCGGCACCAGCACGATCCCGAGGGTCACGTGCAGCCCCTGGGTGACGCGGAACAGCCAGGCGGGCCGGGTGGGCCAGTCGAACACCGGCGGGTGCAGCCAGCCCACGTCCCGGGGGAACGCCTGGTCGAGGCGGGGCCCGTAGGCGATCCAGTCGAGGAGCCCGGTGACGATCACCAGGGGCAGGGTGGCCAGCAGCACGGCGCCGAGCACCGAGGTGAGCCAGGGCCCGCGTACCGGGCTGCGCCAGGCCCGGTCGAGGGCGTCGACCCCGGGCGGCCGGTGCCGGGCCAGCCCGCGCCACAGCCTCGCCGGGACGGCGGACGGCGGGTCGTGCGGACCCGGACCAGCGGACACGTCTCCTCCTACCCTGCGCAGCTTGGGTTCCCCGCCAGACGCTAGACGCGGCACGCGCCGGCCGGTCCGGTTTGCCGCATTACCGAACGCTTACGCTCGTCCCTTACGGACCGCTGACGTCCGGCCCAAACCGGCCAGACCCGACCGCGCGGTGCCCTAACCTGGCCGCATGCGGGTACTGGTCACCGGCGCGGCCGGCTTCATCGGATCGCAGATCGCCGACCTGCTGGCCGCCGAGGGCCACCAGCCGGTCTGCCTGGACGCGCTGCTGCCCCAGGCACACGGGGGCGCGCCGCCGGAGTGGTGCCGGCCGCACGACCTGGTGGTCGGCGACGTCCGCGACGCCGCGCTGCTGGACCGGCTGCTGTCCGGGGTGGACGCCGTCTGTCACCAGGCGGCCATGGTGGGGCACGGGCTGGACCCGTCCGACGCCCCCGGCTACGCCGGCCACAACGACCACGGCACGGCGGTGCTGCTCGCCGCCATGCACCGGGCCGGGGTGTCCCGGCTGGTGCTGGCCAGCTCGATGGTGGTCTACGGGGAGGGGCGCTACACCTGCGCCCGGCACGGCGCGGTCCGGCCCGCCCCGCGCCGGCCCGCCGACCTCGCCGAGGGCCGGTACGACCCGACCTGTCCGGCCTGCGGGGCCGGCCTCGACCCGGCCCTCGTGCCCGAGGACGCCCCGCTGGAGCCGCGCAGCACGTACGCGGCCAGCAAGCTCGCGCAGGAGCACTACGCCGCGGCCTGGGCCCGGCAGACCGGGGGCGGGGTGTGGGCCCTGCGCTACCACAACGTCTACGGCCCGCGGATGCCCCGCGACACGCCCTATGCGGGGGTCGCCTCGCTGTTCCGCTCGGCGCTGGCCGACGGCCGGCCGCCGCGGGTGTACGAGGACGGCCGGCAGCGCCGCGACTTCGTGCACGTCACCGACGTGGCCCGGGCCAACCTGCTGGCGCTCACCGCACCCACGCCGGACGGTCTGGTCCCGGTGAACATCTGCTCCGGCGAGCCGCACACCGTCGGCGACCTGGCGACCGCGTTGGCCCGGGCCATGGGTGGGCCCGATCCCGAGGTGCTCGGCGGCGCGCGGGCCGCCGACGTCCGGCACGTCGTGGCCGACCCCACCCGGGCGCGCGACCTGCTCGCCTATACCGCCCGGGTCAGCTTCGTCGACGGCGTGACCGCCTTCGCCACCGACCCGCTGCGCGAGCCCGCCGCCCTGGTCGGCTGACCCGACCGGCGGGCGGTGGTCAGGAGACCGTGACGAGCAGGTGGTTGACGGCGAGAGCGGTGAGCGCCTGGGCGGCCAGCCACCAGCGGCGGGTCGGCGGGGGCAGGTGCGCCGCGGCGACCAGCAACCAGACCGCGAACGGCAGCCAGATCCGCTCCACCTCGGCCTTGCTCATCCCGGACAGGTCGGCGGCGGCAACCGCGAGTGCGGCGGCGGCCGGTAGCAGGACGGTCGGCCCCAACGCGGTCGCCCGCGCGACCGGCTTCCCGCCGTCACCCAGGGACCCCGCGTTCGCGCGGGCCGCGAGGATCGCCCGGCGCAACGCCGGCCCGAGCGCCGGCCCGGCGGAGAGCAGCAGAGCTGCCAGGTTCGCCCAGACCCAATAGGCGTACGGGCGGTCGGTCGCCCAGCCCTGGTAGTACCGCTCGACCACCCGGTCGTACCCTTCCCACCAGCGGAAACCGGCCAGCACGAACAGCGCCGTGACGCCCGCGACGCCGGCCGTCGCGGCGAGCAGCGCGGCCCGGCGGCGGTCGCGGCGCAGCGCCAGCACGACCAGCGCCAGCGCTCCCACCAGCACGAACCCGTAGGAGAGGTGCAGCGCGAAGCCGAGCAGGAGCCCGCCGACCAGCGCCGCGAGCAGCCCGCGCACCGCCAGCAGCGCCAGGCCGGCGGCGACCACGCCGGTGAAGACGGCGTCGCCGGAGGCACCCAGCCAGACCGCGCCGGGCAGCAGCACCAGGAACGGCAGCACCGCCCGGGCCGCCTCGGGGGCGCCCAGCGCGCGCAGGGTGACCGGCACCGACACCGCGGCGGTCGCGCCGACCAGCACGCAGCAGAGCGCGGCCGCGGCGCCGCCGCCCAGGCCGACCCGGTCCAGCCAGACGAAGACCAGCAGCGCGCCCGGCGGGTGCCCGGCGGTGTGGGTGGACCAGGAGTCGGGCTGGAAGTCCAGGATCCGGTCGGTGAAGCCGGCCAGCATCCGGGGGATGTCGGCGACACCGGGCACCTCGTGCAGATACTCCGCCTGCGCGGTGAGCCGCCGGGCCAGCCCGGCCGACCAGCCGTCGATCAGCGCCAGCGACAGCGTCCAGGCCACCGCGGCCAGCCAGCCGGCCGCCAGCAGCGGAGCCCACCGGGCGGTCCGCGCCCAGCGCAGGCCCGGCCCGAGCACGACCACGGCGACCAGCACCGCCAGCGGCGTGCCCCCACCGAGATGGGGCCGCCAGGTCGCGTAGAGCGGTGCGGCGTCCGCGTGCAGCCCGACGCCGCGCCGGTTGAGCACGAGCCCCACCGCGACCGCGGCGACGAGCAGCACCCCCTCGACGGCCAGCACGAGCAGGTCGCCCCGGTTCCCCGGGATGGCCCGGGCCGTGACGGGGGCCGGGCGGACGGCGGCTGCGGGTCTCATGACGACCGGACGATACGGCCTGCCGGAGGCCCAGGGCGGCCGAACCGCCAGTCGTCACCGGACGGTAAGAATTGCCTGGCCGGTAAGGGTTCCGTAAGCACGATCGGGGCCGCCGGAGGTGCCGGCGGGCCTAGCGTCGACGGCATGCGGACACAGATCGACGTGGTGCTGCCGTGCCTGGACGAGGCCGCCGCCCTGCCCGGCGTGCTGACCGCCCTGCCGCCCGGCTATCGGGCGATCGTGGTGGACAACGGGTCCCGGGACGGCTCGCCGGAGGTGGCCGCCCGGCATGGCGCCCGGGTGGTCCGCGAAGGCCGCCGCGGCTACGGCGCGGCCGTGCACACCGGCCTGGAACACGCCGAGAGCGATCTCGTCTGCGTGCTCGACGCCGACGGCTCGTTCGACCCGGGCGAGCTTCCCGCGCTGGTCGCCCCGGTGGCGGCCGGCACCGCGGACCTGGCGGTGGGCCGGCGGCGGCCGGTGTCCGCGGGGGTCTGGCCGTGGCACGCCCGCGCGGGCACGGCTCTGGTCGCCGCGCTGCTGCGACAGCGCGGGGTGCCGCTGCGGGACCTCAGTCCGATCCGGGTGGCCCGGCGGGAGGCCCTGCTCGCCCTCGGGGTCGCCGACCGTGGCTTCGGCTATCCACTGGAGCTGATGATCCGGGCCGCGGCCGCCGGCTGGCGCATCCACGAGCGCGACGTCCGCTACGCGCCGCGCGCCGCCGGCACCCGATCCAAGGTGTCCGGCTCGGTCCGCGGCACCGTCCGCGCCACGCGGGACTTCCTGACCGTGCTGCGCAGCGTGGACGGCCGGCGGTGACCGTCCTGCTGGTGGTGGCCAAGGCGCCGGTGGCCGGGGCGGTCAAGACGCGGCTCTGCCCGCCCGCCGAGCCCGCGCAGGCGGCCCGGATCGCCGCCGCCGCGCTGCGCGACACCCTCGACGCCGTCACCGCCACCCCGGGCGTCGTCCCGGTGCTGGCGCTGGCCGGCCGGTTCGCCGACGCCGAGGACGGGCCGGACCTCGCCGCCGCGGCCGCCGGCTGGCTGGTGCTGCCCCAGCGGGGGGACGATCTTGCCGATCGGCTCGCCCACGCGTACGCCGACGTGGCCGCCGCGTACCCGGGGCGGCCGGTGCTCCAGATCGGCATGGACACCCCGCAGCTCACCGCGGCACGGCTGGCCGCCGCGGTACGCCGGCTGGCCGCGACCGGGACCGACGCGGTGCTCGGCCCGGCCGCGGACGGCGGCTGGTGGGCGCTGGGCCTGCACGACCCCCGGCGGGCGACGGCACTGCGCGAGGTGCCGATGTCCACCCCCGACACCGGGCGGCTCACCCGGGCCGCGCTGGCCGGACGCGGCCTGCGGATCGGGACGCTGCCGGTGCTGCGCGACGTGGACGACTGGACCGACGCGCTCGCGGTGGCCGACCTGGTCCCGACCGGCCGTTTCGCCCGGGAAGTCGCGGCAGTGCGGGGCACCCCGGTGGCCGGGGGCCGGCAATGACCGATGTTGTCCGGCGGACGGCCGCCGGCTCGTTCGACCCGACCGGCAACGGCTTCGGCACGGTGCTGCGCCACCCCGACGTCGACACGCACTGGCTGGTGCACGCCGACGGAACCCGCCGCCGATTGCCGGTGGAGCGGTGGCACGGGCCCGCCGAGCCGGCGACCGCCGCGGTGCTGGCCCGCTGCGCCGGCCCGACGCTGGACCTGGGCTGCGGCCCGGGCCGGGTCACCCTGGCGCTCACTCGCGCCGGGGTGACCACGCTCGGCGTCGACGTCTCGGCCCGGGCGGTCGCGCTGACCCGGGCCCGCGGCGCGGTCGCCGTCCGGGCCGATCTGTTCGCGCCGCTGCCGGCCGAGGGCAGGTGGGAGCACGTGGTGCTGCTCGACGGCAACATCGGCATCGGCGGGAATCCCGGGACGTTGCTGCGCCGGTGCCGGCGGCTGCTGCGCCTGGCCGGCACGGTGCTGGTCGAGCTCGAGCCGCCGGGGACCGGGACCTGGCAGGGGCAGGTGCACGTGGTGTCCGGCCGACACCGGGGACCGAGCTTCCGCTGGGCGCGGCTGGACGCTCTGGCGGTGCACGCCCCCGCCGCCGCGGCCGGGCTCGCCGTCCGCGAGGTGTTTCCTGCCGGCCACCGCTGGTTCGCCGAGCTCACCACCTCGTAGGGTCGGATCCGCGCCGTGCCTGACGGAACCTGGCTCAGGCGGCGAGCGGCAGCCGGACGACGAACCGGCAGCCGCCGGTCACGTTGTGAACCTCCACGCGGCCACCGTGCGCCTTGACGAGGCCGTGCACGATCGCCAGCCCCAACCCGCCCGAACTCTCCACGCCGCCGTCGGCCGAGCGGGTACGGGCCGGCTCGCCGCGAAAGGCCACCTCGAACAGACGTGGCAGGTCCGCCTCCGGGATCCCGCCACAGGTGTCGGCGACGGCCAACCAGGCGTCACCACCGCTGTGCCCGGCGTCCACCCGGACCGTGCCATCCTCAGGGGTGTAACGGATCGCGTTGAGCAGCAGGTTGCGAACCACCCGAGCCAGCTCCGGCTCGCTGGCGGTGACCACCGGCCAGCCCGACTCACCGGCGACCAGCCGGATCCGGCGGGCTTCCGCCAGCGGCGCGGCCCCGGCCAGGGCGTCCGACACCACATCGCCCAGAGGCACCGCCGACAGCGACAGCCGCAGTGCCCCGGCGTCGATCCGCGACAGCTCGAACAGGTCGTCGACCAGCCGGGTCATCCGGTCGGCCTCCACCCGGATCCGGCGGTGGTACTCGCCGACCGTGGTCACGTCGGCGACCACCCGGTCCTCCAGCGCCTCGGCCATCGCCCGCAGCCCGGCCAACGGCGTGCGCAGGTCGTGCGACACCCAGGCGATCAAATCCCGGCGTCCCTTCTCGATTCGCCGTTCCCGCTCGCGGGCCTGGTCCGCCCAGACCGCCGCGGCGGCGAGCCGCCGCCCGAACAGCCAGCCGACCGCGAGCGAGACCGTCGCGGCGGCGCAGACCGTGATGAGAACGACCTCCAGGTCGTGCGGGGAGAGGAACATCGCCTCGGCGACCACCGACACGCCCGCCGCGACGGCGCCGACGGTCATCGCCAGCAGAACCGAGATGTGTGACGTGATCGACCGGATGCGCAGCAGTCGCAGCGCGCCGGCGCCGACCAGCGCCACGGCAGCGGCCGCCCCGAGCGCCACGCCGAAGATCAGAGCGAGGTCACCCATCGACCGGCTCGTACCGGTAGCCGACACCCCAGACGGTGACGATCCGCCGTGGATCGGCGGGGTCCGCCTCGATCTTCTCCCGTAGCCGACGCACGTGGACGGTGACGGTGGACTGGTCGCCGAAGTGCCAGCCCCACACCTGCTCCAGCAGCTCTGCCCGCCCCAACGCCCGCGCCGGGTGACGCATCAGGTGTGCCAGCAGATCGAACTCGCGCAGCGTGAGCGCCAGCTGCCGGCCGTGCAGCCGGGCCACCCGGGGACCGGTCTGCACGACCAGACCGCCGTCGGTGAGCACCTCGACGGCCGAGGCCGGAGCTTCACCGCCGGCCCGCCGCAGCACCGAGCCCACCCGCAGCACCAGCTCACGCGGCGAGAAGGGCTTGCTCACGTAGTCGTCCGCGCCCAATTGCAGGCCCAGGATCCGATCGGCCTCGTCACCACGGGCGGTCAGCATCACGATGGGTACGGGGTTGGGCCGCTGCCGCAACCGCCGGCACACCTCGAGCCCGCTCAGCACCGGCAGCATCACGTCGAGCACCACCAGATGCGGCGGCGCGGCGGCGACCGCGGCGAGGGCGGCGGCACCGTCCTCGACGTGGTCGACCTGGTAGCCGGCGTGCTCGAGATAACGGCACACCACGTCGCTGATCGTCCGGTCGTCGTCAACGACCAGCACCCGATGCGGCACCGGCAGCCCCCCTCCGCGTGTCAGGGTAGCCGCGCACCGGACGGGCGACGAAGCGCGAAATCTTGCGAAGCCCTTACGGCTTGCTGCCCCGCCCCGCGGGCAACGCGGAGCTGCTTCTCCTCGGCGACGGTCAGGCGCCGACGGCCGGCGGGGTGGTGCGGCGCAGGTGGTCCAGGACGACGGGGTCGATCCGGCCGGGGACGATGCGCTCCTCCAGGTTCTCGACGCCGGCCCAGGCGTCGAGCGCCTCCTCCACCCCGGCGGGGCCGACCGGGTGGCCGGCGGCGGCCAGCAGCGCGGCCACCTCGTCGGCGACGGGGCCGGTGAGGTCGAGCAGGGTGGCCGGGTCGGGCGTGCCGAAGAGCAGCGTGTGGATGTCGAGCAGCCGCCCCAGCTCGGTGACGGGGTCGTGGTGGTCGTCGACGCGCAGGTCGACAAGCTCGTCGCCGGTGCCGGCGTAGCCGCCGTGCCGCCGCACCACGAACAGGGCGGCGCTCTGCCGGCCGCGCCGGTCGCCGCCGGCCCGGTCGCCGGCGGCGAGGGCGGCCAGCAGCCGCTGCGGGACCGGCAGGTCGGCGCTGCCGAGCCAGGTGTCCCGGAGCGCGTCGATGACCTCCGGCCCGGCCAGGATGTTGCCCTGCGCCGCCCAACCGTCGCCGGACTGGCCGCCCGCCCAGGGGTGGCAGCGCGGCCCGGTCCAGGTGGCGCCGTCGCCCTTCGCCCCCACCACGCCGAGTTGCCGGTCGTCGCGGCCCGGGTCGGCGGCGATCAGGCCGGCCACGACGTCCGCGGCGGCCACTCCGGTGCGCAGCATCGCCAGCCCCTGCGACCGGTACGCCAGGTTGGCGTGGGCCTGGCTGGCGAGCGCGCCGACCTCCGCCTCGGCGGCCGGCACCAGCGCCCCGGCGGCGAGGAACTTGCTGGCCACGGCGATGCCGTGCACGAGCCCGTCGGCGGAGCGGGCGACGATCGAGAAGGTCACCCGCGGATCGTAACGTCGGGGAGGGGGCGTCAGCGGCCCCGACGGGTCCCGTCAGAACGGTGGGGCCGCCTCCTCCGGTGGGCTGCCCCAGGCGCGGCGGGCGTCGGCCACCGCCACCCCGAGCAGCACCAGCGGGGCGGCGATCGCCGCGACCAGCGGGGTGGCGATCGCCGCGGTCAGCGGCACCAGGGGCTTGAGCACCGCCATGAGCAGTACCAGCACGAGCACGGCCACCCAGCGCGACGGGGACACCCGGCCGAACACCTCGTACTCGAAGCGCGCCCGCCCGAGCAGGAAGAACGCCGGACCGCCGAGGATCATGGCGAGCCACCCGACCTGGTTGTGGCCGGCAGGGTGCTCGTTGACCAGCTCGTAGCCGATCGCGGTGGCCACCACGCCGACCACCATGATGAGGTGGGTGTCCGCGGCGGAGCGGCCGATCGTGGCCGGATGCGCCGCCCGGATCACCGCCTCGCCGAGGATCCGCCCGGCCCGCTGCACGTAGATCCGCCAGAGCAGCACCGAGGTGAGCAGCGCGGCGGCGAAGGCCGCGGTGCGGGCGGCGCTCTCCGGTGCCCGGCTGTACGCCAGCCCGGCGATGAGGATCGTCTCGCCGAGCGCGACCAGGAAGAACTGCTGGTAGCGCTCGGCCAGGTGCTCGCCGTGGATGTCCCAGCGGGAGACGGTGGACCGGCCCAGCCCGGGGACCGGCCAGCCGAACCGGGACGCCAGGTACTCCAGCAGGAGCGCGAGCGTCCAGAGCGTCACCCGCGGGTCGGTGGGCAGCACCGCGCCGGCCAGCCAGAGCACCCCGGTCGCGCTGAAGGTGATCAGCATGCGCAGCTTCAGCCGGCGGTGCTGGAGCCGGCGCAGGGTCAGCAGCAGAATCGCCGGCCGGCTCACCTGCACCACCACGTACGCGACGGCGAACACCAGCCCCATGGAGCTGAACGCGCGGGGGATGGCCACCCCCATCACCATGCTGCCCACCAGCGCGGTGACCACGATGACCTGCAACCAGATGTGGTACGGGTCGTAGCGGCTCGTGGTCCAGGCGGTGCCCTGCCAGACCGCCCAGAGCGCCAGGAACAGCAGCAGCGTCTTGCCGCCCCCGGTCACCGCCGTCCAGCCCCCTTCCAGCGCCAGGTCCTCGAAGGCGCGGGCGGAGATCCGGGTCAGCGCGAAGACGAACACCAGGTCGAAGAAGAGCTCCAGGAACGTCGCCCGGTTCGGGCCGCCGCCCGACGGGACCAGGGCGGTCGGCTCCGGAATCCTCACCGCCGCCTCCCGAGCCCGGTCCACCCCATCTGGCAGTCGTAGCACTTCTTGCGGGCGGCAACGCCGGGTCCCGGCCGCATCACCCCTGCGGCTCCGCGCGTCGCGCCGCGACCGGGAGCCGCCGGCCGGATCTTGCCCCCGGCCACGACGAGCGGGCACGATCGACCGGTGACGAATCGATGGGGCATGACCGTGCCGCTGGCCGGCGTCGGGCTCGCCGACCACGCCACGGTCTACGCGGCGCTCGACCGCGCCGGCTTCACCGACGTCTGGTCGTCGGAGGTCGCCGGGACCGACGCGTTCACCCCGCTGGCGCTCGCCGCCGCCTGGCAACCGCGGCTGCGGCTGGGCACCGCGATCGCCCCGGTCTTCACCCGGGGGCCGGGCCTGCTCGCGATGAGCGCCGCCGCCCTCGCCGAGGCCGCGCCGGGCCGTTTCGCGCTGGGCATCGGCGCCTCCTCGCCGGTGCTCGTCCGGGACTGGAACGCGGTGCCCTTCGACGAGCCGCTCCGGCGCACACGGGACGTGCTGCGTTTCCTGCGCGCCGCGCTGCGCGGGGAGACCGTCGACGAGGAGTACGACACCTTCACCGTCCGGCGGTTCACCCTGGAACGCCCGCCGTCGGCGCCGCCGCCCGTGCTGCTGGCCGCGCTGCGGCCGGGCATGCTGCGCCTCGCCGCCGCCGAGGCCGACGGCGTGATCCTCAACTGGCTGGCCGCCGACGACGTGCCCACCGCCCTGGCCGAGATGGGCGAGCGCCGCCCCGGCTTCGAGGTCGCCGCCCGGATCTTCGTCTGCCCCACCGAGGACGCCACGTACGCCCGGGCGCTGGGCCGCCGGCTGATCACCGGCTACCTCACCGTGCCGGCGTACGCGGCCTTCCACCGGTGGCTGGGACGGCAGGACAGCCTCGGCCCGATGTGGGAGGCGTGGGCGGCCGGGGACCGGCGGGGCGCCTCGGCGGCGGTGCCGGACGAGGTGGTCGACGCGCTGATCCTGCACGGCTCACCCGAGGAGTGCGCCGCCCGGGCCCGCCGGTACGCCGACCAGGGCGTGGACGTGCCCGTGCTGGCGCTGCTGCCCACCCCGGAACTCAGCGCCGGCGGCGCGGCCGCCTGGGTCGGGTTGCTGCCGCGGCTCGGGGTGGCCGGCGGGGAGGCGGGCTGAGATGAACCTGACCGACCGGGTGGCCGTGATCACCGGCGGGGCGGGCGGCATCGGTGCGGCGCTCGGCCGCCGGTTCGTCGCCGAGGGCGCCGCCGCCGTCGTCCTGGCCGACCTCGACGCCGCGGCGGCGCGCGCCGTGGCCGAGGGCATCGGGCCGGTGGCGCACGGCGTCGCGCTCGACGTCACCGACGAGGCGCAGGTGCGGGCGCTGGTCGACCAGACCGAGCGCCGGTACGGCCGGATCGACCTGTTCTGCGCCAACGCCGGGGTGACCACCGGCGGGGGCGTGGACGCGCCCGACGCCGACTGGGACCGCGCCTGGCGGGTCAACGTGCTGGGGCACGTGCACAGCGCCCGGGCCGCGCTGCCGGCCATGCTCCGCCGCGGCCAGGGCTACCTCCTCTTCACCTGCTCGGCGGCGGGCGTGCTCACCGCGGTGGGCGACGCCCCGTACACGGCGACGAAACACGCGGCGGTCGGCCTCGCCGAGTGGCTGGCCATCACCTACCGGGACGCCGGCGTCCGGGTCAGCGCGCTCTGCCCGCAGGGCGTGGACACCCCGATGCTCGCCGGCGGCCTGGCCGAGGGGCACCTGGGCGCCCGGGTGGTCGCCGCCTCCGGCGCGATCCTCACCCCCGACCAGGTCGCCGACGCGACCCACCCTTGTACGTCGTGCCGGCAGCCGATGGTCTTCGCGGGGCACGACTTCGCGGCGCCGCGCCGGCGGAACGACTCCGGGTGGGCCGCGGTCGCGGCTGTCCTCGGGGCGGGGCTGCGCTACGAGGGTTTCGAGGTGTGCGGGTGTTCGCGGGAGCCGAAGTTCCGGCCACGGACGCGCGCCCAGGTCCGGGTGCGGCGGCGGGCCGCCGGCCGCCTCGGGTTGTCGGAGGCTGAGGCTCTCGCTGCCCGGGATCCCTCCGACCTGGCGTGACACCGGGGCTGTCGCCCGTACGGGAAGGTCGCCCGTATCGGCCCTGGGTCAGCGGCGCCAGCGCAGCGGGCCGGGGTGGACGGTCCACAGGAGGCGACGCCAGCGGGAGCCGGTGGCCCGCAGGGCCGTGACGTAGGCGGTGGCGACCGCCCCCGCCCTGTCGGCCTGGGCCGGCGTGGCCGTGCCGGGGGCGAACGCCACCTGGTTGAGCAGGTCGGCCAGCTCGGCCACCTCGGCGGCCACCGGGACCTGCCCGGCCTGTGCCTCGGCGAGGGTGCGGCGGGCCTGGTCGGCGACCTCCGCCGCCGCCAGGTCCGCGCCCGCCGGGTTGCCGGCCAGTCGCAGCGCGTCGGTCACCTCCCGCCAGGCGCCGGCGATCCGGCGGCCCGGGTCGCCCTGCGCGAGCCGGCCCCGGCTCAGGTTCCGGCGCAGCGTGGCCAGGGTCAGCAGCAGCGCCCCGAGCAGCAGCACCAGAGCGCCGACGCCACCACCGACCAGCACCGGCGTACCCGGTCCGGCCTTGCCGCCGCGCGGGTCGGGGGCGGCCGCCGCCGGCGGCGTGGCCGTGGGTTCCACGGTCGGCGCGGGCACCTCGGACGGCGGCGGGTCCTCCGGCTTCGGCCGGAAGTCCTCCTCCACCGGGCGCGGCTCCTCGTCCGGGCGCGGCATCGGGTCGAACGGCACCCAGCCGACGCCCTCGAACAGCACCTCCGGCCAGGCGTAGGCGTCCGCCGCCCGGACCGGGCCGTCCGCCTTCGGCTCGAAGCCGACCACCACCCGGGTGGGCAGGCCGGCCAGCCGGCCCAGCACCGCGAACGACGCCGCGAACTGCTCGGACGTGCCGCGCTGCCCGCCGCCGTTGCGCGGCCCGAAGAGGAAGAACCCCAGGTTCGGGTACGCGTGCCCGCTCGGCGCGTCCGCGGTCACCCGGTAGTGCTCGGCCAGGAAGTCCGCGATCGCGCTGGCCCGGGCGTACGGGGCGCCGTTCTCCTCGGCGAGCTGGGTGGCCAGCCGGCGCATCTGCTCCGGGGCTCCGTCGGCGACCCGCAGCACCCGGGCCACCGCGTCGCCGGCCGGCACGTTGGCCGTGCTCAGCAGGTTCACGTCCGGCTGCTCCCGCACCGAGGCGACCGTGTACCGCAGCCCGGGCGCCAGCCCCTCCGGCCGGATCAGCGTCCCGGTCGCCGGGTCGTACGCCACCCGCGCGCCGGTCACCTCGCGCGGTGTCGGCACGGCGGGCAGCAGCCGCCCGGTCAGGTCGGCCACGGTGACGTCCTGGCGTACCGGCTCGGTGGCGGTGCCCGGCGCCGGATCGGTGGCCGGCAGGATCCGCCCGGCGTTCCGGTAGGTCGCCCCCACCCGCCAGGTCACCCCGTCGTAGTCGCTGAGCACCGCGAGCCGGATCCGCGGCGGCCCGGCGTCGGTGGCGCCCGCCTCGGTGCGCACGTCGAGCAGCTTCTGGTCGGGGTTCAGCGCCCACCCGGAGATCCGGATCAGCGGGTTCTCGTCCAGCGATTCCACCTGCGGCGGTTCGACGTAGCGGCGCGGGTCGACCGGCCGGTCGTCCACCCGGCCGGCGACCACGGGGGCGAGCAGCGCCGCGAGCGCCACCACCACCGCCACCCCGGCCGCGCTCGCCGCGAGCAGCCGCAGCCGCACCGCCGCGCGCACCGCCGGCGCCAGGCCGGCCACCGGGTCGGGGCCGGCCGGGCCGGCCCGCCCGCCGGGCGCCGCCAGGCCGACGGCGGCGACCGCCGCGAACAGCACCGTCGGCGCGACCGCCGGGCCGGCGTTCGGCCCGACCACGTACAGCGCGCCGGCGTAGAGCAGCACCGGCGGCAGGTAGCCGAGCAGCACCCGGCCGGCCCGCAGCGCCACCTCGGCGGCGGCCAGCCCGGCCAGCCAGGCGGCGACCACCGGAACCAGCACCGTGTCCGGGGCCGGCTCCACCGGGATCATCGCGGTGAGCAGCCGGGGGATGGCGTTGCGGGCGGCGTCCGCCGCCACGTCGCCGAGCCCGCCGGGCAGCGCCGCGTGGGCGGCGGCCAGCCGCAGCGACAGCAGCGCCCAGCCGGCCAGGGCGGCCACCGACAGCGGCGCCACCAGCCAGGACGGCAGGCGCCGGGCGGCCACGCTCACCAGCACCGAGCCGACCGCCGCGCCGGCCGTCAGGCGGGTCAGCAGCGGATCCGCGTAGACCCGGCCGAGCACCACACCGGCCAGGGTGATCATGACGATCAGCGCCGACGGCACCGGCACGGCCCGCAGCACCCGCGCCACCGGACCGGGACCGCCGCCGGCCGGCCCGGCCGGCGCGTCGACCGCCGGGCGCGGCGGCGTCACGGTCACCACCGGCGGATCCCGTCCCACTCGGCGGCGAACTCGGCGCCGTCCGCCGCGTCCACCACCACGAGGCCTGCCGCGCCGGCCGCCGTCGGCTCCGCCGCCCCGAACATCCCGACCACCACCGACGGGTACGCGCGGCGCAGCGCGCCGACCTGCCCCAGGTCGCCGCGGGCGCCCGGCCCGGTGAGGAAGACCAGCGTGTCCCCGAGCCGCTCCTGCCGCAGCCGGCTCAGCGCGGTACGCAGCACGTCCTCCCCGCCGTCGGCCAGTTCCGCGGCGGCGAGCCGGTCCAGCGGCCCGCGCGACAACGGCAGCTCGGCGCGTCCCACGCCGCGCGACGACCCGGAGCCGTCGGCAGCTCCGGCCGGCTCCTCGGCGGCGGGCGCGACCAGCAGCAGGCTCACCGGCAGGTCCTCCCGGGTCGCGGCGGCCAACACCGACGCCGCCGCCTCACACCCCGACTCGAACGACTCGGCCACCCCGGCGTCCCGATCCGGGTGGGCGACCGCCCGGTTGTCCAGCACCACCACGAGCCGGGGCAGGCTGGTGTCCACGTTCTCCCGCACCATCAGCTCGCCCACCTTGGCGCTGGTCCGCCAGTGCACCCGGCGCAGCTCGTCGCCGACCACGTACTCGCGCAGCGAGTCGAAGGTGATCGAGCCGTGCGGCACGCTGTCGGTGCGCCCGTCCAGGCTCCGCCCGGCGCCGGTCGGCACCGCCGACAGCGGATGGATGCGCGGGTGCACCCACACCGGCACCGGATCCCCGTACGCGCGGGCCAGCGCCACCAGCCCGAGCGGGTCGCGCCGGGTCACCCGCAACGGCCCCACCGGCACCACCCCCCGGCGGTGGGTCGGCACCGGGTAGCGCACCTCGGTGTCCCGCCCGGGACGCAGCCGCAGCAGCGGCACCGGCACCAGCCGGCCGCCGCACCGGTCCTCGGCCACCAGGTTCGCCGCCCGCAGCCGGCCCGTGTTGCGCACGGTCAGCACCATGGCCGCCGGCTCGCCCCGGGCCACCCGGTCCGGGTCGGCCACGCGCTCGACCGCCAGCCGCGGGCGCCAGGCGGCCGTCACCAGGGCGTACCCGACCGCGACACCGGCCGCCACGCCGAGCACGGTCAGCTCCGGGTACGCGTACCGGAAGCCGACGCCCAGCAGCACGACGGCGGCGACGAGCAGCCCGACACCGCGGGCGGTGATCCCCACCGCTCAGCCGTGGACCGGGGCGGGCTGGCCCGACGGTAGCGGCACCGGCACCGAGGCGACCGCCTGGCGCAGCACGTCGGCCGGGGTCACCCCGCGCACCTGCGCGTCCGGGGTGAGCAGCAGCCGGTGCGCGAACACCGGCTCGACAAGCGTCTTCAGGTCCTCCGGCATGATCCAGCCCCGCCCGTCGATCAGCGCGTACGCGCACGCCGCCCGGGTCAGCGCGATCACGCCCCGGGGGCTGACCCCGACGCGCACCTGCGGGTGGGTGCGGGTCGCCGCGGCCAGCCGCACCGCGTACGCGTAGAGCGGCTCGGCGATGTGCACCCGCCGGGCCATCTTCACCATCTCCCCGACCGTGGCCGTGTCGGTGACTGCCGTGAGCGAGTCGGGGGAGCGCAGGGTGGCGCCCCGCAGCACCTCCACCTCGACCGCCTCGTCCGGGTAGCCGACGGAGAGCTTCACGAGGAACCGGTCGAGCTGCGCCTCGGGCAGCCGGTAGGTGCCGTCCATCTCCACCGGGTTCTGGGTGGCCACCACGAGGAACGGCTGCGGCACCGGGTGGCGTACGCCGTCCACGGTGACCGTGCGCTCCTCCATGACCTCCAGCAGCGCCGACTGGGTCTTCGGCGAGGCCCGGTTGATCTCGTCGGCGATCACGATGTTGGCGAAGACCGGCCCCGGGTGGAACTCGAAGCCCCGGCTGGCCTGGTTGAAGATCGTCACACCGGACACGTCCGAGGGGAGCAGGTCCGGCGTGAACTGGATGCGTCGCCACTGGCCCTTCACGGTCGCCGCGACCGCCCGGGCCAGGGTGGTCTTGCCCACCCCGGGCACGTCCTCCAGCAGCACGTGCCCCTGGGCGAAGAGGGCGGTCAACGCCAGCCGGACCACCTGCGGCTTGCCCAGCACGACCGCGTTGATGTTCTCGGCCAGCCGGGCGGCCAGGGCGGCGAAGCCCTGCACCTCCGGCTGGGTGAGCGGTTCGTGGGTGTTCACGTGCGCGGTGCTCCTCGGTGCGGCGGTCAGCAGGTGGGCAGGAGGTTGATGTTGTCGCCACCCTCCAGGTTCAGCCAGGCCCACGGGATGTAGTCGCGGCCCCTGCTGTGGTCCACCCGGACCCACCAGGTGCTGCGCTTGTCGTTGTTGTAGATGTACGCGTAGACCTCTTCGCCCTGCTTCTTGCAATAGGCCTTGAGCCGGGCGCCGTTGGGTTCCCAGCCCGCCTGCTTCGCATTGTCCTGCCTGGTCACCGAGAAGATCTCATTGCCGTTGCGATCGCCGGGCACGTCCCGGGTGCAGTACGACGCCTCGGCGCCGGAGGAGCCGTTGCGGCAGGTCGCGATCCCGTAGAGCGCGTCGGTGCTCTGCGCCCGGCTGCCGGTGCCCTTGCCGGCCGCGTTGCTCGCGGTCACCGTCACCGTGTACGCCGTGCCCGGCGTCAGGCCGGTCACCCGCAGGCTGGAGCAGCTCCCGCTGGCCGTCCTGCCGCCGGTGGCGGCCGTGCAGGTCGCCCGGCCACCGCCCGCGTCCACGGTGAACGTCACCGTCACCGAGGTGGCGTCGGCCGACGAGCCGGTCATCGTGACCCGGGGCGCGGCCACCGTGCGGGCGGTGGTGCTGGCCTCCGCGCCCGGGCCGGCCTCGTTGACCGCCTTCACCTTCACCGTGACGTTCTGCCCGTCGCCGAGCCCGCCGATCGTGGTGCGCACGTCGGTCACCTCGGTGGTCTTCCCGGCGGCCTCCACCACGTACTTCGTCACCGGGCGGCCGTTGTCCACCGCCGGCGCCCACTGCACCGCGATGGTGCCCGGCTGGTCGGCCACCGTGGAGGCCTGCAGCTCGGTCGGCGCCTTCGGCACGGTGAACGGCACCACCGTGTTGCTCACCGGCGAGGTCTTGGACCCGGCGCCCTTGTCGCTCACCGCGATGACGGTGAAGGCGTACTGCGTGCCGTACTCCAGCTGGCCGGCCGGGATGACCAGCTCCGTCTTCGGCGACTCGCCGGCCGGGGCGGTCGCGCCCGCCGAGCTGGCGGTCACCGCGTACTTCGTGACGGTGTTGCCCTGGCCGTTGGCCGCCGGCCACTTCACCAGCACCGTGCCGTCCGGCCGGGCCTCCGCCGTGACACTGGCCGGCGGGTCCGGCACGGCGGCGGTCGGCGTGACCGGGTTGCTCCTCCGGGCCGGCCCGTCGCCCTTGGCGTTCACGGCGTGCACCGAGAACGTGTACGTCTCGCCGTTGATCAGCCCGGTGATCTCCAGGGCACGCTGGTTCGCACCCACCTCGTGGCGCTGGCCGGCGCCCTCCACCACGTACCGGCTGATCTCGGCGCCGTTGGACGCGGCCGGCTGCCAGCTCACCCGCGCCGACGCGTTCCCCGCGGCGGCGGTGACCGCGCGCGGCGCGCCCGGCTTGCCCACCTTCGGCTTCTTCGGCGGGGGCGGCGGCGGGGGAGCCGGCGGCGGGTCGCCGCCGAGCACGTCGTTGGCGTACTTGTTGACCTCACGCACCTGGTTCCGGTCGTCCACCACCTGCGCG
>NZ_WBKT01000068.1 GCF_008868175.1 Micromonospora sp. AMSO31t
TGGGGGTGGGCGACGGGGTGCCGCCGCCGCAGGCGCCCAGGTCGGTCCAGAGCGCCGGCGTGGCCGCCGGCGTCCAGCCCGCGCCCGCCGGCGGGGTGTGGGTGACCAGCGCCTGGTAGAGCCGGTTGGCGTAGGTGGTCCGGCTGCCCGCGGTCCAGGTCACCCCCTCGGCCCAGGCCGGCACGCCCGCGCAGGAGACCAGCGCGGTCTCCGCGGCGGAGGCGGCCAGGCCGGTGGCGGCCGGCAGGGCGGTGGGTACGGCGAGCAGCAGGGCGCCGCCGAGCACGGCGGTCAGCCGTCGTCGAAGTCGCATGACATACCTCCTCATCGATGCGCCGGAGGCTAGCAGTTAACTTTGTTAAATGTAAATGCGCAGTAGTCTGTCAGCACTTGGTTCACGGCGTGAAGCAGGCCGCCGGGGGCGGCCGGGAGAGGACGGCGGCGGACGTGGACGCCAGACGCACCACCGTGCGCGACATGCGTCGTGCCAACCGGTCGGTCCTGCTCACCCGGATCTGGCTGGACGGCCCGCTGAGCCGGCACGAACTGGGGCAGTCCACGGCGCTCAGCCTGGCCAGCGTGAGCAACCTGGTCGGCGAGATGATCGCCGAGGGCCTGGTCGAGGAGGCCGGCTCGGTCGAGTCCGACGGCGGCCGCCCCCGGGTGCTGCTCCGCGTCGCGCCCGCCTACGGCTACCTGGTCGGCGCCGACGTCGGCGAGACGCGCGTGCAGGTCGAACTCTTCGACCTGGCGATGACCGCACTGGCGAAGGCGGAGTACCCGATCGCCGGCGCCGAGCCGGACCCCCGGCAGGTCACCGACCACCTGTTGCACGGCCTCGCCGCCGTGGTCGAACAGGCCGGCGTCGACCCGACGGCGGTGCTCGGTTTCGGCGTCGCCGTCTCCGGCACCGTCGAGCGCGCCGCCGACGCCGTCGTGCACGCGCAGACCCTCGGCTGGGACGGCGTGCCGCTCGGCGCCATGCTCCGCGCCGGCACCGACATCCCCGTGCACATCGACAACGGCGCGAAGACCCTCGGCCAGGCCGAGATGTGGTTCGGCGCCGGCCGCGGCGTCCGGCACGCGGTGGTCGCCCTGGTCGGCTCCGGCGTCGGGGCCTGCGTGGTCGCCGACGGCGTGGGCTACCGCGGCGCGCACAGCAGCGCCGGCGAGTGGGGGCACACCACGATCGTGTACGGGGGCCGGCGCTGCCGCTGCGGCAACCTCGGCTGCCTGGAGGCGTACGTCGGGGCGGAAGGGGTGCTCGACCGGTTCCGGCAGGCCAACCGGGGCCGCCCGGCGGCCGGCGGCGACGAGGAGAGCGCCTTCGGCGAGTTGCTGCGCGCCAGCAGCCGCACCGCCGCGAAGGTGCTCGACGAGACGGTCGGCTACCTCGGCGCCGGGGTGGCGAACCTGGTGAACCTGTTCAACCCGGAGCGGGTGGTGCTGGGCGGCTGGGCCGGCCTGGCCCTGGGCGAGCGCTACCTGCCGCAGATCCGCGAGGTCACCGCGCGGCACGCGCTGCGCCAGCCGTACGCCCAGACCTCGATCGAGCTGTGCCGGCTCGGACCGGACGCGGTCGCGATGGGCGCGGCCACCCTGCCGATGGCCCGGCTACTGCGCGAGGGCGGCGTGCCGCGCGAACCCGCGGCCCGGCTGGTGCCGGCGCCCGCGCGGCCGGCGCGGCGGCCCCGCTCACGCACCCGCTGAGCCGCCGGGCCGGCGGCGGGGCGCCGCCGGCCCGGCCCCGGCTCAGGACGGGAGCGTCCACTTCTGGTTGGCCGCGCCGGTGCAGCTCCAGATCTGCGTCTTCGTGCCGTCGGCGGAGGTGTTGCCGGTGACGTCCAGGCACTTGTTCGCCTGCGGGTTCACCAGGTCCCGCCCGGCCGTCCACGTCCACCGCTGGGCGGCGCTGCCGTTGCAGGTCCACAACTGCACTCTGGTGCCGTCGGCGGTGCCGCCGCCGGCCACGTCGAGGCACTTGCCCAGCGCGCGGATGCTGCCGTCGGCGGCCCGGGTCCACTGCTGGTTGGCGCCGCCCGTGCAGCTCCAGATCTGCGCGAGCGCCCCGTCGGCGCTGCTGTTGTCGGTGACGTCGAGGCACTTGCCGCCGATGCCCGTGATCGGGCCGGTCGGCGTGCCGCCCCCACCGCCGCCGGACGGGGTGCCCGCCCAGGTGAACGTGGCGGTGGTGCGGGCCGGCAGGGTGTAGGTGAAGGACTGCCCGCCCCAGACCACCTTCACCGACTGCGCGGAGCCGCCGCCGTTGTGCGCGAGCAGCGCCTTGGTGCCGTCCGGGTTGCGGTACGCGACGTTCTGCACGGTGCCGTTGGCGGTGGAGTCGATGCGGACGGCCCCGGGCCGGACGAACTTGGTGAGGTGCCCGGTCGTGTAGTACTCGATGGTGTAGTCGACCTGGCCGGCGCGGGCGCCGCCCTCCTGCACGGTGATGAGGCCGGTGCAGGTGCCGCATCCGCCGTTGTGCGGGCCCATGAACTGGTTGACCGCGAGGCTCCACTTCACCACGCTCCGGCTCCAGTTCCGGGCGTAGTTCACGATGTCGGCCATGTCCTCGTTGTGCTGATTGGTGATCCAGGTGCCGCCGGAGTGCTCGGTGCTGAACTGCGGCACGGCCGGGTACTGGCCGTGCACCTGGCTGCCGACCGCCGGGTCGCCCCAGTAGCCGTGCCAGGCGATGCCGCCGAAGAGCGGGTCGGTGCGGACCGCGCTGTCGGCGAGCAGCCCGGAGCCGATGGTGCCGTAGTCGCCGTAGTTCCAGTCGTGCACCAGCACCTTCGTGGTGATGCCGGCGGCGCGGAACGCCGGGTAGACGAAGTTCTTGGTCAGCTCCACGAGGCCGGAGGAGTTCCAGCTCATTCCCGGGTAGTCCATGGCGGTGGGGTTGCCGGACTGGCAGCAGTTCGGCTCGTTCTGCACCGAGAGGTAGTCGATCTTCACGCCCCGGGCCGCGTACGCCTGGATGGTCTTCACGAAGTACTGGGCGTAGGTGGCGTAGTACTCCCACCGGAGCCAGCCCATCTGGTCCATCCGGCCGTTGTCCTTCATCCAGCCGGGCGCGCTCCACGGCACGACCATGACCCGCAGCGCGGGGTTGAGCTGCCGGGCCTGCGCGGTGAGCAGTTCGACGTTGGTGTCGTACCCGTTGGCGCCGAAGTCGTTCAGGTCGCAGCAGGTGTCGTCGAGGGAGACGTTGCCGGGCCGGGACAGGTCGGAGGCGCCGATCGGGTTGCGCACGTAGGACAGGCCGATGCCGTCGGTGGGGCTGAACAGCCGGCGCATCACCTCGTCCCGGGTGGCCGCGCTGACCGGCCCGCCGCGCAGCAGGTACGCGGTGGTGTCGGTGATGGACGCCCCGGCGCCCTCGAACGGCTGGTAGCGGGTGTTCTCGTCGACGGTGACGGTGTGCGTGGCGGCCGGGCTGGTGGCGGCGAACGTCAGGGGGCTCTGCTGTTGCAGGCCCCGGGTGACGGTCCGTCCGCCGGAGTCGGAGGTGGTGGTGAGCCAGAGGTTGACGGTCTCGCCGGCGGCCCGGGCGGCCGGTGGCGGGGCGAGAGCGAGGGCGCCGGCGGCGAGGCAGAGCGCCAGGACGGCGCGGCCGGCGAGCCGGGGAACGGTGGTGGGGGACACGGATGCTCCTTCCGGATAAATCGACATCCGCGAATGAGAAAACCCCTCGCACCTCCTTATGTCAAGACATGAAAAAAGGGCCGGACGGGGTATCCGGGCACGGCGGGGCGGCCGCCCGGGAGGATCCCGCGCGGCCGCCCCGAGCGGCCGGGTCAGCGCTCCCCGCGCACCCGCCGGATGGTGTCGCGGTACCAGTGCGCGCTGCGCTTCGGCGTGCGCCGCTGGGTGTCGTACTCCACGCGCACGATGCCGAACCGCTTGTCGTAGCCGTACGCCCACTCGAAGTTGTCCAGCAGCGACCAGGCGAAGTAGCCGCGCACGTCCGCGCCGGCCTGCCGGGCCCGGGCCACCGCCCGCAGGTGCTCGGTCAGGTACGCCACCCGGTCGTCGTCGGCCACGAACCCGTCGGCGTCCGGCTTGTCGTCGAAGGCCGCCCCGTTCTCGGTGATCACCAGGGGCACCCCCGGGTAGTCCCGGTGCAGCCGGACCAGCAGCTCGGTGAAGGACTCCGGCACGATCTCCCAGTCCATCGCCGTGCGCGGCAGGTCCCGGCGGATCACCCGGCGCACCGGCCGGCCGTCGTCGTCCCGCTCCCGGCCCTGCTCGTCCACCCCGGAGTGCACCTGCCCGAAGTAGAAGTTCACCCCGAGCACGTCGATCGGCGACGAGATGACCTCCAGGTCGCCCTCCTGCACCGGGATGCGCACGCCCTCGGCGGCCAGGTCGGCCACCACGTCCTCCGGGTAGGAGCCGCGGAGCACCGGGTCGAGGTAGAGCCGGTTGCCCAGCCCGTCGGCCGCCCGCGCCGCGTCCCGGTCGGCCGCGCCGTCGGTGGCCGGGTCGGCCGTGGACAGGTTGACGGTCAGGCCCAGCTCGATCGGGGTGGCCGCCGCGGCGCGCAGCCGCTGCACCGCCAGCCCGTGCCCGAGCAGCAGGTGGTGCGCGGCGGCGATCCCGTCGCCCAGGTTCCGCCGGCCCGGGGCGTGGTTGCCGTACGCGTACCCGAGCATGGCCGAGCACCACGGCTCGTTCAGCGTGGTCCACGTCTTCACCCGGTCGCCGAGCGCGGCGAAAACGATCTCCGCGTAGTCGGCGAACCGGTAGGCGGTGTCCCGGTTCGGCCAGCCGCCCGCGTCCTCCAGCTCCTGCGGCAGGTCCCAGTGGTAGAGCGTCACCCACGGGTCGATACCGCGGCCCAGCAGCTCGTCCACGAGGCGGTCGTAGAAGGCCAGCCCGGCCGGGTTCGCCGGCCCGCGCCCGCCCGGCTGCACCCGCGGCCACGCCACCGAGAACCGGTAGGTGTCCAGACCCAGGTCGGCGATGAGCGCGACGTCCTGCGGCATCCGGTGGTAGTGGTCGCAGGCCACGTCGCCGTGGTCGCCGTTGGCCACCGCGCCCGGCACACGGCAGAAGGTGTCCCAGATCGACGGCGTCCGGCCGTCCTGGGCCACCGCACCCTCGATCTGGTACGACGAGGTCGCCACCCCCCACCGGAAGGTCGGCGGAAGGGTGTCGATCGGGTCGGCCTGCCCGGTGAGGGTCTGGCGGGTGAGGTCGGTGTCCATGGTTCTCCTCGCGGTAGCGGGTCGTTCGGTCGGACGGAGAGCGGGGTCAGCGGGGGGCCGGGGCGGCGACCGGGTGCAGCCAGCAGGCGACGTCCCGGCCCGGTTCGGCGGCGCCCAGGGCCGGCACCTTCTTGTCGCACGGGTCGAACGCCTTCGGACAGCGCGGGTGGAACGCACAACCCTCCGGCATGGCCCGCAGGTCCGGCGGCGAGCCGGGGATGCCGGTCAGCTCGCGGCGCGGTCCGCGCAGCGCCGGGAAGGAGTGCAGCAACCCCTCGGTGTACGGGTGCAGCGCCCGCCGGTACAGCTCGGCGGCGGGCGCCTCCTCGACGATCCGGCCGCCGTACATGATGGCGATCCGGTCGGAGAACTCGACCAGCAGCGACAGGTCGTGGGTGATGAACAGCACCGCGAAGCCGAGGCGCTCCCGCAGCTCGGCGAGCTGGCCGAGGATCTGCCGCTGCATCACCACGTCCAGCGCGGTCGTCGGCTCGTCCATGATGACCACCTGCGGCTCCAGCGCCAGCGCCATGGCGATCATCACGCGCTGCCGCATGCCCCCGGAGAGCTGGTGCGGGTAGCTGTCCAGCCGGTCCGCCGCGATGCCGACCAGGCGGAGCAGGTCCCGGGCGCGGGCCAGCCGCCCCGCCGCCGTGCTCGTCGGCTCGTGCGCCTTGATGACGTCGAGCAGCTGGGTGGAGACCTTGTGCACCGGGTTCAGCGAGTTCATGGCGCCCTGGAAGACGATCGACGTCTCCGCCCAGCGGAACCGCCGCAGCTGCGCCGGGCTGAGGGTCAGCACGTCGACCGGCGGGCCGTCGGCCGGGTGGTAGATCACCTGGCCGCCGCTGACCACGCCGGGCGGCGGCAGCAGCCGGGTCAGCCCGTACGCCAGGGTGGACTTGCCGCTGCCGCTCTCGCCGGCCAGGCCCAGCACCTCGCCGCGGTGCAGGGTCAGGTCCACGTCGCGTACGGCGTGCACGGCCGTGCGGCCGAGCCCGTAGTCGACCCGCAACCCGCGGATCTCCAGCAACGGATCACTCATGGCGTGACCTCCTCTCGGGGGACCGGAATCGGACGGGAGACCGGGGCCAGCACGGGGGTGAAGCCGACCCGCATCCGCACGGTGTGGCCGTCGGCGGTGCGGATCCGGGTCTTCCCGGCGCTGCGCAGCCGGGGGCTCACGAACTCGTCGATGCCGAAGTTGATCAGGGCGAGGGCGGTGCCCAGCACCGCGATGGCCAGCCCGGCCGGCACGAACCACCACCAGGCGCCCTGCGCGAGGGCCTGCTGGCCCTGCGCCCAGAACAGGATGGTGCCCCAGTTCCACGACGAGATCGACGAGATGCCGATGAACGCCAGGGTGATCTCCGACATGACCGCGAAGATGACCGTGCCGACGAAGCCGGAGGCGATGATCGCGGTGAGGTTGGGCAGGATCTCGAACAGGATGATCCGCCAGGTCCGCTCGCCGGTGGCCCGGGCCGCCTCGACGTAGTCGCGGCGCCGCAGCGACAGCGTCTGGGCGCGCAGCACGCGGGCGCCCCACGCCCACGAGGTGAAGCCGATGATGAGCGCCACCAGCGTGTCGCTGGCCTGCTCGACGATCGACGTCACGATGATGATCAGCGGCAGGGCGGGGATCACCAGGAACACGTTGGACAGCGCCGACAGGCCCTCGTCCGGCACCCCGCCGATGTAGCCGGCCGTCACGCCGATGAGGATGGACAGGATCGTCGCCAGCACGCCGGCGAGCAGGCCCACCAGCATGACGCTGCGCGCGCCGACCAGGATCTGGCTGAAGATGTCCTGACCGAGGTGGGTGGTGCCGAACCAGTGCCGCGTCGACGGCGCCTGGAGCACGTCGGCGCTGCGCGCGTCCGGGTCGTACGGCGCCACCCAGGGCCCGATGATGGCGAACAGGCAGTAGACGGCCAGGATGACCAGGCCGGTGGCGGCCTTGGCGTTGGCGACGAACCGGAACCGGCGCCGCTTCGCCCGGCCCGGCGCGGCCGACGGCTGGGCCATCGCCCCCTGACCGGGGATGACCTGTTCGATGCTCGACGGTGAGATGGTCATCGCTCAGCTCTTTCGGGTCCGCGGGTCGAGAAGCAGGTACGCGACGTCGGCGAGCAGGTTCGCCACCAGCACGGAGATCGTGATGATCAGGAAGATCCCCTGCATGAGCGGGTAGTCCTTGTAGCCGACCGCCTGGAAGAGCTGGTAGCCGAGGCCCGGGTAGGAGAACACGATCTCGACGAGCAGCGTGCCGCCGACGATGAACCCGAGCGACAGCGCGAAGCCCGAGACGTTCGGCAGCAGCGCGTTGCGGGCGGCGTAGCTCAGGGCCACCCGGCGCTCCGACAGGCCCTTCGCGTGGGCGACGGTGATGTAGTCCTCCGACGAGACGGTCACCATCATGTTGCGCATGCTGAGGATCCAGCCGCTCATCGAGGAGACCAGGATGGTGGCGGCGGGCAGCACGCTGTGCTTGATCGCGCTCGGGATGAAGTACCCGTCGAACGCCGGCACGAGGCCCGCCTCGTAGCCGCCGGAGGACGGGAAGAAGCTCCCCGGCCCGGTGAACACGGCGATGGCGACGAGACCCAGCCAGAAGTACGGGATCGAGGACAGGAACGTCGTGGCCGGCAGCAGCCCGTCGACCCAGGAGCCGCGCCGCCAGCCGGCGCCCACGCCGAGCGCGGTGCCGAGGAGGAAGCTGATGATCGTGGTGATGCCGACCAGGCCGACCGTCCACGGCAGGCTGTCGCCGATCACCGTCGCCACCGGCGTGGGGAAGAAGGTGAACGACAGGCCCAGGTCGCCGTGGAGCAGCTGCCCCCAGTAGTCGAGGTACTGCTGCCAGATGTTCTCGTGCGTGTCCAGGCCGAACAGCACGCGCAGCGACTCGATGGCGTCGGCGCTGATCCGGCCCTGGTTGCGCGAGATGAGGGACTGCACGGGGTCGCCCGGCACCAGCCGCGGGATGAAGAAGTTGAGCGTGATGGCCGCCCACGCCGTGAACAGGTAGAAGGCCGCGCGCTGCAGGAGGAATCTCATCGCGGCTCCCCCAGGGTGGCGATGTCGGTCCGGTCGGCCGCCGCCGCGGGCGGTGGCACGGCCGGGTCGGCGTCGGGCGCCGCCGAGCCGGGGGCGTCCGCGGCGACGGTGTCCGGGTCGTAGAGCCAGCAGGCCGCCCAGTGGTCGGGCCGGTCGCCGATGGTCAGCCGCGGCGGCAGGTCCACCGTGCAGCGCCGCATGGCGTGCGGGCACCGGGGGTGGAAGCGGCAGCCGGCGGGCGGGGCGATGAGGCTCGGCGGCTCGCCCCGGCCGCGGTCCTCCCCGGCGGCCGCGTCGGCCCCGGCGCCGTCGCCGGTGATCCGCTCCGGGTCGGGCGCCGAATCGGTGAGCAACCGGGTGTACGGGTGGGCCGGGTTCTGGGTGACGGTCTCGCTGTCGCCGCCCTCGACCATCCGGCCGGCGTACATCACGATCGTCTCGTCGGCGAAGTAGCGGGCCGAGGCGATGTCGTGCGTGATGTAGAGGATGGCGATGTTCAACCGCTGCTTCAGGTCCTGCAGCAGGTTGAGCACGCCGAGGCGGATCGAGACGTCGAGCATGGACACCGGCTCGTCGGCGAGGAGCACCTCCGGGTTGGCACCGAGCGCCCGGGCGATGGCGACGCGCTGCCGCTGACCGCCGGAGAGCTCGTGCGGGAAGGCGTCCAGGTAGCGCTCGGGCGGGGTGAGGCTGACCCGGGTGAGCAGCTTGGCGAGGGCGCGGTCCAGGTCCTCGGCGCCGCGCCCGGCGTTGCCGTGGATCCGCAGCGACCGGGTGAGGTGGTAACGGACGGTGTGCACCGGGTTCAACGAGGCGAACGGGTCCTGCAGGATCAGTTGGACCCGCCGCACGTACGACCGGAACGGCCGGCCGCCGCGTACGCGGGTGGACGTGCCGTGCAGGCGGAGGTCGCCGGCCGTGCGGGGATAGATCTGGGCCAGCAGCCGGGCCACCGTGGACTTGCCGGAGCCGGACTCCCCGACCAGCGCGGTCACCCGTCCCCGACGCAGCGCGAACGATACGTCGTCGACGGCGTGCACGACGGCCGGCGTCCGGGAGAAGAGGTCACGCAGCCGCCTGCGGACGGGGAAGTGCTTGGTCAGGCCGACGGCCTCCAGCACCACCTCGTCGGCCGGCGCCGCCGCGCTCTCGCTCAACGTCATGCCGAGTTCCTGTCTGAGCGTGGGATGCGCCTCCCCGGCCGGCCGGAGCCGGCCGGGGAGGCGGTGCGGGCGTCAGCCGTTGGCGGGCTTGAGGTGCAGGACCACGTCCAGCGCGTTGGGCTGGGTGGGCTGCATGGCGCCGTACGGGTTCGAGTCGTCCGGCCAGCCGGTCCAGTTCTTCGTGCTGTACGCGCCGCCGATGTTGTCCGCGCCGACCGGGATCATCGGCATCTGGTCGACGAAGATCTTCTGCAGCGTGTTCATGGCGGTGGTGCGCGCGGCGTCGTCGGTCGCGTTCGCGTAGGCGACCAGGGCGTCGGTCGCCTCCTTGTTGTTGAAGCGGCCGAAGTTGCCGGCGGGGGAGGCGGTGCCGATCGGCTTGAGCTGCCGGCCGTCCATGATGGTCCGGTAGATGTCATACGGCGTGGCGCCGCCCTCGGTCCAGCGGAAGGTCGCCTCGAAGTTGCCCTGCTCGACGTTGCGGAACCAGGCGTCCTGGTTGGCCTTGTCGACCGTGGCCGCAATGCCGATCTTCGACAGGTTGTCCTTCACGATCTCCAGGCTGGTCTGGTAGTCGGACCAGCCGGCCGGGTCGGTCAGCTTGATCGTGACGGCCTTGCCGGTCTTGTCCTTGAGGGTGTTGCCGTCCAGCTTGTAGCCGGCACCGGCGAGCAGCGTCTTGGCGCCCTCCACGTCGACCTTGTGCTCCTGACCCTTGAACTCGGGCGCGACGAACGAGTCACCGGCCGGGCTGGGCAGGCCGGTCACGCTCTTCACCTGCGGGTGGAAGTAGCCGGCCTCGGCCGTGGTGAAGATGTCGGCGCGGTCGATGACCATGTTCATGGCGCGGCGCAGCGCCGGGTCGTCGAACGGCTTCTTCGTGGTGTTGAGGTAGAGGCCGTGGATGCCCAGGATCGCCGGCGCCCAGACCTTGTGGTGCTCCTGGTCCTTGGCCACGAAGACGGCCTGGTAGTTGGGGATGAAGACGAAGCTCCACTCCGACTCGCCGTTGGCCAGGGCGGTGGTCTGCGCGCTGTTGTCCGTGTAGGAGGTGTAGCGCAGTTCCTTGACCTTCGGCGGGTCCTGCCAGTAGCCCTTGTCGCGCACCGACAGCGTCATGCTGGCCGGGGTGAAGGACTTCAGGGTGTACGGGCCGCTGCCGACCGGCTGCTTGACGGTGTCGGTCGTCGGGTCGCTGATCTTCTCCCAGATGTGCTTGGGCACGATCGGCACCCGCCACAGCACCTTCTGCTGGTTGACGAACTGCGGGCTTTCCATCTTGATGGTGACGTCGTTGCCGCTGGCGGTGGCGTCCGTGTAGGGCACGCCCTGGTCGTTCAGGGCCGGGTACTTCTTCACCAGGTTGTAGGTGAACGCCACGTCCTCGGCGGTGACCTTCTGCCCGTCCGACCAGGTGGCGTTGTCCCGGATGGTGACCTTCACCGAGGTGTAGTCCGACGACCACTCGGCCTTGGTGGCCAGCCACGGCTTGAACGGGTCGGCCGGCTTCACCGGGTTCCACATCATCAGCGGCTCGTAGATCTGCCAGCGGTAGCCCAGCGAGGCCGCGGCGGACGTGGTGAGGAACGGGTTGTTGTTCTCGGCCTGCGGGCCGTTCGGCATGCCGACGTTCAGCACCGTGGCCGCCTGGCCGTTCTTCTTGTTGGCGTTCGGGCTGTCGCCGCACGCGGCGACGCCGGTGGCCATCGCGCCGGCCAGCGCGACGGCGAGGAGTTGCCTTCTTCTCATGGAGGTCTCCCTCGGTGCTCCCGCAATCCTCGAGCGGGATGTGGTGGATGGAGGGTGTGCGGTGTTACCACCGGCGGGCGGGGCGCCCGCCGGTGCGGGTGGAACTGCAGCGGTGGCGAGGTCAGGTGCTGCCGGTCGAGGCGCGGACGGTGAAGGTCGTGGGGATGACGGTCGGGGCGTGGGGCAGCGGCGTGCCGGCGAGGTGGGCGATGAGGGTGCGGGCGGCGACGGCCCCCATCTCCCGCAACGGCTGGCGGACCGAGCTCAGCGGTGGGTGGGTGTGACCGGCCAGCGGCAGGTCGTCGAAGCCCACCACCGCCACGTCCTCGGGGACCCGCCGGCCGGCGTCGCGCAGCGCCTGGAGCGCCCCGGCGGCGGAGAGGTCGTTGTGGGCGAAGACGGCGTCGAACGGCACCCCGTCGGCGAGCAGGCGTTCCACCGCGACCCGCCCGCACTCGAAGGTGAAGTCGCCCTCCACGACGAGGGCGGGGTCGATGGGCAGGCCCGCGTCGGCGTAGCCGTCCGCGAACCCGGCGAGCCGTTCCCGGGTGCAGCCGAAGCGGCGCAGGCCGGTGACGACCAGCGGCCGTTTCCGGCCGTGCGCCAGCAGGTGCGCGGCGGCGGCCCGCGCGCCGGACTCGTTGGTGGTGCGCACCGACGGGAAGCCGGGCTGGTGGCCGCGGTCGTCGATGAGGATGACCGGCAGGCCGCGCTCGTGCAGCTCGGTGATGTAGTCGAGGGTGCCCTCCGGCTCGACCACGAGCAGGCCGTCGAAGGACTTCGCGGAGACCTGGGAGGCGAACCGCCGCATCGACTCGTCGCCCTGGGTGCAGGTGAACAGCAGCATGCCGTAGCCCTCGGCCTCGACCACGTCGGCCGCACCCTGGAGCACCTCACCCATCCAGGGCCAGGTCAGGGCGGGCACCAGCATGCCGACCACCCGGGTACGCCCGCGGGCCAGGCCGACCGCGCGGGCGCTCGGCACGTACCCGAGGGCGTTGATGACGGCGCGGACCCGGTCCGCCGTGCGGACGTGCACCTCGCCCTTGCCGTTGAGCACCCGCGACACCGTCGTCTTGCTCACGCCGGCGCGCGTGGCGACGTCGGCGATGGTGATCGGCACGTGACGCTCCCGGGTCGCAGGGGTGAGGGGGATGTTTCGGAACCGGTTGCGGAAGCGGTTCCGTCGCAGTCAACCGAAGTGGCGGCGGTCACGTCAATAACGGCCGGATAACGAAACATGGCTAAGTTCGAAACCTGAAAAAAGTGGCTGTGGACAGTGCGGTCGATCAAGGGTGTGAGCAGCGTCGATACGCGGATGGCGCCGGGGAGTGCCGGCCCTGCGGTTGCGGGCCCGGCCCGGTCGACGGCCGGTCAGGCCGGGCGGGCGCGGGCGTAGACGTCGCCCGAGTTGGCCTCGTACGGCAGGGCCCGCAGGTACGCCGCGATGTCGTCCGCCGGCCGCCAACCGGGCAGGGCGAACCCCATCTCGTCGCCGAGCGCCACGGTGAACGAGGTGAAGCCCAGGCCGGTGAGCCGGTCCAGGCAGCGCACCGCAAGGTCGCGTTCGATGGTGGTGAACTCGAAGGACAGGGCCGGAAGCGGCCGGCTCAGCCCGGCCAGCACGGCGTCCTCGAAGCCCTCCACGTCGATCTTCACGAAGGCGGGTACGCCGTGCGCCGTGACCAGCGTGTCCAGCGTCGTGCCGGCCACCTCGATCTCGGCGTCCCAGACCTCGTGCGCCCAGCCGCCGGACCCGTGCGCGGCCTGCAGGAACCCCGCCGACACCGTGGAGATCGTCGGGTTCGCCGAGTTCACGTGCAGCCGCACCGGCCCGGCACGCGCACCGCACGCCGCCTCGACCACGGTCACGTGTTCGTCGTCCGCGTACAGGGCGCGCAGGGCACGGGTGCAGAGCGGTTGGGGCTCGACGGCCACCACGCGGGCGCCGAGCCGGCGGAAGCTGCCGAGCCGGTCACCCACGTGCGCGCCGACGTCGAAGACCAGGGCGCCGGGGCGGACCAGGGGGGCGTAGAAGGCGTCCATCGCCGCCTCGCGGTCCGGGTCGCCGTAGTACGCCTCCAGGGACCGACGCAGGCCCGACATGGTGGGGTCCGCCTTGAGTGCCTCGATCACTCCGTTATGACCGCCCACGAATCCGACGCTAGTGGCGCTCGCCTGTCCATGAGCCCCTTTCGGATGACCCGCCGCCGGGCCGCCCACTGCCCAGCCTCCTAGGACGCTGTAGGGGAGTGAGCTCGTGCGCCGGTGGCAGCCAGCCCTGCATCCGCTGGACCCGCCCAGGCGGTCCAGCCGGATCGAACGGGTTCAGGGGGTCTCGACGACCTCTTGGCCGAGGGGCCAGAGCGCCGCGGGGACGAGCTTGAAGTTCGCCACCCCGAACGGGATACCGATGATCGTCACGCACAGCGCGACGCCGGCGAGGATGTGCGACAGCGCCAGCCACCAGCCGGCGAGCAGGACCCAGAGCACGTTCGCCAGGCCGGAGACGACGCCGGCGCCCGGCTTCGGCACGAGGGTGCGGCCGAAGGGCCACAGCGCGTACACGGCGAGGCGGAGCGAGGCCACCCCGAACGGGATGGTGATCACCAGTGCGAAGCAGATGAGGGCGGCCACGCCGTAGCCCAGGGCCAGGAGGAAGCCGCCGCCGAAGACGAGCCACAACAGGTTCAGCAGAAAGCGAAGCACACTCCCATCCTGGCCACCCCCCGCAACGCCACCACCCGCCGATCCTGGCCCCTCGGAATCCGTTGATCATGAAGTTATTGCCTGAGGAAGACGCGTTCCCGCGCAATAACTTCATGATCAACGAGCGGGGGCGGGCCGGGCGGTGGGGGCGGGCGCCGGTACGACATCGGTCAGTCGTCGTCGAGCCGGTGGCGCAGCGCGAGGTGGAGCACCAGCCGCCGGTCGGGATCGTCGAGAGCGTCGCCGAACAGCTCCCGCAGCCGGCGCATCCGGTAGCGCACGGTCTGCGGGTGGGTGTGCAGGTCCTCGGCCACAACGATTACCTGTCCCTGCCGCCGCAGCCAGCCGTGCAGGGTCTCGGCGAGGGCCCGCCGGGCGGCCGGCCGCAGGCCGGCCAGCGGCGCGAGGCAGGCGTCGGCGAGATGGTCGGCCAGGCCCGGCTCCCAGCGCAGCAGCAGGGTGAGCGGGTGCGCGTCCCCGGCAAGCGGGTCGGCCGGCAGCATCCCGTCGCGGCGCAACGCCAGGGCCCGCCCGGAGATCCGGTACGACAGCCGGGCCCGGCCCAGCGCCACGCTGGGGCCGAGCGCCGCCCGCCGTCCCGCCAGCGCCTGGCGGGCCCGGTCCAGCCGACCGGGCGTGTCCGGGTCGGGCAGCACGATCCGAACCACGTCGTCGATGACCGTGGCGATCGCGCCACCGCCGATGGTGTGGCCCAGGTGCTCGGCGTCGTCGCCGTCGACGCTGAGGACGGCCACCGTGCGGGGCAGCGGCCAGCGGGCCGCGTCGGCGGCGGCGCGCAGCGCGGCCTCGGCGGGCGGTTCCGGCTGCACGAGCAGGGTGATCAGCCGCCGGCGGGTGGTGGCCCAGTCCTGCGCGGCGTCGCGCTGCTCGTCCAGGTATCCCTCGGCGGCGGCGCCGGCCAGGGCGTCGACGTAGCCGAAGAGCGCCCCGGCGACCACGTACAGGTCCGCCGGGGCGGGGCCGGCGGCCGTCGTGTGCGTGACCAGGAAGGCCCAGATCTCCCGGCCGCCGAGGGTGAGCACGGCGCGCAGCGCGTCGACGCGGTGCCCCTCCCGGTACTCGGTGCGGCCGAGCGCGTGGAAGACCGCCCGGGTGTCGGCCAGGTCGCGAGCCGGCTCGGCGACCGCGTCGACGAAGGCGTCGACCGCGGTGCGTACGCCGAGGGCCAGGCCGCGCCCCTGCCCGCCG
This sequence comes from Micromonospora sp. AMSO31t, assembly GCF_008868175.1. GTDB lineage: Bacteria > Actinomycetota > Actinomycetes > Mycobacteriales > Micromonosporaceae > Micromonospora. The sequence continues at coordinate 15,104 of NZ_WBKT01000068.1, forward strand.
GTGAGGGACCGGCCCTGCGCACGCATGGCCGCGCGGACGGTCTCCAGGATCCGCCCGTGCAGCGGGGCGCGCAGGCCGCGCAGCTGCTCGCCGACGGCCGGCGCGAGGCGCGCGAGGCCGGGCTCGATGTCGAGCAGCGTGTCCGCCATCGTCGGCTCCCCACTGTTGTCATCGCGGTGACAAATCCGGTGGCGGATCACGCACGCCCCGACCAAGGATTTTGGCACCAGGCTACGTACCGTCGGTGCCGTGCATACCGATGTGATCGTGATCGGCGCCGGGCTGGCCGGCCTGGTCGCCGCCGCCGAGGCCGCCGACGCGGGCCGCCGGGTGGTGCTGCTGGACCAGGAGCCGGAGCAGAACCTCGGCGGGCAGGCGTGGTGGTCGTTCGGCGGGCTGTTCCTGGTCGACTCGCCGGAGCAGCGGCGGATGGGCATCCGGGACTCCGTCGAGCTGGCCTGGCAGGACTGGACCGGCAGCGCCGGCTTCGACCGCCCCGAGGACCACTGGCCGCGCCGGTGGGCCGAGGCGTACGTGCACTTCGCGGCCGGGGAGAAGCGGGCCTGGCTGCGCGGCCTGGGCCACCGGGTCTTCCCGGTGGTGAGCTGGGCGGAGCGGGGCGGGGGAGCGGCCCACGGCCACGGCAACTCGGTGCCCCGGTTCCACGTCACCTGGGGCACCGGGCCGGGCGTGGTCGAGCCGTTCGCCCGGCGGGTCCGCGCCGCCGCCGAGGAGGGCCGCATCCGCCTGCTGTTCCGGCACCGCGTCGACGAGCTGGTGACCAGCGGCGGCGCGGTCACCGGCGTACGCGGCGCGGTGCTCGCTCCGGACGACGCCCCGCGTGGCCGGCCCACCTCCCGAACCGTGGTCGGCGATTTCGCGTACGGGGCGCAGGCCGTGATCATCACCTCGGGCGGGATCGGCGGCGACCACGACCTGGTCCGGCGGGCCTGGCCGGCGCGGCTCGGCACCCCGCCGGAGCGGATGGTCACCGGGGTGCCCGCGTACGTCGACGGCCGGATGCTCGCGGTCACCGAGTCGGCGGGCGGCCAGGTGATCAACCCGGACCGGATGTGGCACTACACCGAGGGGCTGCGCAACTGGGACCCGGTCTGGCCGGGGCACGGCATCCGCATCCTGCCCGGGCCGTCCTCGCTGTGGCTGGACGCGACCGGCGAGCGGCTGCCGGCGCCGCTCTTCCCCGGCTTCGACACCCTCGCCACGCTGCGCCATCTGCGGGCCACGGGCCACGACTACAGCTGGTTCGTGCTCACCCAGAAGATCCTGGAGAAGGAGTTCGCGCTGTCCGGCTCGGAACAGAACCCCGACCTGACTAACCGCAGCGTGCGGCAGGTGCTCCAGCGGGTCCGCCCCGGCGCGCCCGGGCCGGTGGAGGCGTTCAAGCGGCACGGCGCGGACTTCGTTGTCGCCGGCGACCTGCCGGAGCTGGTCGAGGGGATGAACAAGCTGGCCGTCGAGAGCGGCGGGCCGCAGCTCGACGCGGTGGCGCTGCGCCGGCTCGTCGAGGCCCGGGACCGGGAGATCGCCCACCCGTTCGGCAAGGACGCGCAGCTGCACGCCATCCGGGGCGCCCGCCGCTACCGGGGCGACCGGCTGATCCGGGTCGCCACCCCGCACCGGCTGCTCGACCCGGCCGCCGGCCCGCTCATCGCCGTGCAACTGCACGTGCTCACCCGCAAGACCCTCGGCGGCCTGCACACCGACCTGTCCGGCCGGGTGCTGCGCCCCGACGGCGAACCCCTGGCCGGGGTGTACGCCGCCGGCGAGGTCGCCGGCTTCGGCGGCGGCGGCATGCACGGCTACAACGCCCTGGAGGGCACCTTCCTCGGCGGCTGCCTCTTCTCGGGTCGCACGGCGGGCCGTGCCGCCGCGGCCGCCGCCGGCTGATCAGGCGGCCGGCACGGACCGCCGGCGCGCCGTGGGGAGGACCAGCGGCGTGCCGGTCTCCGGGTCCTCGATGATCCGGCAGGGCAGGCCGAACACCTCCTCGACCAGCTCGGTGGTGACGATCTGCTGCGGGTCGCCGGCGGCGACCACCCGTCCGTCCCGCATGGCCACCAGGTGGGTGGCGTACCGGGCGGCCTGGTGCAGGTCGTGCAGGACCGCCACCAGGGTGCGTCCCTGCTCCTCGTGGAGCCGGGCGCAGAGGTCCAGCACCTCGACCTGGTGGGCGATGTCCAGGTAGGTGGTCGGCTCGTCGAGCAGCAGCAGCGGCGTCTGCTGGGCCAGCGCCATGGCGATCCAGACCCGCTGCCGCTGCCCGCCGGACAGCTCGTCGACCGGCCGGTCGGCCAGCTCCGCGACCCCGGTGTCGGCCATCGCGCGGTCGACCACCCGCTCGTCCTCGCGGGACCACTGCCGCAGCAGGCCCTGGTGCGGGTAGCGGCCCCGGGACACCAGCTCGGCGACCGTCAGCCCGTCCGGGGCCACCGCCGACTGCGGGAGGAGCCCGAGGGTACGGGCGACCTGGCGGGCCGGCCGGCGGTGGATGTCGGCGCCGTCGAGCAGCACCGTGCCGCGGGCGGGGCGCAGCAGCCGGGCCAGGGCGCGCAGCAGCGTCGACTTGCCGCACGCGTTCGGCCCGATGATCACCGTGAAGGACCCGTCGGGGACGGCGACCGTGAGGTCCTCGGCGACGGTGCGCCGGTCGTAGCCGAGGGTCAGCGCCTCGCCGACCAGCCGGGGGGTGTCGGGCCGCATCAGGGTTCCCTTCTCGTCGGGGCCGGTCATCGCCGGCCCCCGCGTTCACCGGCGAGCAGCCAGGCGAGGTAGCCGCCGCCGAGCACGCCGGTGACGACGCCGACGGGCAGTTGCCGGCCGGCCACCGCGTGCTGGGCGAGCTGGTCGGCGGCGAGCAGGAGGGCCGCGCCGACGACGGCCGACGGCAGCAGGTTCGGTCCGGGCGCGCGGGTGAGCCGGCGGGCCAGGTGCGGCGCGGTCAGCGCCAGGAACGACACCGGCCCGGCGGCCGCCGCGGCGACCGAGACCAGCAGCACGGCCGAGCCGAGCGCGGCCGCCCGGACCCGGCGCACCGGCACGCCGAGCCCGGCCGCGGAGTCGTCGCCCATCTCCAGCAGCCGCAGCGCGGGGGCGCGGGCGAGCAGCACGGCGGGCAGCAGCACCGCGAGCGCGCCGAGCACCGGCAGGGCGTTCGCCCAGCCCCGCCCGTCCAGGCTGCCGGTGATCCACAGCGCGGCGCGGGCGGCGTCCATCAGCGGGGCGCGGGTGAGCAGCCAGCCGTTGACGCCGGTGAGGATCGCGGTGACGCCGATGCCCACCAGCACCAGCCGGTGCCCGCCGACGCCGTGCCGGCCGGCCAGCGCGTAGAGCAGCAGGCCGGTGGCCAGCCCGCCGGCGGCGGCCGCCCCGGCCAGCGCGGCGCTGCCGCCGCCGACGACGACCACGGTCAGCGCGCCGGTGGCGGCGCCGGAGGTGACCCCGAGGACGTCGGGGCTGCCCAGCGGGTTGCGGGTCAGGGACTGGAACACCGCGCCGGCCAGGCCGAGGGCGGCGCCGGCCGCCAGGGCCGTGGCGAGCCGGGGCAGTCGCAGTTCGGTGACGATGAACCGGTCGGCGGGGCTGCCGCCGCCCGCGAGGACGCGCAGCACGTCGGCCGGGGCGATCGGATAGTCGCCGGCGCCGACGGCCAGCACGGCGAGGCCGAGGGCGAGCAGCGTGCCGGCCAGGCCGACGACGAGGGCGCGGGGGCGCAGGCGCAGCGACAGCCCGCCGGGAAGGCGCAGCACGATCACAGCCGGCCCACCCGTCCGCGCCGGACCAGGTGCAGGAAGAGCGGCCCGCCGACCACGGCGGTGACCAGGCCGACCTGGAGTTCGCCGGGGCGGCCCAGCAGCCGGCCGGCCACGTCGGCGGTGAGCAGCAGCGCCGGTGCGAACACCGCGCACCAGGGCAGCAGCCGGCGCGGGTCGGGCCCGGTGAGGGCGCGTACGAGGTGGGGGGCGAGCAGGCCGACGAAGACGATCGGCCCGCATGCGGCGGTGGCCGCCCCGCAGAGCAGCGTGACGGCGACGATCACCGCGCCGCGGACCAGGCCGGGCCGGGCGCCGAGCGCCCGGGCGGAGTCGTCGCCGAGGGCCAGGGCGGCCAGCGGGCGGGTCACCAGCAGGGCGATCACCAGCCCGGCCAGGACGAACGGCAGCAGGCTCGGCACGGTGTCGGTGCGCGCGGCGGCGAGGGAGCCGACGGTCCAGAACCGCATGCGCTCCAGCGAGGTGCTGTCGACCAGCATCATGGCGCTGACGTAGGAGTAGAGGGCCGCGTTGAGCGCCGCGCCGGCCAGGGCCAGCCGGGCCGGGGTGGCCTGCCGGCCGCCGGCGATGGCGTGCACGGCGACGGTCACCGCGGCGGCGCCGAGCAGCGCGTACCAGACCTGCTGGTCGAGGTCGGCGACACCGAGCAGCGCCGTGGCGGTGGCCACCGCGGCCGACGCGCCCGCGTTGATGCCGAGCAGGCCGGGGTCGGCGAGCGGGTTGCGGGTCAGCGTCTGCATGGCCGCGCCGGCGACGCCGAGCGCCGCGCCGGCGGCGAGGCCGAGCAGGGTGCGGGGCAGCCGTCCCTGGTGCACCACGGCGTACTCGGGGGAGGCCGGGTCGGTGAGGCCGTGCCACACGTCGGCGAGGGAGAGCGGCTTCGCGCCGAGGGCGAGGCTGAGCACGGCCACCGCGGCGAGCAGCAGCACGCCGAGGGCGAGCCCGCCGGCCCGAAGCCGGCGGCGGCCGGGCGCCGGGGCGGCGACGGCGCCGCTTCGGGGTGGGGTGATGACGGACAGCGTGGGCTCCGGGGGCAGGAAGGGCCTTGACGGGAACGTGGGTTAGGTTAGCCTAACCTAGCTGTCCATGGTCGTTCGCAGACCCGTACCGAAAGACGTCGCCATGCCCGACATCGTGTCCAGCCGCCGGCTCTCCCGCCGTGGCCTCCTCGCCGCCGCCGGTGCCGCCGGCCTCGGCGCCCTCCTCGCCGGCTGCGGCAAGGACGGCGACGACGCCGCCACCAGCGCCGGCCCGACCGGCGGCCCCTGGTCGTTCACGGACGACCGGCAGCAGAAGGTCGACGCCGCCGCCCGACCGTCCCGGATCGTCGCCTTCACCGGGGTGGCCGCCGCCCTGGTCGACTTCGGACTCGACACGCAGATCGTCGGCGTGTTCGGCGAGACGAAGAAGGCCGACGGCAGCAAGGAGCCGCAGGCCGGCGACCTGAACGTCGAGCAGGTCGAGATCCTCGGCAACGCCTGGGGCGAGTTCAACCTGGAGAAGTACGCCGGGCTCCGGCCCGACCTGCTGGTCACCCACATGTACGACCCGGGCGCGCTCTGGTACGTCCCGGACGAGAGCAAGGCGAAGATCCTCCCGCTGGCACCGAGCGTCGCCATCACCACCGCGCGCGTGCCGATGACCAAGCCGATCGAGCGGTACGCCGAACTCGCCCGCTCCCTCGGCGCCGACCTCGACGCGAAGAAGGTCACCGACGCGAAGGCCCGGTTCACCGCCGCCGCCGACGCGGTCCGCCAGGCGGTCAAGGCGAACCCGGGGATCAGGGTGATGGCCGCCTCCGGCAGCCCCGACCTGTTCTACGTCTCCAACCCCAAGGTCAGCACCGACCTCATGTACTTCGCCGAACTCGGCGTCGACATCGTGGTGCCGACCAAGCTCGAACAGGGCGACTACTTCGAGGCGCTGAGCTGGGAGAACACCGCCAAGTTCCCGGCCGACCTGATCCTGCTCGACAACCGCCCCACCGCCCTGCAGCCCAAGGACCTCGCCGCCAAGCCCACCTGGGCGCAGCTGCCGGCGGTAAAGGCCAACCAGGTCACCCCGTGGGACGCGGTGCCCCGCTTCTCGTACGCCGGCGCCGCCCCGCTGCTGGAGAACCTGGCCACCGCCATCCGGGGCGCGAAGAAGGTCACCGCGTGACCACCGCGGTCGCCCTGCGCTACCGGTTCTACGCCGCCCGGGTGGCCGCCACCCGGGCGGTCGGCGACTGCCTGGTCCGGGTCACCTTCGGCGGCGACGACCTCGGCGAGTTCGCGGGCGGCGGCCGCGACCAGAGCGTCTCGGTCTTCCTGCCGCACCCCGGCCAGGACGCCCCGGTCGTCCCGGTCGGGGCGGGCGAGGACTGGTACGGGGCCTGGCGGGCCCTGGACCCCGCCGTCCGGGCCGTGATGCGGTCCTACACGATCCGCGCGCAGCGCCCGGAGCTCGGCGAGCTGGACATCGACTTCGTCCGGCACGGCGACACCGGCCCGGCCACCCGCTGGGCCGGCCGGGCCCGGCCGGGTGACCGGGTGCTGCTGCTCGGCCCGGCCGTGCCCGACGAGCGCACCGTGCGCTTCCAGCCGCCGACCGGCGCCGACTCCGTGCTGCTGGTCGCCGACGAGACCGCGCTGCCGGCCGTCGGCGGGATCCTCGACTGGCTGCCCGCCGGCACCCCGGTCCGGGCCTTCGTCGAGGTCCCCACGGCCGGCGACATCCAGCCGCTGCCCAGCGACGCCCGCGCCGAGGTGACCTGGCTGGTCCGGGGCGCCACGACACCGGGCAGCCTGCTGGCTGACACGCTGCGCGGCGCCCGGCTGCCCGGCGCCGCCCCGTACGCCTGGATCGCCGGCGAGGCCGGCATGGTCCGGTCGGTCCGCCGGCACCTGGTGGGCGAGCGCGGCCTGGACCGCCGCCGGGTCACCTTCGCCGGCTACTGGCGGCGCGGCGCGTCGGAGGAGGACCTCCGGGCCGAGGCCGCCGGCGCCTGACGGGGTGCCGCCGGGACTACCGGAGCGCCGCCGGGGTAGAGGGGAGCGTGACCGCACCCCGGCCGTACCGCCGGTGGCGCCCGGCCCGCCGGGACGCGCCGTGACCGGCGTGGTGACCGTCGCCCGGCGGCACGTGCAGGAGGCCTACGAGCGGCTGCGCCGGTACTTCATCGTGGCCCTCCAGGCCGGGCTGGCGGCCGGGCTGTCCTGGTATGTCGCCAACACCCTGCTGCACAACCCGCAGCCGCTGTTCGCGCCCGCCGCCGCGGTCGGCACCATCGCCGCGGCGATCGGCAACCGGGTACGCCGCACCGCCGAACTGCTCGGCGGGGTGATCCTCGGGGTGCTCGTCGGTGACGTGATCATCCAGGTGATCGGGAACGGGCCCGTGCAGACCGGGCTGGTCGTCGCGCTGGCCATCTCGGCGGCGGTGGTGTTCCGCGGTAGCGGGGGCCGTGATGGTGCAGGCCGGCAGCACCGCCGTCCTGCTGGGCACGGTCGAGCCCGCCGGACCGGACCTGGCCGTGCCGCGGACCGCCAACGCGCTGGTCGGTGGCGGGGTGGCCGTGCTGGTGGCGCTGCTCCTGCTGCCGCTGAACCCGGTCCGGGTGGTGCACCGGGCCGCCGGTCCCACCCTCGACCTGTTCGCCCACCAGTTGACCGTCGCCGCCGAGGCCCTCGCGGCCGGCGATCCGGGCCGGGCCGACGCGGCGTTGCAGCGGCTCCAGGCCGCCGAGGCGGAGCGACGACAGACCACCGAGATCGTGGCGGCGGCCGCGGAGGTCGCGTCGCTGTCCCCCTGGCGGTGGCGGCGCCGGTCCCAGCTGCGCCGCTACGAGCACGCCGCCACGCACCTGGAACTGGCGTTCACGAACAGCCGCAACATGGTCCGCCGGGTGGTGGCGCTGCTCGACGCGCGGGAGCCGGTGCCGGCGGACCTGCCGGCCGCGGTCGAGACCTTCGGCCAGTCGCTGCGGCTGCTGCACCGCGACTTCCTGGCCGGCCGGACCCCCGAGATCGCCCGGTCCCGAGCGCTGCACGCCGCCGAGGCGGCCCGCCGGGCTCGGGCCGCGGGGCTCGGCTTCTCCGGCACCATCGTCGCCTCGCAGGTGTTCATCGTGGTCGGCGAGCTGCTCCAGGCGTCCGGGCTCACCAAGCCGGAGGCGGACCGGATGGCCGGGGTCTGAGCGGCCACCGGGGTCCCGCGACCGCCCAAACGACCGTTAAGCTCTGGGGGTGGGAACCGACGAGCTCTACCCGGCCGAGCGGCTGGCCGCCGCCCAGCGCGCCACCGCCGCCGCGGGGCTGGACGCGCTGCTGCTCACCCCCGGCTCCGACCTGCGCTACCTCACCGGCTACGACGCCCACGAGGGGGAGCGGCTCACCTGCCTGGTGGTCCCCGCCCAGGGTGAGCCCACGCTGATCGTGCCGGTGCTGGAGCGCCCCGGCGCCGAGGCCGCGCCCGGCGCCGGATACCGGATCGTCGACCACGCCGACGGCACGGACCCGTTCCCGCTGGTGCGGGCCGCGCTGCCCGGCCCGGCCGCCGCCGTCGGGCTGGCCGACCGGATGTGGGCCGAGCACGTGCTCGCCCTGCGCGCCGCGCTGCCCGAGGCGGCCCAGCGGCTCGCCTCCGAGGTGCTGCGCGAGCTGCGGATCCGCAAGTCGCCCGCCGAGGTGGCCGCCCTGGCCGAGGCGGGCGCCGCGATCGACGCGGTGCACCGGCGGATGGGGGAGTGGCTGCGCCCCGGCCGGACCGAGGCCGAGGTGGCCGCGGAGATCGCCGCCGCCATCCGCGCCGCCGGGCACGTCCGCGTCGACTTCGTCATCGTGGCCGCCGGCCCGAACGGCGCCAGCCCGCACCACCAGACCGGCGAGCGGCCGATCCGGGCGGGCGAGCCGGTGGTGGTCGACATCGGCGGCACCATGCCCGCCGGCTACCGGTCCGACTGCACCCGCACCTACGTGGCCGGCGGCCCCGCCCCGGCCGAGTTCGCCGACTACTACACGGTCCTGCACGAGGCGCAGCGCGCCGCCGTGGCGGCCGTCCGCCCGGGGGTGACCGCCGAGGCGCTCGACGCGGTCGCCCGCGACCTCATCACGGCCGCCGGTCACGGCGACGCGTTCCTGCACCGCACCGGGCACGGCATCGGCCTCGACACCCACGAGGACCCGTACGTCGTGGCCGGCAACCCCCGACCGATCGAGGCCGGCATGGCGTTCTCGGTCGAACCCGGGATCTACCTCGCCGGGCGGCACGGCGCCCGGATCGAGGACATCGTCGTCTGCACGACGGACGGCGGGCAGCGGCTCAACACCACCCCCACGGAGCTCATCGCGCTATGACTGTCGACCGGATCCTCCCCACCGACGAGGCCCACGACCTGCTGGACCTCGCCACCGAACTCGCCGACCGGGAGCTGGCCCCCAGGGCCGCCGGCTTCGAGGAGCGCGCCGAGTTCCCCCGTGAGGTGCTGCGCACCCTGGGCCGGGCCGGCCTGCTCGGCCTGCCCTACGCCGAGGAGCACGGCGGCGCCGCCCAGCCGTACGAGGTCTACCTCCAGGTGCTGGAGATCCTGGCCAGCCGCTGGCTCGCGGTCGCCGAGGCGGTCAGCGTGCACACCCTGTCCTGCTACCCCCTCGCCCAGTTCGGCACCGACGCGCAGCGCAAGCTGCTGCCCGACATGATCGGCGGCGAGCTGCTGGGGGCGTACTGCCTCTCCGAGCCGCAGGGCGGCTCCGACGCCGCGGCGCTCACCACGAAGGCGGTCCGCGACGGCGACGACTACGTGGTCTCCGGCACCAAGGCGTGGATCACCCACGCCCGGGTCGCCGACTTCTACAACATCTTCTGCCGCACCGGCGGCCCCGGCCCGAAGGGCATCTCCTGCCTGCTGGCCGACCGCAACACCCCCGGCATCCACCCGCAGGCCGCCGAGCGCACCATGGGCCTGCACGCCTCGCCGGTCGCCCAGATCGCCTTCGACGACGCCCGGGTGCCGGCCGAGCGGCTCCTGGGCGGTGAGGGGGCCGGCTTCACCATCGCCATGTCGGCGCTGGACTCGGGCCGGCTCGGCATCGCCGCCTGCGCGGTCGGCCTGGCCCAGGCCGCCCTGGACTACGCCGTCGGCTACGCCCGGGAGCGCCAGCAGTTCGGCCGGCCGATCCTCGACTTCCAGGGGCTCGGGTTCACCCTGGCCGACCACGCCACCCAGATCTCCGCCGCCCGCGCCCTGACGCTGGCCGCCGCCCGGCTGCGCGACGCCGGCCGGCCGTACTCGATCGAGGCGGCGAAGGCGAAGTTGTTCGCCACCGACATGGCCATGCGGGTGACCACCGACGCGGTGCAGGTGCTCGGCGGCGCCGGCTACGTCGCCGACCACCCGGTCGAGCGGTACATGCGCGAGGCGAAGGTGCTGCAGATCGTCGAGGGCACCAACCAGATCCAGCGGCTGGTCATCTCCCGGTCCCTGGCCAGGGGCTGATCGACGCGGTGCGCGACAGCCGGCCCGCGCAGCGTCACGGCGGCGGGCCGGGTGCGGCGTGGGAGCGCTATTCCAGGTAGGTTGCACCGCGTGGAGGAGATCGACCGCGCCATCGTCGCCGCACTGACCGGAGACGGTCGGCTGTCGTACACGGACCTGGCCGAGAAGGTGGGGCTGTCGGTGTCGGCCGTGCACCAGCGGGTCCGCCGGCTGGAGCAGCGCGGGGTCATCAAGGGCTACGCGGCCCGCGTCTCGTTCGAGGCGCTGGAGCTGCCGCTGACCGCGTTCGTGGCGATCCGGCCGTTCGACCCCTCGCAGCCGGACGACGCCCCGGAGCGGCTGGCCCACCTGCCGGAGATCGACTCGTGCTACTCGGTGGCGGGGGAGGACTTCTACCTGCTGCTGGTGCGGGTGGCCAGCCCGGCGGACCTGGAGCGGGTGCTGCAGGAGATCCGCACGTCCGCGAACGTCACCACCCGCACGACCGTGGTGCTCTCCACCCCGTACGAGCATCGCCCCCCGAAGGTCGGCCCGGATCCGGTGGACCAGCACCGGCTCCGTGGTGTCCCGGCCGGGTCGGCGGGCCCGCAGCCGGGCTGACCGCGCCCGAGCGAGCGAAGATCACCTTCGCGGCCGGCCCGGGACGGAGGTCACCGGGCGGCGGCAGGTGAGTGCGCGCGTGCGTCGGCGGGCCGCAGGGCTCGAAGTGGTCCGCCGGCGTCCGCCTACGCTGTGAACCATCGTCCACCGGGCCGTGGGGGCCCGGTGGGCGGGTGAGCCAGTTGGAGAAGGAGTTGGCGTTGCGACAGAAGTTCCTGGCAACCTGCCGGGGTCGGGCGGGGCGGCTGCGGTGTGCCGGCCCCTGGTCGGCGGGGATCGGGCGATGACCGTTTCGAGGCCGGGCCGGTCCCGGTTCAGCGGATGGCTCGCGGAGGCGCGGACGTCGGCCGCCGGCGAGCGGCTTCCCGCCTCGGTGGTCGAGGTGACGGCGCTTGCCGCCCTGCTGCTGGCGGCGGTGGGAAGCTCCCGCCTCTGGGCGCTTCCCCCGGCCGTTCTCGCGCTCGCCCTGCTGGCCTGGATGTGGCGCGGCGGTTCGGCGGCCGCCGGGACCGCCGTCGCGGGGCGCATCCTCCTGCTCGCCTGCGCGTACCTGCTCGGCGCGGTGCACGGCAGTCTCGACCCGGCCCTGGCCGTCGGTGTCGCCGTCGCCGGCCTGGCGATTCTCAGCGAACCGCTGCTGGCCTCCGTGTCCGAGGCGGTCTACCCCGTCGCGGCCAACCTGCCCGGAAGCGGTTCGGGGGCGGACCGCAGCCCCAACCTGAGCCGGGTGGCGCTGGCCAACGGCGTCGCCGTGGTGGCGGCGCTGGTCTGCGCGTTCACCGGCCTCGTCGGGTGGGTCGCGCTGGTGGTGGCGGCAGCGGCACTCGGGTTGACCCTGCTCACCGGGTTGCAGGCGCTGCGCAGGGTGCGGGCGCGGCGCAGCCGGGAGGCGAAGCTCCTTGCCGCGCTGACCGCCTACGAGCCGGCCTTCCTCGTGCACTGGAACGCGCCCGCCGGCACCGCCTACCAGCTCGCGATGTGGCTGCCCTACCTGGAACGCCTCGGCCGGAAGTTCTTCGTGCTGGTACGCAACCAGACCAACTTCCACGAGGTGACGGGTCTCACCAAGGCCCCGGTGGTGCTGCGGATGGGGCTGAACCAGATCGACGACGTCATCGCCCCGTCGCTGCGGGCGGCCTTCTACGTCAACACGGCGACGATGAACAACCACGTCCTCCGGTACACGAACCTCAAGCACATCCAGCTCAACCACGGCGACAGCGACAAGGTCCCGAGCCACAACCCGGTCTTCCGGATCTACGACAAGAACTTTGTCGCCGGTCAGGCCGCGATCGACCGGTTCGCGGCCAACGGGGTGAGCATGCCGGCGGAGATGTTCACGATCGTCGGGCGCCCTCAGGTGGAGAACGTCGCCATCGCCACCGAGCCGATCGGCTCGATCGCCAGCCCCCGGGTCCTGTACGCCCCGACGTGGGCCGGCTTCTACGCCGACTCGAACTATTCGTCCCTGCTGGTCGGCTACGACATCGTGAAGGCGCTCGTGGCTCGCGGGTGCAGCGTCGTGTTCCGGCCGCATCCGTACAGCCGGCGGTCGGCCGAGTTGGCCCGCGAGTGCGACCGCATCCGGACGCTGCTGGCCGAGGACCGGCGGACGAACGGACGGCCGCACGTCTTCGGCGCCGAGGCCGAGGTGTCGATGACGGTGGCGGACTGCTTCAACGCGTCGGACGCGATGGTGTCGGACGTGTCGAGCGTGGTGGCGGACTACCTCTACTCGGAGAAGCCCTTCGTGATGGTCGCCGTCTCGGTGCCGGGGGCCCGGTTCCCGGAGGCGTTCCCGCTCGCGCGGGCGGCCTACGTGATCGACGCCCACGGCGGCCGGCTGCAGGGACTCGACGCCGTCCTCGACGACTTTCTGGGCAGCGACCCGCTCGCCGCCGCCCGCCGCGACCTCAAGAAGTACTACCTCGGGGACATCCCGGCGGACCGGTACGCGCAGCGCTTCCTCGACGAGGCTTCGCGCTACCTCTGACGGCGAGCGCCGGGCCGCCCACGACCGGCTCCGGTTCGGCATGGAGGCTGAACCGGAGCCGGTGGTCCGTGCGGCTGCTCCCGGCACGACTGCGCGGCGGGTGTTGCCGCCCCGACGGGAACCGGCCGCCGCGGATCAGTGCCGAGCGGCCCGTTCGGGGCCGGGCGTGGTCGTCTGCGGGACCGGCTGGTTCCAGCGCAGGACGACCCGCCGGCCGTGCTCGTGGCCGAGCACGCTGACGGTGGCGGTGTCCAGCCGCAGCAGCCCGCCCGCGGACGGGGGGAGGCCGATCCAGCGTGCGCCGAGCACCCGCAGGCTGTGTGCGTGGCCGACCAGCGCGACGCTGCCCCGCTCCAGCAGGGGGGCCACCCGGTCGAGCACCCGGTCGAGCCGGGCGCCGACCTCGGCCGGTGACTCCCCGTCAGGGCAGCCGTCGGTCCAGATGTTCCAGCGGGGGTTCTCCTCGTGGATGTCCACGGTGGTGCGTCCCTCGTAGGCGCCGTAGTCCCACTCGACCAGGTCGGGGTCGGTGGCGTCGACGGTGAGCCCGGCCAGGTGCGCGGTGCGGGTTGCGCGCTGCCGGGGACTGGACAGGACCCGGACGAAGCGCCGGCCGGCGAGCGCGACGGCGAGCGCCTGGGACTGTCGCTCGCCGTCGGGGGTCAGCTCCAGGTCGGTGTACGAGGTGTGCCGGCGGCTGGCGCTCCAGGTGGTCTCGCCGTGCCGGATCAGCAGGATCTCGCTCACCCGCCCAGTCAACCACGGCCCGGCCGTCGGGACCCGCCAGCGCTGGAACCTATCTTCCTAGGATGCCTTACGGGGTGTGCGCCCCCGCACAACGTTTGGGGGGACCGGCACCGGGGACGCAACCGGCGGAAGCCCGAACGAGCCGAGGAGGCGGGATGAGCTTCACCGACAAGGCCAAGAGCCGGGCCCAGGAGCTGGCCGGCGCGGCCAAGGAGCGGATCGGCGACGCCACCGACAACGAGCGGTTGCGGGCCGAGGGCGCCAACGAGCAGAGCACCGCCCGGGCGCGGCAGGCCGGGCAGAACGTCAAGGAGGCCGGGCGCAACGTCCGCGACGCCTTCGACAAGTGACCCGTACGACGGCGGGCCCCCGGATCACCGGGGGCCCGCCGTCGTACGCGTGCCGTTCGGGGGTGGGGGTCTGGTTAGGGTCGCGGGGTGACGGTTCTGCGTTCCCTCGTGTTGTTCGCGCTGGCCGCGGTGGCGGAGATCGGGGGCGCGTGGCTGGTCTGGCAGGGCT
>NZ_WBKT01000069.1 GCF_008868175.1 Micromonospora sp. AMSO31t
GCTTCCCCCGGCCCTGACCGGCCGCCCCCAGGCGGCGTTGATCATGAAGTTATTGCGCCGACACGCCGATACGGCGGGCAACAACTTCATGATCACCAGGACTGGGCGGGGGTGGGCCAGGGCGTGAGGTGTGGGGTCAGCCGGCTACGCGGGTCAGGCGGGCGGACAGGTGGGGGCTCAGCGGGTGGCCCAGGGCGGCCATCTCCTGGGCGTACAGGAGGGCGCCCTCCACGATGCCGAAGAGGCGGGCGCCGGCCGTGACCTCCTTCGCCGTGGCGGTGCGGACCACCGCGTCGGTGGCGAACTCGATCTGGGTGCCCTTGCGCTTGCCGATGTGCAGCTCCATCACGCCGGTGGGCGTGGTCATGAGCGCTTCCAGCTCGTCGGTGACCCGGTCGCCGTCCAGCACCGGACGCCACCAGCCCACCTCACGGCCGGCCGGGCGGACCGGGCGGCTCTGCTCGTCGAGGATCCAGGCACGGGACTCGTAGAACAGGAACGGCCGGCCGTCGTGGCTGATCCGGATCTCCTGGGCGAAGTCGAAGTCCTCGATGGTGGGGAACCCGCCGCGACCCCGCCCGCGCCACACCCCGATGTACGGCAGGAGGCCGTCCAGGCTCCGGTGCAGCTTCGGGCCGACGCGCAGGTCGTGGCTCTCCTCGTACGGGTACGGGTCGACCGGCGGCGCGTTCAGCCACGGCGGCTGAAGCGGGTTCTCACTCACCATTTTCCTCTCGAAATGCGTACTGCGACGTAGACCAGGCCACCGGCGAGCGCGCCCAGGCCGGCGACCAGCAGGCTGACGAACCCGATCTCGGTAACCATCCCGGCCATCCTATGCTGGGCGTCATGGCCCGCACTCTCGTCGTCAAGGCCACCGCCGGAGCCGACGCCCCGGAGCGGTGCGCGCAGGCCTTCACGGTCGCCGCCACCGCGGCCGCCGCCGGGGTGGACGTGTCGCTCTGGCTCACCGGGGAGTCGACCTGGTTCGCGCTGCCCGGGCGGGCACAGGACTTCGAGCTGCCGCACTCCGCGCCGCTGGCCGAACTGCTGCACGTCATCCTGACCACCGGCAGGGTGACCGCCTGCACCCAGTGCGCGGCCCGCCGCGACATCGGCCAGGACGACGTCATCCCCGGCGTACGGATCGCCGGGGCGGCGGTCTTCGTCGAGGAGGCCATGGCCGAGGGCGCCCAGGCCCTCGTCTACTGACCCGCCCCGGCCCGCCCGGCGAATGTCCGTTCCGCGTGGACTGCCGATCCTGACCCGACATGTCCGGCTGCTGCCTACGATCCTGATGTGGGCGAGGCGACCGAGCAGTTCTTCGCGTCACTGCCGGCGCGTGCCCCGGCGGTGCTGCGCGGGCCCACCCGCGGCCGTCTCCAGCTGGACCTGACCACCGGGAACCGCACCGAGCATTGGTTCCTGGAGATCGCGCCGGGATCCGTCCAGGTCACCCGGGAGCAGTTGCCGGCCGACGCCGTCTTCACGGTCAGCGCCGACCTGTTCGAGGAGCTGGTCACGGGCCAGGAGGCCGGCATGGCGGCGGTGCTGCGCAACGAGGCCACGTTCAGCGGCAACGTGGTGCTCTTCCTGGTGTTCCGCCGGTTCTTCCCCGGCCCGCCCGGTGTCCGGGACCCCCGGGAGACCGCCCGCGAACACGTCCGGCGGTCGGCATGAAGGAACGCGTCAGCATCCTGGACGGCAACACGTTCCTCGTCAGCGACCGGAGCGGCGACATCGAGCCGTCGTTCGACTTCCCCACCGGGCTCTTCTCCTTCGACACCCGGTTCATCTCGACCTGGCTGCTCACCCTCAACGGGCAACGGCTGCACGCGCTCTCGATCGACGACTCGCTGTCCTACCGGACCCGGTTCTTCCTGGTGCCCGGTGAGCCCACGCACTACCTGGACGCCAAGGTCTCGATGATCCGCAGCCGGTCGATCGGCGGCAGCTTCGAGGAGGAGCTGACCCTGCTCAACCACTCCGGGCAGGAGGTGGAATTCGTCCTCCGGCTGGACATCGGCTCCGACTTCGCCGACCTGTTCGAGATCAAGCACCAGCGGCAGAAGAAGGGGCACACCACGCCGACGGTCAGCGAGAACCAGCTGCGGCTCACCTACCGGCGGGAGGGGTTCCACCGGGAGGCGGTGGTGGCGAGCAGCGCGCCCACCGAGGTGGACCGGGAGGGGATGACCTTCCGACTCCGGGTCGGGCCGCACGGCGAGTGGACCACCCAGCTGCACGTGGCGACGAAGATCTTCGGGGCCCGCGGGGAGGACATCCGGTCCACCCTGCCGCTCGGCGGGCAGCGCTCGGTGGGAGCCATCCACGCCGAGCAGAACGCGCTGATCGAGCGGGCTCCGAAGCTCGGCTGCGACTGCCAGCCCCTCGCCGGGGCGTACCGGCGCAGCCTCAACGACCTGGCCGCCCTCCGGTACGAGTCGATCGCGCTGGGCGTGCGGCTGCTCGCCGCCGGCCTGCCCTGGTTCATGACGCTGTTCGGGCGGGACAGCATCTTCACCTCGCTCCAGGTGCTGCCGTTCCTGCCGGAACTGGTCCCGCCGACCATCCTCATGCTGGCCGGCCTCCAGGGCAGCCGGCTGGACGACTTCCGGGACGAGGAGCCCGGCAAGATCCTGCACGAGCTGCGCTACGGCGAGACCGCCGGCTTCGAGGAGCAACCGCACTCGCCGTACTTCGGCTCGGCCGACACCACGGCGCTGTTCGTGATCCTGCTCGACGAGTACGAGCGGTGGACCGGGGACACGAAGCTGGTCAAGCAGTTGGAGCACGAGACGCGGGCGGCGCTGGCCTGGCTCGACACGTACGGGGACCTGCTCGGCACGGGCTACGTCTGGTACATGACCCGCAACCCGGAGACCGGCCTGGCGAACCAGTGCTGGAAGGACTCCTGGGACTCGATCTCCTACTCCGACGGCCGGCTGCCGCCCTTCCCCCGGGCCACCTGCGAACTGCAGGGCTACGCGTACGACGCCAAGCTGCGGGGCGCCCGCCTGGCCCGGACCTTCTGGAACGACCCGGCGTACGCCGACCGGCTGGAGCGGGAGGCGGCGGCACTGAAGGAGCGGTTCAACCGGGACTTCTGGATCCCCGGGCGGGAGTACTACGCGCTCGCCCTGGACCCGGACGGGCGGCACGTGGACGCGCTCAGCTCCAACATCGGCCACCTGCTCTGGAGCGGCATCGTCGACGAGTCCCGCGCGGCGACCATCGCCGGGCACCTGCTCGGGCCGCGGCTCTTCTCCGGCTGGGGCGTGCGGACGCTCGCCGACGACCAGGGCCGCTACAACCCGATCGGCTACCACGTCGGCACGGTCTGGCCGTTCGACAACTCGATCATCGCCTGGGGCCTGTGGAAGTACGGCTTCCGGGACGAGGCCGGGCAGATCTGCGACGGGATGCTGAGCGCGTCCCGCTACTTCGACGGCCGGCTCCCCGAGGCGTTCGCCGGCTACGAGCGCGACCTCACCGACTATCCCGTGGAGTACCCGACCGCATGCAGCCCGCAGGCCTGGTCGGCCGGCACCCCGCTCCTGCTGCTGCGGGTGATGCTCGGCCTGGAGCCGCAGGGCGAGCACCTGATCATCGACCCGGCCGTGCCGGGCGGGATGGGCCGGGTGGAGCTGCTGGACATCCCCGGCCGGTGGGGCCGGGTGGACGCCCTGGGGCGCAGTCGCGGGCCGCACGACGAGCGCCACGGGCGCTGACCGTTCGGATCAGGCGGGGCAGGTGGTGGTGACCGCCACCCGGACCCGGTCGTCAACCCGCTCGGCCAGCACCGCGAAGCTGCCGCGCAGGGCGTACTCCTCGGCGGAGTCACGGACCACCGGGGAGCCGTCGGCGGCGTCCCGGAAGGCCGCCGCGAGCGGGGACCCGGCCGCCGCGCCGGCCGTCTCGGCCCGCGCCGTGCGGGCCGTTCCGCCCCCGGGGCAGGGTGCCGTGAGCACCTGGACGGCCCCGGCCGCGCCGCCCCAGCGGCGCACGGCCCGGTCCGCCTCGGCGGTCTCGGCCCCGGCGTCGGCTGCTGGCGGCCGGTAGCCCGACCCCACCGGCCGGCAGCCGGTGGCGGCGGTGAGCAGCACCCGGCCCGGCCCCGTGGACCGACCCTCGACCGCCACGAACTCCCCGGCGTCGGCGCGCAGCCGCGGCTCGCCGTCGAACGTCGAGACGCCCGCCCGCCAGTCCGGCGGCAGCCGGTCGGCCACCCGCTGGAGCAGCTCGCGTCCGTCGTCGCCGGCCGTCACGACGGTCACGCCGCGCTCCAGCTCGGCGCCGTCGTCCAGCGGGGTGACCCGGCAGCCCCGCTCGATCCGGTCCGGCAGGAGCGCCGGCACCCCGTCCCGCCCGACCGCGGCGGTCAGCCGGCCGAGTGCCCGGTCCACCACGGGCCCGGCCTGCTCCAGCGAGCGCTGCTCCTTCACCGTCGGCGGGTCGTGCCGCACCGACCACCAGGTGAGCCCGGCGAGCAGCACCGCCCACGCCGCCGTGGCGGCCACCAGCCAGCGCAGCCGTCGCCGGCCGGGGGCCGGCTGGTCGGGACGGGTCGGCGGGGCGTATCCCGCCTGGACGGCCTCACTCACCGGGCCATGGTGTCACGCCGCGACGACCGTCCGGGCCGCGCCTCGGCCCACCCGACAACGAGCCGGTCGCGGACCGCCGGGACAGTCCCGGAGGGGGTGCCGGAACGGCTCGTGGCCCGTCGTCCCTCAGCGGGACGACGGGCCACGATCAGAGCGTGGGTCAGGCGGCGACCGTGACGGTCACCTCGTTGATCCCGCGGGCGGCGGTGACGGCGGTGTCGCCGTTGCCGTGCCGGGAGAGCGCCCGCAGGGTCCAGCTGCCCGGCGCGGCGAAGAACCGGAACTGCCCGGTCGGGGAGGTCACCACCTCGGCGGTGAACTCGCCCGTCGAGTCGAGCAGCCGGACGTACGCGCCCGGCACGGCCTCGCCGGACTCGGCCGTGACCAGGCCGGTGATGACGGTTTCCTTCTCCAGGTCCAGGCTGGCCGGGAGGGGGGCGGCCTGGTCCGGGGCGGCGCAGCCCGCGGCGGTGGGAGCGGTCATGAGGATCACGCCTCCCCCGGCTCGTCGCCGAGCGCGACCGGCACGCCG
Source organism: Micromonospora sp. AMSO31t (assembly GCF_008868175.1). Lineage (GTDB taxonomy): Bacteria > Actinomycetota > Actinomycetes > Mycobacteriales > Micromonosporaceae > Micromonospora. Next base: position 5,137 of record NZ_WBKT01000069.1, read on the forward strand.
ACCAGCGAGCCGTACTCGGTCCAGGAGCCGTCGTAGTTCTTCACGTTGCGGTGGCCGAGCAGCTCCTGGAGCACGAACCAGGTGTGCGAGGAGCGCTCGCCGATCCGGCAGTAGGCGATGGTCTCCCGGCTGTCGTCCAGCCCGGCGTCGGCGTAGATCCTGCGCAGCTCGTCGTCGGACTTGAACGTGCCGTCCTCGTTGGCCGCCTTGGACCACGGGACGCTGATCGCGGTGGGCACGTGGCCGGCCCGCTGGGCCTGCTCCTGCGGGAGGTGTGCCGGGGCGAGCAGCCGGCCGGCGTACTCGTCGGGGCTGCGCACGTCGACCAGGTTCTTCGTGCCGATCGCGGCGACGACCTCGTCGCGGAAGGCGCGGATCGAGATGTCCGGCGCCTGCGCGACGTACTGCGTCGCCGGGCGCTGCACCGGGTCGGTGACCAGCGGGCGGGCGTCCAGCTCCCACTTCTTGCGGCCGCCGTCGAGCAGCTTGACGTCGCGGTGGCCGTAGAGCTTGAAGTACCAGTACGCGTAGGCGGCGAACCAGTTGTTGTTGCCGCCGTAGAGGATGACGGTGTCGTCGTTGCCGATGCCCCGCTCGGAGAGCAGCGCCGCGAACTGGTCCTGGTTGACGAAGTCCCGGCGCACCGGGTCCTGGAGGTCGGTGCGCCAGTCGAGCTTGACGGCGCCCGCGATGTGGCCGGTGTCGTAGGCCGAGGTGTCCTCGTCGACCTCGACGAAGACGACGCCCGGGGCGTCGATGTTCTTCTCGGCCCACTCGGCCGAGACGAGTGCGGTGTCGCGACTCATCAGATCACTCCCTGTGAGGATGGATGGTGAGCCAGCGCGCGGAGATCGAAGTCGGTGATTGTCGCACCACGCGCGGGACCCAGAGCTAGGAACGGATCACGGGTACGTGCGACGGCGCCGCTGCCGGGCGATCAGGGGGAGAACCGGAGGGTACGCGGACCCTGTGTGCCGGTGGCCGCTAAGCGGCCGAGGACAGCCCCGCCGTCAGATGACGGGGCGACACAGGCAGGTGGCCACGCGGCACAGGTCGACCGCGCGCCGTTTGGTGAGGAGCGTCCCCATGGAGAGGGACACTACCAGCCGGCCCGGACGCTGCCACCGGGCCGACCAGCATCCGGGACACGGCCGGGGCGGTGGGCGGAGGCTCAGCCGGCGGAGTTGATGGGCACGTTCCGCGCGTCGGCGGTGACCACGAGGCCCTCCGGCCTGGGCTCCACCTTGCGCACGTTGAGCTGGAAGGGCAGCTCCGGCAGGGGCACGTCGACGGAGATGCCCTTGGCGTAGTTGGCCAGCAGCGTCTTGGCGAGCGGCAGGTTGGGCAGGCCCTCGGCGGTCACGTCGTTGAAGCGCAGGGCCACCTTGCCGCCCGCGACCGTCACGTCGGCGGTGCCGTTGACGGTGAGCTTGGCGCCGAGGATGTCGACCGGCGCGGTCACCGCGAGCTTGCCGTTCCGCTCGCCCAGGGTGAGCCCGGGGCGGTCGAGCAGCTTCGCCAGGCTGTCGTAGGTCACCGTGCCCCGGCCGTCCACGGTCTCGGCAACCACATCGCCCTGGCCGGAGCGGAGGGTGTCCAGCGACGCCGTGACGTCGCGGGCGTCCACGTCCAGCCGCGGCACGCTGACCGCGTCGCCCTGCACCTTGCCCTGCACGTCGGTCAGCACGATCGAGATGCGCTCGTACTTCCCGGCGAGCACCTGGGTGAGGAACGGGAAGCCACCGACCTCGACCTGGGGCGCCGAGGACTGCGCGTCCTGCTTGGCGACCTCCTTCTTCACCTGGTCGGCGATGGCCCGCTCGGCGACGCCGGCGGCCACCCGGTCGGCGACGACCAGGAGCCCGGCCAGGACCAGCAGCAGGACGACGAAACCGACCAGCAGCTTCCGGCCCCGCCGCCGGGGTCGGCCCTCGTTCGCCGGGTACGCCTCTGCCACGCCGCCTCCTGCCCTCGCCGATCGCCGCGCCTCGCGCCGCAACCGTACTTACCCGACGCGCCGTTTCCCCAACCGCGCGCTCAGAGGAAGAGCACGCACATGGCGTACGCGGCCGGCGCGGCGAGCGCGAAGCCACCCAGCGGGCCCTGCATGTGCCGGGCCACCCACATGGTCGGGGGCTCGCCGGCCATGAGCCGACCCGCCTCGGCGTACCCCACGGCGAGGTCGGCCAGGACGGCGGTGCCCGCCGTGACCAGGCCGACCAGCGCGGCGCTGGTCGGGGTGAAGCCGACCAGGTAGCTGCCGAGCACGGCGCTGGTCAGGGTGCCGAGCATGGCGCCGGCCACGACGCCGGCGGCGCCCCGGGGCACCTGCGGGGCGAGCCGCGGCCAGGGGGCCACCGCGTCGGTCAGCCGCGCCACCAGCAGGGCCACCCCGGTGGCCGTGAGGCAGACGGTGATCGCCTGGGTGCCCTTCGGGATCCGGCTGAGCACGATCAGCGTGGCGAACGCGACCACCCCCACGACGATGAGCAGGGTGCTGCCCAGCGAGTCGGTCACCCGGACCCGGTCCACCCGGCGGAAGAGCTGGCCGAGCACGGCGAGCACGAAGCCGGCGGCCGCCGCGTAGCCGAGGGGCGCCAGGCCGGCGATGTCCGACTGCACCGCGGCGGCGTCGGCGATCCCGGCCGCCGCGGCGCTGACCAGCGCGACGACGAGCAGCGCGGGCGGCCGCATGGCCATCGTCCACGCGAGCACGAAGAGCAGTTGGACGCCGAAGATGATGAACGCGAAGGGCAGCCGGTGCCCGGGGCCGGCGGTCTGCGCGCCGAGCACCAGGCCCACGCCGAGCAGCGCGGCGAAGCCGGCGACGGTCAGCGCGAGCGGGCGGCGCACCGGGACCGGGGGCACCTCCTCCTCGGGCGCCTCGTCGGCCTCGTCGTCGGGACGCCGGCTCGGGCCGCCCTTGCGGAGCCGGCGGGGGCCCTTCCGTTCCCGCCCGCCGCTGTCGTCGGCCGGGCCGGTGCGCGGGGCCGGCGGGTAGCCACGGGCAGGGCCGGCGGGCCCGGAGGCCGGGCCGGCGGACCACGGTTCACGGCCGGTGTCGGGCGAGGTGGAGGGAAACACGCACCGATCGTGCCAGACCCGGCCGGTCGGGCGGAGTCACGGTTTCGGCAACGTTAAAACCTGTGCCGCGATCGGGGGCAGAACAGACAAACAGGAAATGGTACGGAGGTGACGGCCCGGCGATCCGCTACGCTCAAGCCGTTACCCGCCCGTCAGCGACGCCGGGACCCACGCAAATTCTCAGCGTCACCCGTCACGGGTTGCCGCTGGTCGCGCGCGGCCGGAGTGCCGCCGGGACGGAGGTGATCGTGTGGAGCTCCTGCTGCTGGTGACCGCGCGCGCAGGTGAACCATCGGCGGTGCTGCCGGCGCTCGACCTGCTGCCGCACTCGGTCCGCACCGCGCCACGCGACGTCCGCACGCTGGTCTCCGGCCCGACCCCGGACGCCGTCCTGGTGGACGCCCGCGCCGAGCTGAGCGAGGCCCGGGCGACCTGCCGGATGCTGCACGCCACCGGGCTGGGCGTGCCGCTGGTCGCGGTCGTCACCGAGGCCGGGCTGATCGCGCTGAACGCCGACTGGGGCGTGGACGACGTGATCCTGGCCGGGGCGGGTCCCGCGGAGGTGGAGGCCCGGCTGCGGCTCGCGGTCGGCCGGCTCAGCAACGCGACGGCGGGCGCCGGCGGTTCGATCCGGGCCGGCGAGCTGACCATCGACCCGGACACCTACGCGGCCAAGCTGAAGGGCCGCCCGCTCGACCTCACCTACAAGGAGTTCGAGCTGCTGAAGTTCCTCGCCCAGCACCCGGGCCGGGTGTTCACCCGGGACCAGTTGCTCCGCGAGGTGTGGGGCTACGACTACTTCGGCGGCACCCGCACGGTCGACGTGCACGTCCGGCGGCTGCGCGCCAAGCTCGGCTCGGAGTACGAGTCGATGATCGGCACGGTGCGGCAGGTGGGCTACAAGTTCGTCGTGCCGCCGTCGCGCTCGCTGCCGGAGTCGGAGCCCGCCCCGCTGCCCGTCTGACCTCGGCACTCTGCGGCGTCCCCCATCGGGGATGCTTCCCCCCTTTTGCCCTTTTTGCCCACTCAGTCAGACCTACTCTGACTGCCGGATCTGCCGGGCGAAGGGGGCGACGATGCGTGCTGTGACCACGGGGGCGAAGAACGGCCGGGCCGGCTGATGTCGGCCTCGACACTGCGCGCGGCCGGGATGGTGACGGTGGCGGTGGCCGCGCTGCTCGGCTCCGCGTTCGCGCTCGGGCGCAGCCTCATGCCCGAGCAGCCGCACCGGGGCAGCGGCGCGGCGGCCAGCGTCCACGCCCCGCACTACGGCGACCAGCCACCCAGCACCGAGTTCCCCGGCCCGCCGGCCGGCCACGGCGAGCCGAGCCCCGACGCCAGCCCGAGCGCCCCGGACAACGGCCGCCAGGCCGACGACAGCGAGGGCCCGTACGGCGCGGAGGTCAGCACCGGCTCGGCCCGGATCGCGCTGACCTTCGACGACGGCCCCGACCCACAGTGGACACCGCAGGTACTCAGCCTGCTCAAGGAGTACGGCGTGCACGCCACCTTCTGCGTGGTCGGCGAGAACGCGGAGGCCCACCCGGACCTGGTCCGGTCGATCGTGGCCGACGGGCACAGCCTCTGCAACCACTCCTGGAACCACGACATCACTTTGGGCGAGCGTTCACCGCAAGCGATCCGGGACGACCTGATGCGCACCAACGACGCGATCCTGGCCGCGGCGCCGAACGCGCGGATCGCGTACTTCCGGCAGCCGGGTGGCGCCTGGACGTATCCGGTGGTGTCGGTCTGCGAAGAGCTGGGCATGACGCCGCTGCACTGGGCGGTGGACCCGACGGACTGGCAGGTGCCCGGCGCCGACAAGATCACCGAGACGGTGCTGACCCAGACCAGGCCGGGCTCCATCGTGCTCATGCACGACGCGGGCGGCGACCGGTCCGGCACGGTCGAGGCGTTGCAGCGCCTGCTTCCCGAACTGCTGCACCGCTTCCAGCTCGAGGCGCTGCCCACCGGCACCACGTGAGCACCGCCACCGTCCGGTGCCCGCGTCCGGCATGATCGGCGGCCCGGTGGCCGCTACGGTGGCGGGATGAGCAGCACCACGCCGACCGCCGACCGTGTCGCCCGCGCCGACCGGCTGGCGCCGGTCGAGGTCGCCGAGGTGCTGGCGCTGGCCCGCACCGCCGGCGACGCGGACGGCGCGGACCCGCTCGACGAGCACGTGCTGCTCCGGCTGCGCGACCCCGGGGCGCCCGCCGTGCACCTCACCGCCCGGGCCGCCGACGACACCCTGACCGGGTACGCGCACCTCGACACCACCGACCCCGCCGAGGGGATCGGGGTGGAACTGGTGGTGCATCCGGCGTACCGGCGGCGCGGCACCGGACGGGCCCTCGCCCGGGGCGTGCTGGCCGCCGCCTCCGGACCGCTGCGCGCCTGGGCGCACGGCGACCACCCGTCGGCCGCCGCGCTCGCCGTCGACCTGGGCTTCACCCGCGCCCGGGTGCTCTGGCAGCTGCGCCGCCCGCTGACCGCCGCGCTGCCCGAGCCCGCCCTGCCCGAGGGGGTGCGGCTGCGCGCGTTCCGCCCCGGCGAGGACGACGACGCCTGGCTGGCGGTCAACAACGCGGCCTTCGCCCAGCACCCCGAGCAGGGCCGGTGGACCGCCGACGACCTGCGGCTGCGCCTCGCCGAGCCGTGGTTCGACCCGGCCGGTTTCCTGCTCGCGGAGGATGCGGCCACCGGCCGGCTGCTCGGCTTCCACTGGACCAAGGTGCACGAGCGCCCGGGCTCGGCCCGGATCGGCGAGGTCTACGTGCTCGGGGTGGACCCGTCCGCGCACCGCGGCGGCCTCGGCCGGGCGCTCACCACGGCGGGCCTGTCCTACCTGCGCGACCGGCGGGGGCTGGACCGGGTGATGCTCTACGTGGACGACTCGAACGCCGCCGCGGTGGCCCTCTACGAGCGGCTCGGCTTCGCCCGCTGGTCGGCACACGTCAACTACCACCTCGGCTGACGCCCCGGCCATCTCCCCGCCTCCCGGGCAGCGGTCACGGCCGCGTCACGTAGTGGACTCGGCCGGGTAACGGCTGCCCGGAAAAATCGTACTATTAGCGATAGCGGGCTGCCGGTTCACGAAATGGACAACCGGCACTCAGGCGACGGCCACCCGGCCGGCCGCGCCTGTTCATCTTCCGTTCATTTCCGACCGGCGAACCGTCTACCTGGCACTTCTACCTTTCCTTTCAGCCGGTCAGCGCCGGCACCCGGGAGACCGGGCGACCTGACAAAGACGTGAAGGGAAACCCCTCAGGTGAAGCTCCAGCGGCACGGCGCCATTGCCTGCCTCGCTCTTACCGCGGTGCTCGGTCTCAGCGCCTGCGGCTCGGACAACGAGCCGACCGGCACCTCCGCCTCCGGCTCCGCCGCGGCGGTCGACTGCGGCAAGGGCACGCTGAACGCGCAGGGCTCCTCCGCGCAGAAGAACGCCATGTCCGAGTGGATCAAGGCGTACCAGCAGCAGTGCGCCGGCACCACGATCAACTACGAGCCCACCGGCTCGGGCGCCGGCATCCAGGCCTTCATCGCCGGCACCGCCGACTTCGCCGGCTCCGACTCCGCGCTCAAGCCGGAGGAGCAGCCGCAGGCCGACGCCAAGTGCGCCGGCGGCCAGGCCCTCAACCTGCCGATGGTCATCGGCCCGGTGGCCATCGTCTACAACGTCGGCGGCGTGGACAACCTCCAGCTCACCCCGGCCACCCTGGCGAAGATCTTCGCCGGCACCGTGACCAAGTGGGACGACCCGGCGATCAAGACCGACAACCCGGACGCCAAGCTGCCGTCCACCGCGATCCAGGCGGTGCACCGCTCCGACGAGTCGGGCACCACCGACAACTTCACCAAGTACCTGTCGAAGACCGCCGAGTCCGACTGGACCTTCGGCAACGCCAAGGCGTGGAAGGCCCCGGGCGGCGTCGGCGCGGCCAAGTCCGACGGTGTGGCCGCCAAGGTCAAGAGCACCGAGGGCACTATCAGCTACGTCGAGTGGTCCTACGCCGAGAACGGCGGCCTCAAGAAGGCCAAGGTCAAGAACGGCGCCGGTGAGTTCGCCGAGCTGACCGCCGAGTCGGCCGGCAAGACCATCGCCGGGGCCAAGATCGAGGGCCAGGGCAACGACCTCAAGATGTCGATCGACTACAAGACCACGGAGGCCGGGGCGTACCCGATCGTCCTGGTCACCTACGAGATCGTCTGCAGCAAGGGCCTCGCGGCCGACAAGCTGCCGCTGGTCAAGGGCCTGCTGGGCCACGCCGCCAGCGCCGAGGGCCAGCAGGACCTGGTCGAGCTGGGCTACGCCCCGCTGCCCGACTCGGTCCGCGCCAAGGTCGAGACCGCGGTCAAGAGCCTCTCCTGACGCACTGACCACACACCTCCTCTACCGAAGCGAGCGAGCAGATGGGTGAATCCCCTCACCGCTCGGCGCACGCCGGCACCGGCGGGACCCGCGTGGCCACGAGCCACGAGTGGCCCGCCGGTGCCTCGGCGCGTGTGGCCGAGCGCTCCGGCATCCCTGGCATCCCCGACAACGGCCTGGGTGGCGGCGGCGGGCTGCCCCGGGCCCGGGCCTTCGGCGCGGAACGCGCGTTCCGCGGCCTGACCCTGGCCGCCGGCACCACCGTCCTGGTGGTCATCGCGGCCATCGCGATCTTCCTGATCGCCAAGGCCGTGCCGGCGCTGCGGGACAACACCGAGTCCTTCTGGACCTTCGAGGGCTGGTTCCCGAACGACGACCCGCCGAAGTTCGGCATCGGGGCGCTCGCCTTCGGCACCGTGCTGACCGCGCTGCTCGCCCTGCTCATGGCGGTGCCGGTGGCGCTGGGCATCGCCCTCTACCTGTCGCACTACGCCCCACGTCGGCTGGGCAACGCCCTCGGGTTCCTCATCGACCTGCTGGCCGCCGTGCCCAGCGTGGTCTTCGGGCTCTGGGGCCGGGACTACTTCGCCCAGCCGGTCGCCGACCTGTCGGCCTGGCTGCACCGGTACTTCGGCTGGATCCCGATCTTCGGCGACGGCCCGTACGGGAACTCGATCCTGCTCGGCTCCGTGGTGCTGGCGATCATGGTGCTGCCCATCGTCACCTCATTGTCCCGCGAGGTGTTCCGGCAGACCCCGACCGCCAACGAGGAGGCCGCCCTCGCCCTGGGCGCCACCCGCTGGGAGATGGTCCGCACCGCCGTCCTGCCCTACGGCCGGCCCGGCGTGATCGCCGCCGTGATGCTGGGCCTGGGCCGGGCGCTCGGCGAGACCATCGCCCTGGCGCTGACCCTCGGCTCCACCTACGCCATCTCGTTCAACGTCCTGCAGAGCGGCGGCAACTCGATCGCCGCGAACATCGCGAACCGGTTCGCCGAGGCGAACGACACCGGCCGGGGCGCGCTGATCGCCTCCGGTCTGGTGCTCTTCGCGATCACGCTGATCGTCAACATCACCGCGCGGGCGATCATCTACCGCCGCCGCGAGTTCACGGAGTCGGCCGCATGACCACCACCGTCACCTCCCACCGCCCGCAGCCGCCGGCCCAGCCGCTCACGCTGCGCGCCCGGCGACTTCCCGCGTACGCCGCACCCGTCATCGCCGTGGTGGCCCTGCTGGTCTCGGCCGGCATCGTCTACGGCGCCGGCATCGGCGGCCCGGTCCTGGTCGTGGTCCTCGGCGCGCTGCTCTACCTGGGCGGCCTCTACGCCGCCGCGAACGCGGTGGAGGGCCGCCGGGCCGCCCGCAACCGGACCTGGAGCGCCCTCATCCACTCCGCCTTCGTCCTGGCGGTCCTGCCGCTGGCCTCGGTGGTCTGGACGCTGGTCAGCAAGGGCTCCGAGCGGCTGGACGGCAACTTCTTCGGCACCTCGATGAACAACATCGGGGCCCGGGACGCCAACGGCGGCGCCTACCACGCCATCATCGGCACCCTGGAGCAGGTCGGCATCGCCACGCTGATCACCGTCCCGCTCGGCGTGCTCTGCGCGATCTACGTGGTCGAGTACGGCCGGGGCCGGTTCGCCTTCACCATCCGCTTCTTCGTGGACGTGATGACCGGCATCCCGTCGATCGTCACCGGCCTGTTCGTGCTGGCCTTCTGGGTGCTGATCGTGTCGCCGTGGTTCAACGACGGCCGGCCGGGCTTCTCCGGCTTCGCCGCCGCGCTGGCCCTGAGCGTGCTCATGCTGCCGACCGTGGTCCGGTCCACCGAGGAGATGCTCCGCCTCGTGCCGGCCCCGCTGCGCGAGGGCGCCTACGCCCTCGGCGTACCGAAGTGGAAGACCATCCTGCGGGTCGTCCTGCCGACCGCGCTGCCCGGCATCGTCACCGGCATCATGCTCGCCATCGCGCGGGCGGCCGGCGAGACCGCGCCGGTGCTGCTCGTGGCCGGCGGCGGCGCCGCGATCAACCTCAACCCGTTCGAGAACAACCAGTCGTCGCTGGCCCTCTTCGTCTACCAGCAGGCCGGCGAGGCCTCGAAGTACTCGCCGGCACGGGCGTGGACCGCGGCGCTGACCCTGGTCGCCCTCGTCCTCGTCCTGACCGTCGCGGCGAAGTTGCTGGCCCGTCGCAACCGGCTCGGCCGATGAACCCCGGAGGTACCACCACCATGGCCAAGCGCATCGAAGCCACCGACGTCACCGCCTACTACGGCGGGTTCAAGGCGATCGAGAACATCAACCTGACCGTCGAGCCGAAGACGGTCACCGCCCTGATCGGCCCGTCCGGCTGCGGCAAGTCCACCTTCCTGCGGTCGGTCAACCGGATGCACGAGGTGCTCCCGGGTGCCCGGGTCGAGGGCAGCCTGACCATCGACAACCAGGACATCTACGACCGGGACGTCGACGTCACCGCGGTCCGGCGGATGATCGGCATGGTCTTCCAGCGGCCGAACCCGTTCCCCACCATGAGCATCTTCGAGAACGTGGTGGCCGGCCTGCGGCTCAACGGTGTGCGGCGCAAGTCGATCCTGGAGGAGGCGGCCGAGAAGGCGCTCCGCTCGGCGAACCTCTGGGACGAGGTCAAGGACCGGCTCGGCAAGCCGGGCGCGGGCCTCTCCGGCGGTCAGCAGCAGCGGCTGTGCATCGCCCGCACCATCGCGGTCGAGCCGCAGGTGGTGCTCATGGACGAGCCGTGCTCGGCGCTGGACCCGATCTCCACGCTGGCCATCGAGGACCTGATGTTCCAGCTCAAGGACAAGTTCACCATCATCATCGTCACGCACAACATGCAGCAGGCCGCGCGGGTGTCGGACCGGACCGCCTTCTTCTCCATCGAGAAGACCGGCGACCCGGGCCGGCTGATCGAGTACGACAACACGCAGAAGATCTTCAGCAACCCGAGCCAGAAGAAGACCGAGGACTACATCACCGGCCGCTTCGGCTGAGGTGCAAGGAAGGGCCCCTTCTCAACGCCTACGGCACCGGAAGGGGCCCTTCTTGACGCGCTCCCCTGCTCAGCGCAGCGCGGCGAAGAACTCCCGCAGGTCCGCCACCAGAAGGTCGGGCACCTGGTGGGCGGCGAAGTGCCCGCCCCGTTCGTACGTGTGCCAGGAGACGATGTTCTTGTGGTCGCGCTCGGCCAGCGTGCGGATCGACTGGAAGTCCCAGGCGAAGTTGGCCAGGCCGAGCGGCACGGTGGTGGGCTCGGGCACGGTGGTGCCCCGCCCGTTGACCTTCTGCGTCGGGTGCACGGCCTCGGCGTCCTCGTAGTAGTAGCGGGCCGCCGAGGCGGCCGTGTTGGTCAGCCAGTAGATGGTCGTGTTGGTGAGCACGTGGTCGACGTCGAGCTGGTCCCCCATGAGCTCGAGGAGGCGGTGGCGGTGGCGGTCGGGCTGCGCACCGCCGCGGGCGGCAGCGTCGCCGGCATCGAGGAGACCTCGCTGCGGGCGCTGGCCAAGCTGGAGCAGGTGCTCCCCCACCGGCTGCGCCGCCGCGTCACCGCCCTGCACACGCACACTGTCCGCGTGCCGCACGACCAGCCCGGCCCGACCGTGGACGCCGGAACGCTCAGCGTGATCGGGGCCGCCTGCCGGGACCGGGAGCGCCTCCGGTTCGACTACGTCCGGCACGACGGGACCGCAGACCGGCGGGATGTCGAGCCGTACCGGCTGGTCAACTGGGGCCGGCGCTGGTACCTCGTGGCCTTCGACCCGGCGCGGGCCGACTGGCGCACCTTCCGCGTCGACCGGATCACCCCGCGTACCCCGACGGGTCCCCGGTTCACGGCGCGCGAGCTGCCCGGTGACGTGGTGGACCGGGTCCGGCACGGCGTCTCCTCGGCCGCGTGGCGGCACCGGGCGCGCGTCCGCGTGCACGCCCCCGCCGAGGTGGTGGCCGACCGGATCAACCCGGCCGTCGGCAGCGTCGAGCCGGCCGGCGACGCGGCCTGCCTCCTGCACACCGGCGCCGACCGGCTGGAGACGATCGCGGTCTGGCTCGGCCTGCTCGACCTCGACTTCACCGTCGAGGACCCACCCGAACTGGCCGACCTCCTGCGTACCCTCGCGGCCCGCTACCTCCGCGCCGCCGGCTGACCGTCAGGAGAGGCGGAAGCGGGGCGCCTCGGCGTCGGAGAGGTCGAGGTGCGGGGTGACCGGGGTGCCGGGGTCGCGTCCCGCCGCCGCGCGGGCCACTCCGGCCAGGCCGCCGGCGGCGGCGACCTCGCCCAGGGTGACCATCGTGGGCGGGAGCATGGTCAGCTCGCCGGCCTCCGCCCGGGCCAGGGCGTCCGCCGGGCGCAGCCACAGCGTGTGGTCGGCCTCGCCGGAGACGTCCCGCGTCCGCTGCCCCTCCGGCAGCAGGGCGACGAAGAAGTACGTGTCGAAGCGGCGCGGCTCGAACTCCGGGGTGATCCACCGGCTCCACGGCAGCAGCAGGTCGGACCGGAGAGTGAGGCCCTTCCCGGCCAGCAGGTCGGCGAAGCCGGCACGCCGGGCCACCAGATCCTGCCGGGCCGCCTCCCAGTCGTCCCCGCTCACGTCCCCCACCACGGTCCCGCCGTCCGGGCCGGCCAGCAGCACGCCCGCCTCCTCGAAGACCTCGCGGGCGGCGGCGCACACCACCGCCTGCGCGGCGGCCGGGTCGAGGCGGAGCCGCTCGCCCCACCTGGCCGGCGTCGGGCCGGCCCAGTCCAGGTGAGCCTGCGAGTCGGAACGGTCCACGCCGCCGCCGGGAAAGGCGTACATCCCGCCGAAGGTCATCGCGGCCACCCGGCGGATCAGGTAGACCTCGAAGTCGGCGCCGGCCGGGCGGAGCAGCAGCACGGTGGCGGCGACCCGGGGCACGGCCGGCACACCGCCCTCGGCACGGAACCGGCGGGCGTGCTCCACCAGAGCCGGGGGTGCGGCGAAGCCGTCGATCGTCATGCCTCCGAGCCTAGTTCCCGGCTGGTGGATCATGCGTTCGGCAGTGCGACGCCCGCGACCGATCCCGATCTTGGAGACTTGTCGTTCGTCGCTGACGGTAAGTCTCCAAGATCCAGCCGGCATGACGGTGTCCGGCTCACCGGAGCCTCAGCGCGATGGCGCGGGCCTCCTCGTCGGTCAGCGGCAGGAACCAGAGGAAGCGCTTGACGATCTCGGGCGGGGTCGGACCGCCGGACCGACCCCGAAGGTCGCGGATCGCCCGGCGCGTGATCCGGGAGAACTCGGGGATGAGGGTCGCCCGACGTGCGGCCGTCGTCGGCGCGGCCCGGAGCACCGGACACGGCCACGGCTGGCCGCACTCGTCGCAGGTCCACGCGGGGCCGCAGGCGGTGTGGGCCGAGACAGGGGCGGAGTGGGCGGGAGCCGTCCACCGGGAGGCAGGAGCGGCGTTCCGAGGGCCCCGGCTGGTTTTCGATGTGCGGTGCGTGGGCATACCGTCACGCTGCCTGACTGTTGACAGGTAGTCAACCCCCCTGGTGACAAGCTGCCTACCCGTGTCGCCGGAAGGTCCGCCCGTGCGAGTTATGGCGCTTTCGGAGGTAGCTCACCACCTCGGCGTATCGCGCCAACGCGCCGCGATCCTGGTCGACCGTCCGGATTTCCCGGCACCGATCGACACGCTCACAGTCGGGCGCATCTGGGATGCCGCAGAGGTCAGGGCATACGCCGAACGACGCGGCCAGCGCCTCGCCGACGAGGAGTAGCCAACCGCGATCTCGATCCGTGGCATCCGCGAGGAGCGGGCTCACGGGGCTGCGCGCACCGACGCCGCATGGCAGGGTCGTGGCCCATGATCGATGAGTTCGCGAAAGAGTATCTGCACCACGACCTGCGCCACATCCGCGAGACGATGCTGTGGAAGCTCGACGGGTTGTCCGAGTACGACGTGCGCCGCCCCCTGACCGCGACGGGAACCAACCTCCTCGGCCTGGTCAAGCACCTGTCGATCACGGAGTCCAGGTACTTCGGCGAGGTCTTCGACCGGCCGTTCCCCGAGCCCGTGCCCCGGTGGGACGCCCCCGACGACGGCACCGACATGTGGGCGAGCGAGCACGAGACGCGCGAGGAGATCATCCAGCGCTACCGGCGGGTGTGGGAGCACTCGGACGCGACGATCGCGGCTCTCGCCATCGACTCGCCCGGCCATGTGCCCTGGTGGCCACGCCCCCACGTGAAGCTGTTCAACATCCTGGTCCACGTGCTCACCGAGACGAGCCGGCACGCCGGCCACGCCGACATCCTGCGGGAACAGCTCGACGGCTGCACGGGGGCGGCGGCCGAATACGCCCACCTGGAACCCGACCGGGCGACCTGGGCGGCGCGGGTCGCGACGATCGAGGCGGCCGCCAGAGCAGCCGGCGCGCCGCGCTGAGCTTCCCGACGGGTGGATCTTCGTCCCGCCCCTGCGACGGTCCGGGATAGCGTGCCGGCATGACGCGTTGGGGAATCCTGGCCACCGGAAACATCGCCGCCCGCTTCGCCGAGGACCTGCGGCTGGTGCCGGGGGCCGAGCTGGTGGCGGTCGGCTCGCGTACCCGGGAGAGCGCCGAGCTGTTCGCGAAGCGGCACGGCATCCCCCGGGCGTACGCCTCCTGGTCGGACCTGGCCGCGGATCCGGACGTGGACGTCGTCTACGTCGCCACCCCGCACGCCGCGCACCACGAGGCGGCCCTCACCTGCCTGGCCGGCGACAAGGCCGTGCTGGTGGAGAAGCCCTGCACGCTCGACCTGGCCACCACCACGGAGCTGGTCGAGACGGCCCGCGCCCGTGGCCTCTTCCTCATGGAGGCCATGTGGATGCGCACGAACCCGCTGATCCTCCGGGCGCTGGAGCTGATCGCGGACGGCGCGATCGGTGCGGTGACCCACGTCCGGGCGGACTTCGGCGTGGCCGGCCCGTTCCCGCCGGAGCACCGGATGCGGGCCCGCACGCTGGGTGGTGGCGCCCTGCTCGACCTCGGCGTCTACCCGTTGAGCCTGGCCCACCTGCTGCTCGGCGTGCCGCAGCAGGTGCACGCCTGGGCGCAGCTGGGCCCGGAGAAGGTGGACGAGAACACGGGCATCGTCCTGGGCTGGGACTCGGGGGCCGTCGCGACGCTGAGCTGCGGGATGGTCGGCGCCACCGCGATCACCGCCGCCGTCACGGGCACGACCGGGCGGATCGACCTGCCGGAGCCGTTCTACCGGCCCGATGCCGCGGTGCTGCACCGGCTCGGCGCCGAGCCGGAGACCATTCCCGCCGACCTGACCGGCGGCGGCTACCAGTACGAGGCGATCGAGGTGCAGCGCTGCCTCGCGGCGGGGCTGATCGAGAGCCCGCTGGTGCCGCACGCCGCCACCCTGGAGGTGATGGGCCTGCTGGACGACATCAAGGCCCGGATCGGCGTCTCCTACGCGTGAGGGGTCCCCCGCCGCGGCGGGGGACCCCTCGACGTGGGTCGCTCAGAACAGCGGGCGGACCAGCAGGTACGCCAGGCAGGCGATGGCCGCGGCGGCCGGGAACGTGATGATCCAGGCGATCACGATGTTGCCGGCCACGTTCCAGCGGACCGCGGAGAGCCGCTTGGTCGCGCCGACACCCATGATCGCCGAGGTGATCGTGTGGGTGGTGGAGATCGGGGCCTTCAGCACCAGGGCGTTGAAGTAGAGCACGGCGCTGGCCACGGTCTCGGCCGCGAAGCCCTCCGCCGGGCCCAGGTCGATGATCTTCCGACCCAGGGTCCGGATGATCCGCCAGCCGCCCGCGTAGGTGCCGGCCGCCAGCATGGCCGCCGAGGTCCAGAACACCCACTGTGGAATGTGCGTCTTGTTGTCCTGGTAGCCGCCGGTGTAGAGGGCCAGCACGATGATGCCCATGGTCTTCGCGGCGTCCTGCATGCCGTGGCCGATCGACATGGCGGCGGCCGAGGCGGTCTGCGCCCAGCGGAAGCCCCGGTTGAGCTTGCCGGGCTGCCCCTTCCGGAACAGCCACAGGATGCCCAGCATCACCAGGAAGCCGAGGATCAGGCCGACCACCGGCGACAGCACCATCGGGATGAGGACCTTCTCGACGATGTTGCCCCACTGCACGACGCCGTCGGCGGCGAAGAGGGTCGCCCCGACCAGGCCGCCGAAGAGGGCGTGCGAGGAGGACGACGGCAGGCCGAAGTACCAGGTGATCAGGTTCCAGGCGATCGCGCCGAGCACGCCGGCGAAGACCACCCCGAGGCTGGCCACCCCCGGCGGCAGGGTGACCAGGCCGTCGCCGACCGTCTTGGCCACCCCGGCGCCGAAGTGCGCGCCGACGAAGTTGCCGACGGCGGCCAGCGCGAGGGCGATCCGGGGGGTCAGCGCCCGGGTCGAGATGCTCGTGGCGATCGCGTTGGCCGCGTCATGGAAGCCGTTCGTGTAGTCGAACGCCATGGCGACCGCGATCACCGCCAGCACGGCGATGAGTTCGGGGGTCACGGGATCAGGACTCCTTGACCGCGATGGTCTCGACGGTGTTGGCGACGTGCTCGAAGGCGTCGCAGGCGGCCTCGAGCTCGTCGGCCACCTCCTTCATCTTCAGCACCGTGAGCGCGTCGTACTCACCGCTGAAGAGGCGGACCAGCAGCATCCGGTACGCCTGGTCACCGTCGTTCTCGAGGCGGTTGCACTCGATCCAGTAGTCCTCGAGATCCTTCATCGACTTCAGCCGGGGCATCGCCTCGGCGGTCAGCTTGGCCTGCTGGTCGAGGACGTTCACCAGCTCGTGCATCTCGCGCGGCAGCGAGGGCAGCTTGGTGAGGCCGTAGAGGTAGAGCAGGTTGCCGACCGCCTCCAGGTGGTCCATCACGTCGTCGAGCAGCGAGCCCAGACGGTAGATGTCCTCCCGGTCGAACGGGGTGATGAAGGTAGAGTTGATCTTCTTGTAGAGCTCGTGGGTGATCTGGTCGCTGTCGTGCTCGACCTCGGTGAGCCGCTCGCTCACCGACTGGACCTCGACGTCCGGCAGGCCCAGCTCGTTGAGCAGCTCGGTCCCCTTCACCAGGTTCTGCGCGGCCCTGGTGAAGAGCTCGTAGAAGGCGCCCTCGGTGGGACGGAAGGAAAACTTCACAGCACGGACCTCGTCGTGTCGGTGGAAGGGTGGCGGTCGCCCCGGAGGACGCCTGCTCTGCGCATGCTAGGTACCCCGCGGAACCGGGCAGCCGTCGGCCCACCCCTGGTCAGGCCCGATTCACCGCTCGTTCACCTGCTGTTCACCTTGCCCCGTCCCGCTCTCGCTCCGCAGCCGGTCCCGCTCCCGCGCGAGGTCGAAATCGGCAGGCGGATACCCCAGATCCAACCCGTCGAACGTCTCCCGGAGCAGGTGCGCCACCGCCCAGTCGCGGTACCACTTCCGGTCCGCCGGCACCACGAACCAGGGCGCGGCGTCCGGGCCGCACCGCTCGATCGCCTCGGCGTACGCCGCCTGGTAGTCGCCCCAACGGGCCCGGGTGTCCAGATCGCTGGGGTTGTACTTCCAGTATTTCGTCGGGTCGGTGAGCCGCTCCATCAGCCGCTCACCCTGCTCGGCGTGCGAGATGTGCAGCATGACCTTCACCACGGTCACCCCGTTGCCGGCCAGCTCCCCCTCGAATTCGTTGATCAGGTCGTAGCGGCCCCGCCAGGTGGCCTCGTCGACCAGGCCCTCCACCCGGGCGATCAGCACGTCCTCGTAGTGCGAGCGGTTGAAGACGCCCACGTAGCCGGGGGGCGGCAGGGCCCGGCGGATCCGCCACAGGAAGTCGTGCCGCCGCTCCTCCTCGGTCGGCGGCCCGAACGAGCGGATGTGCAACCCGAGCGGGTTCATGGCGCCGGCCACCCGCTTGACCGTGCCGTCCTTGCCACCGCAGTCCATGGCCTGGAGCACCAGCAGCACCCGGCGCGGCCGGTCGCCGGCCAGATGGGCGCCGGCCTGGGTGGGTGCGCTGGTCGCGCTGTCCGGGCCGGCCGCGCTCTTCGCGGACGCGAACAGCATCTCCTGCTGCCGGCCGAGCTCCGCGCCGAGCAGCTCGACCTGCCCCCGCGCCCACTGCTTGCGCCCCTTGCCGTGACCGGCCGCCGCGGGCAGCCCCGGGGTCGACCGGGGATCCACCGCCGCCAGGTCCACCGGGCCCGGGCCGGCCCGGAGCAGTTCCCGCATCGACCCGCCCTCTGGCCGCACCACGTCGTCGCCACCGCTCATCCCACGATCCTCACCCACCCCGCCGGTCCCCGCCTCCCGAGCGATGTCACACCGGGCGGGCCGCGGCGCATCCAGAGGTACGGGGAGAATGGGGACTCCGGGCGGGAGGAGCGCGACGTGCACGAGCGGGCGGCGGAGTTCGAGGCGGAACGCGGGCACCTGCTGGCGGTGGCGCAGCGCATGCTGGGCAGCCGGAGCGAGGCCGAGGACGCGGTGCAGGAGACCTGGCTGCGCTACGAGGGGGCCCTCGCCGACCCGGCCGCCCGCGAGCAGGTCCGCGACCTGCGGGGCTGGCTCACCACCACCTGCTCCCGGATCTGCCTGGACGTGCTCCGGTCCGCCCGGGTGCGCCGCGAGGCGTACCCCGGTCAGTGGCTGCCGGAGCCGGTGGTGCGCGCGGCGCCGACGGCGGACGGGTTCGCCCCCGACCCGGCCGAGCGGGCGGTCCGGGCCGACCAGCTGGGCACCGCCCTGCTCGTGGTGCTGGAGCGGCTGACGCCCGAGCAGCGGGTGGCGTTCGTGCTGCACGACGTCTTCGCCGTGCCGTTCGCCACGGTCGCCGAGGTGCTCGGCACGACCCCCGCGGCGGCCCGGCAGCTCGCCTCGCGGGGTCGCCGCGCGGTCACGGCGCCGGACGTCCCCCGGCACACCGCCGACCTGGCCGAGCAGCACAAGGTGCTCGCCGCGTTCGTGGCGGCGGTCGAGTCCGGCGAGCTGGACCGGCTGGTCGAGGTGCTCGCGCCGGACGTGGTGGTGGTCGGTGACAGCGGCGGCCACTTCCCGGCCGCCCGCCGGCCGGTGGTCGGCGCCGAGCTGGCCGGCCGGTTCATCCTCGGCCTCTTCGGCCAGGCCGCCCGCTGGGGCGGCCCCCTGCACGCCCGGCCGGTGCTGGTCGACGGCACGCTGGGCTGGCAGGCGGAGACGGTGTTCCGGGACGGGCGGCCGCTGCGGATGGTCACCTCGTTCGCCGTGCACGAGGGGCGGGTCACCGGCGTGTTCAACCAGCTCAACCCGGAGAAGGTGCCACACCTGAGCGGCATCGAGGGCGAGGACTGGCCGCCGCGCTACTGACGCCGGCTCAGACCACCAGGGCCAGCCACTTCCGGTAGGAGGTGGCGAACGGCTCGGTGCCGTCGTCGAGCGCGCCGAGCAGCCACCGGGCCGCGGCCTCGGCCTCGGCCACCACGTCGTCGGGGTAACCCCAGCGGGCCCGGTGCTCGGCGAACTCGTCCTCGTCGCGCAACTCGACCAGGCCGGTCTCCCGCCGGCGCACCACGTCCAGGTCGAGATCGACCAGGTGGACCGTCTCCTCACCCTCCCAGCGGGCCGGGGTGGCGATGTCGCAGTAGACCTCACTGGTGCGCGGGGGCGGGTTGAACATGCCGGTCCACCAGCCCTGGCGGGGCACCAGCAGGACGAACGGAATCCGCTCCACGGAGGGCCGGCCGTGGTAGACCGACTCAGTGCCGGCCGGGACGCCGAGCCAGACACCGAGGTCGTCCTCGGCGAGGCGGCGGGCCGGGTAGTCGCGGTGTGCGCTGCCGTCGTACTTGCGGTAGATCACGCGGACCACGTCGCTCGGCATGACTGGCACCCTAACCGATTCCGGCCACGCGACGCGATCGGCAGGTAACCGGACGCGACCTGCCCGGCCACGCCACGCGGCGGAGCGACCCGCCTCCTGTCGGCGGAGGCGGGTACGGTCGCACGGTGACCGCGCCCCGCACCGCCACCGGCCCCGTTCCGAAGAAGCGCCGGGGCGGCCGGCCCGGCGGCGGCGAGCTGCTGGCCGCCGCGGTCGGCGCGGTCCCCGGCGGCGCGGCCCGCCCCGGCCAGCAGCAGATGGCCGAGGCGATCGAGCGCAGTGTCGCCACCGGTGAGCACCTGCTGGTGCAGGCCGGCACCGGCACGGGCAAGTCGCTGGCCTACCTGGCCCCGGCGCTGACCGTGGACGGCCCGGTGGTGGTCTCCACCGCCACCCTGGCGTTGCAGTCCCAGCTGGTCGACCACGACCTGCCCCGGCTGGCCGACGCGGTCGAGCCGGTGCTCGGCCGCCGCCCCACCTTCGCCGTGCTCAAGGGGCGGCACCACTACCTCTGCCTGGCCCGGCTGGACAGCTCGGTCGAGGAGGAGCCGGAGGACGCCCTCTTCGACGCGCCGCGCCCCGCCGGCGGGAAGTGGCTCGGTGAGGCGGGCCGGCTCGGCAAGCAGATGCAGCGGCTGCGCGACTGGGCGGAGAAGACCGCCACCGGCGACCGGGACGAGCTGGACCCGGGCGTGGACGACCAGGTGTGGCGGAGCATCTCGATGCCGGCCCGCGAGTGCGTGGGGGCCACCCGCTGCCCGTTCGGCCAGGAGTGCTTCGCGGAGGCGTCCCGGGCCCGCGCCCGCGAGGCCGACATCGTGGTGACCAACCACAGCCTGCTCGCCGTCGACATGCTCGCCGGCCGGCACATCGTGCCGCCGCACAAGCTGCTCGTGGTCGACGAGGCGCACGAGCTGGCCGACCGGGTCTCCTCGGCGGCGCAGGCCGAGCTGGAGCCCCAGCTCATCGACCGGTCCACCCGCCGGGCCCGGCCGCTGCTCCGGCCGGAGGTGGCCGAGCGCCTCACCGAGGCCGGCGACGCGCTCGCCGTGGGGCTGGCCGAGGCGCCGGCCGGGCGGCTCACCGCCGGCCTACCGCCCGCGCTGCGCGAGGCGTGCACCCTGCTCGACGCGGCCACCCGGGCGGCGCTGGAGGCGATCGGCGACGTCAAGGCCGACGACCCGGATCCGGTGCGCAAGCAGCAGGCCAAGGCGGTGCTGGACGAGCTGTCGAAAACCGCCCAGCGGCTGCTGGAGGAGGCCGACCACGACGTGGCCTGGGTGGAGAAGCCGGAGAACGGCAGCCGCCGGGCGCTGGTGGTGGCGCCGCTCTCGGTCGCCGGCACCCTCGCCACCCACCTCTACGACGAGCGCACCGTGGTCGCCACCTCGGCCACCCTGGCGCTGGGCGGCCGGTTCGACACGGTGGCCCGGGCGCTGGGGCTGGACGCGCCGCCGCCCGCCCCGCCGTCCCCGGCCGCCGCCGCGCTGGCCACCGCGGCCGCCGCCGGCCGCGCCGGCACCACGCCCCCGGTGGCGAGCACCGACGGCAGCCGGGCGGCGATCGGCACGGTCCCCGCCACCGAGGGGCCCGGCTGGACATCGCTCGACGTCGGCTCGCCCTTCGACTACGCCCGGCAGGGCATCCTCTACGTCGCGGCGCACCTGCCCCGACCCAGCGTCTCCGGGCTGCCCGAGGCGGCCGGCGAGGAGCTGCTGGCGCTGGTCGGCGCGCTGGGTGGGCGTACCCTCGGGCTCTTCTCCTCCCGGCGGGCCGCGCAGCAGGCGGCGGAGCTGCTCCGCGCGCGCACCGACCTGCCCGTGCTGCTCCAGGGCGAGGAGGCGCTGCCGCTGCTGGTCCGCCGGTTCCGCGAGGAGCGGGAGAGCTGCCTGTTCGGGGTGATGTCGCTCTGGCAGGGGGTGGACGTGCCGGGCGACGCCTGCCAGCTCGTGGTGATCGACCGACTGCCGTTCCCCCGCCCCGACGAGCCGCTCGCGGCGGCCCGGGCGGCGGCCGTCGACGCCGGCGGCGGCTCCGGTTTCGCGGCGGTGAGCGTGCCGATCGCGGCGGTCCGGCTGGCCCAGGGGGTCGGCCGGCTCATCCGGGCCACCGGCGACCGGGGCGTGGTGGCGGTGCTCGACTCCCGGCTGGAGACCGCGCGGGGCTACGGCTCGTTCCTGCGCCGCTCGCTGCCCCCGTTCTGGTACACCACCCGCCCCGACGTGGCGCGGGGCGCGCTGGAGCGGCTCGGAAAGAGCTGACGCCCGCGCCTCCCCCGGGCAGGGGCGACGTGGGCGTCCAGGCTGCTGGCGGTCAGGGGGCCTGGGAGGCGACCACCACGGCGTCCGGCGGGGTGTCCGGCACGGTCCGCGCGGCCAGCCGGCGGATCGCGGTGTTGAGCACGGCGATCAGCGGCACCGCGACCAGCGCGCCCGCGATGCCGGCCAGCACCACCCCGGCGGCGATGCCGATGATCACGGCGAGCGGGTGGATGGCCACCGCCCGGCCCATGATCAGCGGCTGGAGCACGTGCCCCTCGACCTGCTGCACACCGATCACCACGCCCAGGATGATCAGCGCGGTCACCGGGCCGCTGTCGACCAGCGCCACCAGCACGGCCACCACGCCGGACAGGAAGGCGCCGACGATCGGGATGAACGCGCCCAGGAAGACCAGCGCGGCCAGCGGGAACGCGAACGGGATGTCGAAGATGACGAGGAAGATGCCGATGCCCACGGCGTCGATGAAGGCGACCAGCACGGTGGCCCGCACGTAGGCGCCGAGCGTCCCCCACGAGGCCCGGCCGGCGTCGTCCACCTTCCAGCGGGCGTTCACCGGCAGCAGCCGGACCAGGAACCGCCAGATCCTGCTGCCGTCCCGGAGGAAGAAGAAGGTCGCGAAGAGCACCAGGACCGTGCCGGTGAGCACCTCGGCAAGCGTGGCCGCGGTGTTGAGCGCCCCGCTGGTGAACTTCTCCGTGTTGTCGTTGATCCAGCTCTGCGCCTCGTCGATGTAGCGGTTGAGCTGGCCGTCGGAGAGGTGCAACGGGCCGGTCTTGAGCCAGTTCTGGATCTGCCGGACGCCCTGCGACGACTTCTCGCTCAGCTCCGGCACGCCCTGGATGAACTCGTTCACCACGAGGGTCAGCGTGCCGATCACCGCGACCAGGCCGCCGACCAGCACCACGCCGGTGGCCAGCGACCGGGGCAGGCGGGCCCGGAGCAGCCAGCCCACCGCCGGGGCGAGCAGCGCGGAGAGCAGCAGCGCGACCGCCAGCGGGATGATCACGATGCGGATCGTGCCGACGATCTTGAGCAGGGACCAGGTGACGATGCCGACGACGATGAGCCGCCAGCACCAGGCCGCGGCGATCCGCAGCGCGTGCGGCACCTCCACGTCGTCCTGGCTGGTGGTCGAGGAGTGCACGGGGGCCGGAGGCTCCGCGCCCACCACCGTCGCCGTCGGGGGCGCCTCCGGGCCGGGCGAGGAGGGCGAAGCCACGCGCTCGTCCGTTTCGGCCCGCCGGGCCCGCGCCGACTCACGGCCGGACTCGTACGCGCGGCGGAGCCGTCCGCGCATCCGCTCGAAGCGGCTCAAGCGCACCTCCCGCAACTTCGGTCCGCCCAGCGGACAGGGTGGACAGGATACGTCCGTCCGCCCCACCCTAGGGCGACTCCGCCACACATTGCCCTCCGGTCGCCCCGCCCAACCACAGCGGAATCGACCGGCGGGCACGCGGTAGCGTCTTCGCGTGACCGCCGACCAGAACCTCGACGCCGGCCTGCCGATCCGCCTGCTGCACGACCGCGTGCTGGTGCGCACCGAGAACGGCGAGGGGGAACGCCGTTCCACCGCCGGCATCGTGATCCCGGCCACCGCGGCCGTCGGCAAGCGGCTGGCCTGGGCCACCGCCGTGGGCGTCGGCCCGCACGTCCGCTCCATCGTCTCCGGGGACCGGGTGCTCTTCGACCCCGACGACCGTTCCGAGGTCGAGCTGCACGGCCGGGCGTACGTCCTGCTCCGCGAGCGGGACGTGCACGCCGTGGCGGCCGAGCGGGTGGAGAAGGAGCCGACCGGCTCGACCGGCCTCTACCTGTAGGCGCGGCCCCCGCCGTTTGCCGCGCTGCCCGGCGGGAAGCCCCAGGCACGACCGCGCCCTGGGGAGGGACCATGCCGATCGTCGTGAAGAAGATCCTGACCTGGGGATTCGTCGCGTTCCTGATCTACTTCATGGCGTTCCGGCCGGACGGCGCGGCCCAGCTGTTCAAGGGCATCGGGGTGGCCCTCATGGCCATCGCGCAGGGCCTCGGCGACTTCCTCACCGGCCTGATGACCTGACCCACCCTCCTCGCTCCGGGATCAGGCCGGGGGCCAGGGGGCCGCGGAGCGGTGGCCGTGCCAGCCGGACG
>NZ_WBKT01000070.1 GCF_008868175.1 Micromonospora sp. AMSO31t
GGGTGGGCGGGTGGCTCCGCCGCTCGGTGCGCCGCCGACCGAGACCGGGCCGGGCAGCATCGGCGTCGCCGGGCCCGGGAGCAGGGCGGCGGCGGCCATCGGCAGGTAACTCAGCGAGGCCACCGCGACGAGGACGCCCGCGCGCCGGATCCGCTGCCGGCGGGCGCCGGTGGCGTCGACGAAGACCGGCCGGGGCGGGACAGCTGTCAGCGGAGGGTGCGAGCCGGGGAGCCCGTCGAACGAGATGCGAGAAGCCACCGGCTGAGGCTATTGGGGAGGTTATGAGCGTATGTCCCGATTTGAAGGTGAGGCGACGGGTCGTTCTTTCACTATTCGCCTATCCGGAAGGGAAGGCACGCTCACCTCAGACGGAGCAGGAGGGCGTCGAACGGCGAAACAGGATGAAGGTCCACAGTGTTCCGCGAGCCACCCCCGGCGGCGGGGGGGCTCGCGGGTTCCCGTGGTCAGCCCTGGGTGCGGTCGTCGATCTCGGTGTCCGACTCCCCGGGCCGGGCGCCGATCGCCTCCTCGGCGGCGCGCCCGCCGGTGCTCTCGTCGCCCAGGTCCAGGCTGCTGCGGGGCAGCCCCGACAGCCCGGCCGGATCCTGGATGTCGCCCCGCACGCCCCGATCGTCCTCGGCGCGGTCGTCGATCTCGGTGCCGGACTCCCCGGGCCGGGCGCCGATCGCCTCCTCGGCCGCCCGCCCGCCGGTGCTCTCGTCGCCCAGGCTCAGGCTGCTGCGCGGCAGCCCCGACAGCCCGGCCGGATCCTCGGTCGGCTGATCGGGCCAGTCGGCGGTCTGCCCGCCCGCGCCGCCGGCGGACTCCCGCCGTCCGACGCCCTGCGCGTGGTACGCGCCGGGCACACCGGGGTCACCCGGATCGGCCAGGCTCGTGTCGACCGGCCGGGCGTCCGGGTCGGCCAGCCCCGCGCGGCGCAACATGTCGACCAGCTCGTCGTGCGGCATGCGCTCGGTGTCCGTTATTCCGGCCCCGCGCGCGATGGACCGCAGGGTGGTCAGGTCCTGATCTGCGAAGGTCTCGGCCATGCCGGTGCCTTCCCGGTGCCCGAGAGAAGGAAACCTGTCAGGCCCGTGCGCCACCCAGTCCCAGCAGCACGGCCAGGCCGAGCGCGCTGCGCGGGGCGTACGGCACCCGCCACAGGCCGCCGTGCGCCGCCGCGTACGCCTCGTCCCGCCACGGGTGGTCCTGGACCGGACCGCCGCCGGTGCGCAGGTCGTGCACGAGCAGCGCGGCCATCAGGGTGTTGCTGGTGGCCGGCTCGAACACCTCGATGCCGAACCGGTGCGCCCCGGCGTACGCGGCCGCGAGAGCGCGGTTGCGCAGCACCGAGCGGGTCCGGGTGGGCGGGGCCACGGTGAACGACACGGTGGCGCCCGCGTCCCGCGCCACCGCCGCCCGCCAGCGTTGCAGCCGCTTCGCCAGCGCGTAGTTCGGCCCCTGCTGCGGCACCAGACTGTCGTTGATGCCGGGGTCGGCGCCGGGTGGGTAGTTGCGGTGCAGCAGCCGGCCGCCGGAGAGCAGCCGCAGCGACCGGCGCGCCACGCCGCGGGCGGCGTACCCGCGTTCGGCGTGGGCCACGGCCTCGGCGGGCACGGCGTACACGTCGGTGGGGGTGGCCAGGAAGGCCAGCGCGGTGTCCGGGCGGCGGCGCCCCAGGTGGACGGTGAGCGCGTCGACCGCGGTGGCGACCCGGACGTTGGTCGCGCCGTCGGCGTACACGTAGTTGCCGAGCACGAGCCGGCCGTCCAGGCCGTCGAGCCAGCGGGCGGCCTGCGGCAGGCGGTGCAGCAGGTCGGCGCCGGCGCCGGCGGCGAGGGCGGCTTCGCCGTCGCCGGTGCCGGGCCGCACCGGCAGGTGCAGCCGGCCGCCGTGCCGGTGGGCGGTGCGCAGCAGGCGGCGCCAGATCTCCGGGCGGGGCAGGTCGACCGCGACCACGTCGCCGCCCCAGCGCAGCACCGACGGCAGCGGGCCCATCTCGGCGCCCGCTCCGAGCACCACGAGCCGCTGGTCGCGCAGGTCCAACCAGTCCGGGTTGGCCTGCACCGCCCGGACCGCCTCGGCGCAGCTCGGCTCGACGACGCCCGCGTCCACCCAGGCGTCGAGGCGGCGGCGCAGGTCGTCGCCGCGCAGGCGCTGCCCGCGGTACGGCACGGACAGCTCACGCTCCACCGGGCCGGCGCCGGTCACCGTGGCGGTCTCCAGCGGCGGCTCCCCGTCGGGCAGCGCGAACGCCTCGTCCAGCGCGACCTCACCGCCGTCGCCGGGGACGTAGCGCATCCGGGCGTGCAGGCCGGCGAGCCCGTCCCGGGCGATGGTGAGCGCGGCCTCGCGGGAGAGCAGGCCGGCCTCGACGAGCCGGCGGAAGTGGCCCAGGTAGCCGTGCCGCCAGTCGGTCTCGTGCTCGGCGGAGCGGGCGCCCACCGGGTCGACCGCCCGCAGGGCGTCGGCGACCACCGCCCGCCCCAGCACGGTCGTGCTGCGCCGGCCGTCGCCGGTCGCGGGGAACACCACCCCGGTCGGGCCGTCCACGGCTCACCTCCTGCTCGTACCGGCCGCCGCCGGTTGTGCGCCCACTCTGCCGCATCCACCGTGCCGCCGCGCGCCGGGCCGCTCAAGTCACGGTCCGCGCACGGATCGGTCACGACGGTCGCGCTTGGGTATCGGCTCGGCCACGGCGGGATCCGCCGCGCCGTCGCCCTGCGTCAATGGCCATGACCCGTCCCCAGCCCCTTGGAGGAACCATGGTCCACCTGAGACGGTCGGTGCTGCTGCTGGCAGCCCTGGCGACCACCGTGACGGCCGGCGCCTGCACCGCCGACGGCGGCGGGCAGCGCAGCGACGCGGCCCACGGGCCGGTCCGCCCGGACACCGGCGCCCCCTGGTCCGGTGACGAGACCCGAGCCTCCGACGACCCGCTCTCCACCTTCGCCGTCGACGTCGACACCGCGTCGTACGGCTACGCCCGCCGGCTCATCATGGACGGCCGGCTGCCGGAGCGCGGCGCGGTACGGCCGGAGGAGTTCGTCAACTCGTTCCGCCAGGACTACCCGCAGCCCGCCGACGACGGCTTCACCGTGCACGTCGACGGCGCCCGCCTGCCGGAGACCCACCGGGCCGGCGGCGACGAACGGCTGCTGCGGGTCGGCCTGCAGACCCGCGCCGAGGACGGGGATCGCCGCCCCGACGCGGCGCTCACCTTCGTCATCGACGTCTCCGGGTCGATGGGCGAGCCGGGCCGGCTCGACCTGGTGCGCGACGCCCTGCACACGCTGGTGGACCAGCTGCGCCCCACCGACTCCATCGCCGTGGTCGAGTTCAGCGACAAGGCCCGGGTGGTCCGGGAGATGACCCCGGTCGCCGACGCCCGGCCGCTGCACGCGGCGATCGACTCGCTGCACACCCGCGACAGCACCAACCTGGAGGCCGGGCTGGTGCTCGGCTACCGGGTGGCCCGGGACGGCTTCCGCCCCGGCCGGACGAACCGGGTGATCGTGCTCTCCGACGGGCTGGCCAACGTCGGCAGCACCGACGCCGATCCGATCCTGCGCCGGGTACGCGCCGAGGCCGAAAAGCAGATCGCCCTGCTCGGCGTGGGCGTCGGCAGCGACTACGGCGACAAGCTGATGGAGCAGCTCGCCGACCGGGGCGACGGTTTCGCCGTCTACGTCAGCGAGCGGGAACAGGCCCGTGAGGTGTTCGTGCGGCAGTTGCCGGCCACGCTGAGCGTGCGGGCGCTGGACGCCAAGGTGCAGGTGACCTTCGCGCCGCAGGCGGTGCGCTCCTACCGGCTGGTCGGCTACGACAACCGGGCCCTGGCCGACGAGGACTTCCGCGACGACCGGGTCGACGGCGGCGAGGTCGGCCCCGGGCACAGCGTCACCGCGCTGTACGCGGTCCGGCTCGCCGAGGGCGCGGCCCCGTCGGACCGGATCGCCCAGGTGCAGGTGCGCTGGACCGACCCGGCGGACCGGACGCCGGCCGAGACGTACGGGTCGGCGACCGTGGCCGACGTGCAGCGGAGCTTCGCCACGGCGTCGCCGCGGTTGCGGGCCTGCTACGCGGCGGCCTGGTTCGCCGAGACGCTGCGGGGTGCGGAGTCCGACGGGCCGGTCCGGCTGACCGACCTGGCGACCATCGCGGACGGGGCGGCCGCCGCCACCGAGGACGCCGAGGTGCGGGACCTGGCGCGGGTGTCCCGCTCCGCCGACGAGCTGCGCTGAGCGGCCGGGGCCGGCGCCGAGCAGGGGAGGCGCCGGCCCGTCGGGTCAGCGGCGGGCGGGTTTGGGCTCCGGCGTCGGGCGGTTGCGTTCCGGGTCGACCCCGACCTGCAGGGCGAAGCCCGGGTCGACGGCGAGCAGCGGGCGCGGCCCGAACAGCGCCATGGCGGTCAGCAGTTGGTCGGCGCCCCGTTCCCGCCAGGTCGGCCGCCGCTGCGGGTCCAGCTCGGCGTGCTCCCGGCGCTGCCGCCGCAGCAGTCGGCGGGCGGCCGCGCCGGTCTCCGGCACCTCGCACAGCCACCAGCCGCCCAGCGCGGTGGCCAGGCAGCACAGCAGCAGGCCCACCACGGAGGCCGGCCCGCCCGCGTCCCGCCCCTCGACGGCGCTCTCCACCAGCCGGGTCACCCCGACCGCGGCGACCGCGAACAGCGGCAGGGTGCCCAGCGCGATGCGCCGCCGCTGCGCCGGGGTGAGCAGCCAGCCGTCCCGGACGAGCCGGCCGACCAGCCGGCGCAGCGCCCGGCCGACACCGGGGTCGGCGAGCACCGCGGCCCAGGTCTGCGGCCGGCGCAGCGCGGCGTGCAGGGCGCGGACCAGCGCGGGCGACCGGGGCGGCGGCGGACCGTCCACCGACAGGGTGGCCAGCTCGCCGAGGCGTACCACGCCGGCGCGGTGCAGCGCGGCCACGCCCACCTGGCACGCCAGCAGGGCGCGGTCGGTGAGGTAGGCCAGCTCG
This sequence comes from Micromonospora sp. AMSO31t, assembly GCF_008868175.1. Classification (GTDB taxonomy): domain Bacteria; phylum Actinomycetota; class Actinomycetes; order Mycobacteriales; family Micromonosporaceae; genus Micromonospora. The sequence goes on from NZ_WBKT01000070.1 coordinate 4,978, forward strand.
ACCGCGTCCGGGACGGCGCCCCGGGCCCGCCGGCCGGTCAGCTCCCGCGCCGCCAACGCGACGGCGACGGCCACGGCGACCGCCCCCAGGTAGTCGAGCAGGAAGAGCGGTCCGCTGACACCCCAGAGCATGACGACAAGTATGGCCCGCCCGCACCGGTCGCCCGACGTCAGGAGGCGTGGGTCACCTCGCTGTCCCAGATCTGCGACCAGGGGCGGCGCAGGCCGCGGCAGACGAAGATCGGCTCGCCGTTCTCGTCGTTGTCGACGTCGACCCGCTGGTCGACCCGGCCGGCCTCGGTGACCTCGGTGAACCAGGCGCGCAGCCGGTCGGGGCGCTCCCAGCCGACGGCGATGACCACGTCGACGTCGTCGGCCGGGCGACCGAAGGTGGCCATGCTGTTGTGCCCGGAGTAGGCCCGGGGCAGGTCACGGGCCGGGCCGTAGCGGGCCAGCGCGCCGGCCTCGCCGTAGTTGCCGGTGAGCACGACGGCCCGGGCGCGCTCCTCCGGCGGCAGGCCCCGGTGCACGGTGGCGACCGAGTCGGCGAACGCCGGCCAGCCGATCGTCTCGCCCGCGTCGTAGTTGACGTCGACCACGAAGCCGGGCAGCCGGTCGGCGGGCAGGGTGGGCAGCAGCAGGACCGCGCTGCTGGCGACCATCAGGGCGGCGGCGGTGGCGAGCAGCGCCTGCCGGGCCCGGGCGGCGCCGCGCCGGGCCCAGTCGGCGGTGACCACCGCGCCGGCCGCCGTGAGCACGAGCAGCAGCGGGGCGTCGTAGTAGCCCTTGCCGCCGGCGAGCACGACGATCGCGAACACCACGAGCCACGCCCAGCCGAGCGCCCGGTACGCCGCCCAGCCGGGCCGGCGCAGCAGCGCGACGAGGCCGGCGATCCACACCGGGGTGGCGAACGGGCTGATGATGAGCACCTGGAGCACGACCGCGTCGAGCCGGCCGCTGTAGGAGCTGTCGCCGTCGGCGATCGACGAGGCCACCGAGAGCTGGGGGAAGCCGTGCGCGCCCTGCCAGGCGAGGTAGGGCACGGCGAGCAGGGCGGCGACGGCGGCGCCGGCCAGCACCCACCGGTCGCGCAGCAGCCGGCGCGGCCCGGCGATCAGGACCCCGGCCAGCAGACCGACGCCGAGCAGCGCGGGCAGCAGCTTGTTGAGCATGCCCAGGCCGAGCGCCAGGCCGATGCCGAGCGCCCACCGGCTGTCGCCGGTGCGCAGCATCCGCACGGCGCACCAGGCGGCGGCGAGCCAGACCAGCAGGTCGACGGTGGTCGTGCTGAGCAGGTGACCGGGGGCCAGCACCACCCCGGCCGCGGCGGCGAGCACGGCGGCGGCCAGCTGGGTGCCGCGGCCCGCGCCGAACTCCCGGGCGATCGCCGCGACCAGCACCACCGACGCGCCGGCGATCAGCGCCGACGGGGTGCGCAGCAGCACCAGGTTGCCGGGCGCGACGGTGTCGGCCAGCCGGGCGAGGGCGGGCACGAGCGGCCCCTGGTCGACGTAGCCCCAGTCGAGGTGCCGGCCGCAGAGCAGGAAGTAGAGCTCGTCGCGGTGGTAGCCGTAGCGGCCGGCGAGCAGCAGCAGCACGGCGGTGACGGCCCCGCCCACCAGCCAGGGCGCGGCGGTGCGCGGCCCGGGCGGCGGGGTCGTCGGTGCGGCGGCCGCCCCGGTGTCGGGGCGGTCGAGGTCGGTGACGGGTTCGGCCACCTGCCCATGATGGTCCCGCCGCACCCCGTCGCGCTGCCCCGCTCGCCGGACGGAAATCGGTACCCGGCCGGCGACCGCCCGGCTAGCGTGCCCGGGATGCGCATCCGGGAGTACGCCGAGACCGACTGGGACCAGGTCTGGCAGATCGTCGAGGACGTCATCGTCGCCCAGGAGACCTTCCCCTTCGACCCGACGTGGCCGGCCGAGGTGGCCCAGGAGGTGTGGGTGGAACGGCCGCCCGGCCGCACGGTGATCGCCGAGGAGGACGGCACGGTGCTCGGCACCGCCAAGATGGGGCCCAACCGGCCGGGGCCGGGCGCGCACGTGGCCACCGCCAGCTTCATGGTGGCCCCCGCCGCCCGGGGCCGCGGGGTCGGCCGGGCCCTGTGCGAGCACGCCCTGGACTGGGCCCGGCGGCAGGGCTTCGCCGCGATGCAGTTCAACGCGGTGGTCGAGACCAACACGGCGGCCGTGCAGCTGTACCGGCGGCTCGGTTTCACGGTCATCGGCACGGTGCCGGAGTCGTTCGCGCACCCCACGCTCGGGCGGGTGGGGCTGCACGTCATGCACCGTCCCCTGTGAGCGGCGGCGCTGCGCGAGGATGGACCGATGAGCCCTGAGCCGATCGAGCTGGCCGCCGCCCTGGCGCGCTTCGACCAGCTGTGGAGTCCGCGCATCGTCACCACCGTCAACGACTACGACGTCCGGATCGCCAAGGTGGCCGGCGAGCATGTCTGGCACGCCCACGACCACACCGACGAGTTCTTCCTGGTCCTCGACGGGGAACTGCGCATCGCCCTGCGCGACGGCGCGGAACGCGAGGTGGTGCTGCCGCGCGGCGCCGTGTTCGTGGTACCGCGCGGGGTGGAGCACCGGCCGTCCGCGCCGGACGGCGCGTCGATCCTGATGTTCGAGCCGTCCGGCACGTCCAGCGTCGGGGAGCGGCACGACGAGGTGCCCGGACACGTCGACGCCACCACCGGGCACCGGCTCTGACCGGCCGGCCTCAGCGCCCCGCCGGCGCGGGCTCCGCGGCGGCCGGCGGGGTCGGGGCCGGCCAGCCCAGCCGGCGTACGCCGGGGACGGCGGCCGTCCCGACGCAGGCGACCAGGACCAGCGCCCCGGCCACGGCGAGCGGGACGGGTGCGCCCCAGGCCGCGGCGGCGAGCGGGGCGAGGGCGTACCCGAGCGGCATGGCGCCCAGCGACATCAGCCAGTCGTACGAGGTGACCCGGGCGAGCACCTCGGGCGGGAACTGGCCCTGCACGACGGTCTCCCAGACCGGGTTGAGGAACCCGAGGGCGATCAGCGCGAGGCAGTAGGCGGTCACGGTCACCGGGGCGGGCGCGGCGGCGGCGAGCAGCAGCAGCGGCGCCGCGTACGCGGCGAGGGCCAGGTTGCCGAGCAGCACGGGCCGGCGGGGGCGGGCCCGGGCGGCGAGCAGCGATCCGGCCAGCAGGCCCATCGCGCCGGCCTGCTGGAGCAGCACCCAGACGCCCTCGCCGCCGAGGCGGTCCACGGCGACGACCGGGCCGAGGGTGAGCAGCACCGCGGCGGCGCCGTTCCAGACGCCGTGGGCGAGCAGGCTGCTCCAGTACCAGTCCCGGGCGCGGACCTCACGCCAGCCGAACACCAGGTCGGCGCGCAGCGACCGGTGCGGGACTGGCACGTGCCGCACCCGGATGACGGCCAGCAGCGCGGCGCTGACCGCGAACGAGGCGGCGTCCAGCACGAACGCCCATCCCGGCCCGACGGTCCAGACCAGCAGCCCGGCCAGGGCGGGGCCGGCCAGCCGGCTGGCGTTGCCGGTCGCGCCCATCAGCGCGTTGGCCCGCTGCCGGCCGCCGGCGTCGACGGTGCCGGCGACCAGCGGGGAGGAGGTCGGCATGGCGAACGCCGAGGCCGCGCCGCCGACGGCGGAGGCCACCGCGAGGTGGGCCAGGGTGGGGGCGCCGCCGAGCAGTTCGATGCCGACGACCAGTTGGGCGACGCAGCGCACCAGGTCGGTGGCGAGGGCGACGCGGCGGGCGTCGAAGCGGTCGGCGACCACACCGCCGAGGGGCAGCAGCAGCAGCCGGGGCACCATCGCGCAGCCGAGCACCACGGCGAGGTCGGTGGTCGATCCGGTGGCCCGGAGCACGGCCAGGGCCAGCGCGGTGGGGACCACGGCGTCGCCGATCGCGGAGACGGTGCGCCCGAGGAACAGCAGGCGGAAGGCGCGGAGCCGGAGGGGATGCGTCACCTCCGCAGGATACTTCGACGTCGAATATTTCGACAACGAATATTTAGTTGCCGGCGTACCGTGGTCGGGTGACCGACCGCGACCCCGTCGACCAGCACATCGAACGCTGGCTGCCCGTGGTGCCCGACCTGGACCCCGACGTGGAGGGGGCGGTCGTCCGGATGTTGCTGCTCGGCCGGCACCTGCGCGAGGTGAAGGACCGCGCGCTGGCCGAGCTGGATCTCCAGGAGAAGGAGTACGGCACCCTGCACGCCCTCGCCGGCCGGGGCGGCCGGGCCGCGCCCTCGGAGATCGCCGGCGACCTGCGGATGGCGCCCGCCTCGATCACCGCGCGGGTGGACGCGCTGATCCGCCGGGGCTTCGTCCGGCGGATCCCGTCCGAGGTGGACCGCCGCCGGATCGACGTGGAACTCACCGACGCCGGCCGGGCCGCCTGGCAGCGCGCCATCGGGGTGGTCGGCGACGAGGAGCACCGGGTTTTCGGCGCGCTGACCCCGGACGAGCGACGGACCCTCGCCGACCTGCTCCGCCGGGTCACCCTGGCGGCCGAGCCGCCGCCGGGCCGGATCTGACCGGCCGGAATGTCGGTGGCCGGGGCTAGGTTGGTCGCGACCAGCCGACGCCCGTCCAGGGAGGCGCCATGAGCACCCTCGTCGACCGACCGCACACCGCCCTGCTCGTCATCGACGTGCAGAACGGCGTCGTGCAGCACGCCCACGACCGGGACCGGGTGGTGGGCAACATCGCCGTCCTCGTCGACCGGGCCCGCGAGGCCGGCGTCGAGGTGGTCTGGGTGCAGCACCGCAGCGAGGAGCTGCCCACCGGCAGCGAGCAGTGGCAGTACGTGCCCGAGCTGGTGCGCCGCGACAGCGAGGCGCTGGTGCACAAAGCCTGGGGCGACTCCTTCGAGGACACCGACCTGGAGTCCGTCCTCGCCACGCGGGGCGTCGGCCGGCTCGTCGTGACCGGCGCGCAGACCGACGCGTGCATCCGCTCGACGCTGCACGGGGCGGTCACCCGCGGCTACGACGCGACGCTGGTCGCCGACGCCCACACCACCGAGGACCTCTCCGCCTACGGCGCCCCGCCGCCGGCGCAGGTCATCGCCCACACCAACCTCTACTGGAGCTACCACTCCGCGCCCGGCCGCACCGCCGGCACGGTCGACACGGCCGACGTCGACTTCGCTGCGCCGGTCCCCGCCTGAGCCGAGCCGCCGCGGCCCGGCCACACGGCGGGAAAACCCGTGGCCGCTCGGCGGCGGGCGCTGGCAGGCTGCCCGTCATGAGTGCACAGGCCCTCGCGGGGGCGCTCGCCGACGAGCGCCGCCGCGCCGTGTTCGCCGCCGTCGTGCTCGGCGCCGGGGACCTCTCCGCCGTCGTGTCCCGGACCGGGCTGTCCGCCCGGGACGCCGCCACCGCGGTCCGCCGGCTCACCGACGTCGGCGTGCTGACCGACGACGGGGCCGGGCTGCGCGTCGACGGCCAGCGGCTGCGTGACTTCGCCCGCGCCGGCGGCCCGCCCACCCCGGCCACGGCGGCGAACCCCCGCGAGACGATTCTGCGCACCTTCCTCCGCGACGGCACGCTGACCCGGCTGCCCGCCCAGCGCGGCCGCCGCCGGGTGCTGCTGGAGCACATCACCGAGCGCTCCTTCGAGCCGGGCGTGCGCTATCCGGAACGGGCCGTGGACGACGCGCTGCGCCGGTGGTGCGAGGGCGGCGAGGCCGACCACGTGTCGCTGCGCCGCTACCTGGTCGACGACCTGCTGCTCGCTCGCGAGCAGGGCGTCTACTGGCGACCGTGAGCCGGGCAACCCGTTGACCCGGCAAGGGTTGACGACGCCGCCGTGTCGCGCTAAAACAAGAAATCGAGGACTTGAGTCGCCCCGACTCAACTTGACACCTTCGGCCAGGAGAACCGAGGAGGCAGGACCATGCTGATGCGTACCGACCCGTTCCGCGAGATCGACCGGCTCACCGAGCAGTTCTTCGGCACCACGGCCCGGCCGGCGGTCATGCACCTCGACGCCTACCGTGACGGCGACTTCTTCCACGCCGCCTTCGACCTGCCCGGCGTCGACCCGGACAGCATCGACTGCACGGTGGAGCGCAACGTGCTGACCGTCCGCGCCGAGCGGCGCCGGCCCGGCGGCGACAACGTCGAGCTGGTCGCGGCCGAGCGGCCGATGGGCACCTTCACCCGGCAGCTCTTCCTGGGCGACACCCTCGACACCGACAAGCTGGAGGCCGGCTACGAGAACGGCGTGCTGACCCTGCGCATCCCGATCTCCGAGCGGGCCAAGCCGCGCCGGATCGCGGTCACCGCGGCCAGCAACGGCCGCCGGGAGATCAGCGCCTGACGGGACGCGCGCCCGGGAGACGAGCGTCAGGGGACCGCGGGAGCGGGGATGGCTGGGGAACCGGCCGCCCCCGCCGGCGTGTCCGGGGCCGGCGGGTAGAGCCGGGCCAGGGCGTGCGCCGTGGCGGTGAGGCGGTCGCGCAGCTCGGCCGGCTCCAGCACCTCCACCTCGGCGCCGAGCTTCAGCAGCTCGGTGTGGGCGTGCCGCACCGACTCGATCGGCACGGTGGTCTCCAGCCAGCCGTCCGGGCCGGGCTCGCCGGCCGCCGCGCGGGCCACCCGGCTCATCTCCGGCGGGAGGACGTACGGCATGAACTCCAGGGCGGCCGCGGTCACCCGGATCCGGGCCCGGTCGCGGTAGACGTCCCGCTCGTAGCGCTCGGTCCATTCCCGCCAGTAGTCGGCCAGGTGGAAGTCGGCGGGCCGCTCGTAACGCTCGTCGCGGATCGCCACGTCGAGGACCGCGCCGACCCGGTAGGTGCGCAGCTGTTCGTCGCAGCGGGCCACCAGATACCACCGGCCCGCCTTGAGCACCACGCCCAGCGGGGCGACGACCCGGGTCACCTCGCGCGGCGCGCGCCAGCGCCGGTAGCGCATCTCCACCAGGCGGTCCTCCCACACGGCCCGGGCCAGCGCGGCCAGGTGCGGGGTGGGTTCGGGGTGCCGGAACCAGCCGGGCGCGTCCAGGTGGAACCGCTGCCGGGCCCGGCCGCCCCGGTCGGCCAGCTCGTCGGGGAGCGCGGCGAGCACCTTCAGCTCGGCGGCGGCCACCACCGGCCCGAGGCCCAGCTCGGCGGCCGGACCGGGCATGCCCGCCAGGAACAGCGCCTCGGCCTCCGGCGCGGTCAGCCCGGTCAGGCGGGTCCGGTAGCCCTCCAGCAGGCGGTAGCCGCCGGCCGGGCCGCGGTCGGCGTACACCGGGACGCCGGCGGCGCCGAGCGACTCGACGTCCCGGTAGACGGTCCGGACCGACACCTCCAGGGCGTCGGCGAGCTCCTGGGCGGTCATCCGGCCCCGGGTCTGCAGGAGCAGCAGCACGGAGACCAGGCGGCTGGCACGCACGCCGTGACGGTATCCCGCTCCGGAGAATCCGCGCCGCCGGCCCGGCCGGGCCGGTGACACGGCGCCGAGCGGCCGGCGCCGGTCCTTGCGGCGGCGGGAGATCGTCGGGCGCGCCTCGTCGCGAATCGCCCGGCCGGCTGAGAGCCTTTCTCACATGCTGCGTCCCGAGGTGCTGCCCCGCGGATCCGCGCCCGCCCTGGGCGGCGGGCCGACCGATTTCACCGAGGCGTGGCTGCGCAACCGGCGGCTGTCCGAACACACCCGCGACGCGTACCGGCGGGACGTCACCGGGTGGCTGAGCTGGTGCGCCGGCCGCGGCCTCGACCCGCTGCGGGCCAGCTTCCTCGACGTGAACGACTACGGGCGGGAGCTGGAGTCCACGCCGTGCGGCCGGGGCGGCCGGCCGCTCACCCCGGCCACCGTGGCCCGCCGCCTGTCCGCCCTGTCGAGCTGGTACGACTTCCTGGTCAAGCTGCGCGCGCTGGACGCCAACCCGGTCGCCGCCGCGGACCGTCCCCGGGTCGACCGCGATCACTCCGCCACGATCGGGCTCACCCCCGAGGAGGTCGACGCGCTGCTCGCCGCCGCCGACGCCGACACGGGTCCGACCGCCGCCCGCAACCGGGCCGCCATCGTCCTCCTGGCCGATCTGGGGCTGCGGGTCGGCGAGCTGGTCTCGCTGGACGTCGCCGACCTGGGCGCCGAGCGCGGCCACCGCAGCGTCCGGTTCGTCGGCAAGGGCGGCAAGGTCCGCCGGCGGGCGCTCACTCCCGCCACCGCGTACGCCGTTGACGCGTACCTGGCGGCGCGCGCCGCCGCCGGGGGGGTGACCGTGCCGGAGCTGACCGGGCCGCTGCTGGCCACCGCGACCGGCGGGCGGCTGGACCGGCACGCGGTGTTCCGGCTGGTGCGCCGGCTCGCCCAGGCGGCCGGGATCCCCGCCTGGGCGAAGCTGTCCCCGCACTCGCTGCGGCACGCGTTCGCCACCACGGCCCGCGCCGAGGGGGTGCCGTTGGAGGACGTGCAGGACGCCATGGGGCACGCCGACCCGCGGACCACCCGCCGCTACGACCGGGACCGGCACAACCTGGACCGCGACCCGGCGTACGCGATCTGGGCGGCGCGCGCCCGCCGCCGCGGATAGTCCCTTGACGGAGTGAGTGCGGACTCCGGTTCTTCGCCGCGGTGATGGGACTGCCGGTCCTGCCGCCCGCGCCGGAGGGGCACCACCTGGCCTTCGACGTCGTACCCCGGTCGTAGGGTGCCGGGATGCGGCACGGGCTGGAGATCTCCTGCGGAGGCGCCTCGGTGACGGTGTCCGACCTGGTCGCGCTCGGCGAGCTGGCCGAGCGGGCCGGCTGGGACGGGGTGTTCCTGGAGGACTACCTCATCCACCACGCCGGCGACGACCCGCCGACCTGGGATCCCTGGCTGGTGCTGGCGGCGGTGGCCGGCCGCACCGACCGGCTCCGGCTGGGCACCACGGTCACCGCGCTGCCCCGGCGCCGCCCGGCCAAGCTGGCCCGCGAGGTGCTCACCCTCGACCACCTCTCCGGCGGTCGGGCCGGAGTCGCCGTGGGTGTCGGCGACCCGGCCGACCGAGGGCTCGCCGCATTCGGTGAGCCGACCGACGTGAAGACCCGTGCCGCGATGCTCGACGAGGGCCTCGACCTGCTGGTCGGGCTGCTCGGCGGTGAACGGGTCACGCATCGGGGCGCGCACTACCGGGCCGAGGCGGTGGCGCTGCGACCCGCGCCGGTGCAGTCGCCCCGGGTGCCCGTCTGGGTCGGCGGCAGCCTGCAGGCCAAGGCCGTGCTGCGGCGGGCCGCCCGCGCGGACGGCATCGTGCCCTACAAGCTGACCGACACGGCCGGCTGGTCCGACGTCACCGCGGACGAGGTGCGCGAGGTGGTCGCCGCGCTGCCGGCCACCCGCGCCGACGGGCAGCCGTTCGACGTGGCGATCGGTGGCCGGCGGCGGCGACCCGACGAGCGGGCCGAGCGGGCCTACCTGGCGGAGCTTGCGGCGGCCGGAGTGACCTGGTGGCTGGAGTACGTCCCCGCCGGCGACCCGGCCGGGATGCGTGCGGCGGTCGCCCGGGGCCCGCTGCGGTGACCGGTCAGCGGCCGCGCGGCGGCCGCTGGCGGGCGTCGTAGTCCTGGCGGGCCTGCTCGACCCGGTCGAGGTGCCCGGCGGACCACTGCGCCAGGTGGGCGAAGAGCGGGGCCAGGCTGCGCCCCAGCTCGGTGATCTCGTATTCGACCCGGGGCGGGACCTCGGCGTGGTAGGTGCGCAGGACCAGGCCGTCGCGTTCGAGCTGCCGCAGTCGCTGGGTGAGCACCTTCGGGGTGATGGTGACCAGACGGCGTTCCAGCTCGACGAAGCGCTGCCGGCCGTACTCGTGCAGGGCCCAGAGGATCGGCGTGGTCCAGCGGCTGAACACGAGGTCGACCACCGGGGCGATGGGGCACGCCAGTTCCGGGTCACCGCCCGTGCGGGGCTGCCAGGTGGTGCTGCTCACATTCCCTCCCGACGCCGCTACTTTCTTCTAGGTACCTACTATACGCAGGCGATTAGCCTGCTCCACATCGCACATCGAGAGGGGCACATCATGATCGTGGTTACCGGAGCGACGGGAAACGTCGGACGACCGTTGGTGCGGGCGCTGGCCGCAGCGGGTGAGCCGGTGACGGCCGTGTCCCGGCGGGTCTCGGCGACGGACCTGCCGTCCGGCGTCCGAGCGATCCGCGCCGATCTGGCCGACCCGACCGGGCTGAAGGCGGCGTTCGACGGCGCCGAGGCGTTGTTCCTGCTGCTCACCGGCGAGCAACTGACCGACGGCGCGGACCCGGGCGCCATCCTCGACACCGCGCGGCAGGCCGGCGTACGCCGGGTGGTCCTGCTGTCCTCGCAGGGCGTGGCGACGAAGCGCCATCCGCCGGGGCAGGAGGAGGCGGTCCGCGCCTCCGGGCTGGAGTGGACGGTGCTGCGACCGGGCGGCTTCCACTCCAACGCCCTGGCCTGGGCGCCCGGGGTACGCGCCGGGCGCGTCGTGCAGGCGCCGTTCGGCGACGTGGCGCTGCCGAGCGTCGACCCGGCCGACATCGCCGAGGTGGCGGCGCTCGCGCTGCGCGACGGTAGCCACGCCGGCGGCACGTACGAGCTGACCGGCCCGGTGGCGGTCTCACCGCGGGAGCGGGCGGCGGCGCTCGCGGCGGCGCTCGGCGAGCCGGTCCGATTCGTCGAGCAGACCCCGCAGCAGGCGCGGGAGCAGATGCTCGCGTTCATGCCGGAGCCGGTGGTGGTGGCGACCCTGAGCATCCTGGGCACGCCGTCGCCGGCCGAGCAGCGGGTCAGTCCGGACGTCGCGCGCCTGCTCGGCCGTGCGCCGCGCGGCTTCGCCGACTGGGCGGCGCGGCACGTCGCCGACTTCCGCTGACCGGTCCGCCGGCCTGCCGGGCAACCCCCGGCGGGCCGGCGGCGGTGCTCAGCCCTGCGGCCGGGGGCAGAGGCAGAACGGCTGGCCGACCGGGTCGAGCAGCACGGTCCACCGCTCGCCGCCCGGCTGGAACTCCGGCCGCGTCGCGCCGGCCGCCACGAGGTCCTTCTCGGCCAGGGCCACGTCGTCGACGTAGAGGTCGAGGTGGTAGCGCTTGCCGGCGGTCTCGTCCGGCCAGGCCGGCGGCGCGTAGCCGGGCACCAGGCCGAAGCCGATCGAGGTCCCGTCCTTGCTGATCATGGCGTATTCGGCCTGGCTGTGGGTGACCTCCCAGCCGAGAGCGCGGGAGTAGAACGCGGCGTGGGCAGCCGGGTCGGAACTGTCGAGGTTGACCATGGCGAGGTCGGCGTGCTCTGTCATGCCGGCCAGTCTGCCGAAGGTACCTGCCACCTGCTGTCAGGTTCGTCCGGCGGATCGCTGCTCGGCCCGGCCGGCCACAACTTCCTGCGGGCCGGCCCGCCAGTCTCTACCGTCGGTGGTGATGGGCAGGGAACGGGCGGAGAGCCGGCCGGCCCGGCGCCGCCGCCGGCCGGTACGCGCCGGCGTGCTGGTCGCCGCCCTCGGGCTGGGCACCTGCCTGGTGGGGGTGGCCGGGCTCGGCGTCTGGAACGTGCAGGTGGTGCTGCAGGCCAACGGCCCGGTCCGGGACACCGCCGAGGCGTTCTTCCGGGAGGTCGCCGCCGGGGAGACCGACCAGGCGTACGACAAGCTGTGCCGGGAGGCGCGCGGGAAGTGGAGCCAGGTCGGCTTCGGCAGTTGGGTACGCACACCGCCGCAGGTCAGCGGCTACGAGATCGTGGACGTCGCGGTGCAGACCCGGGGCGGGCGGCCCCGCGGCACGGTGACGGTGCGGCTGACCCGTGACGGTGGCGGCAGCGAGGAGCGGGAACTGCCGATCGTCCAGGAGGACGGGAAGTGGCGGGTCTGCGGCGACCCGTTCTGATCGCGCTCACCCCAGCTTCGGCTCGACCCACACGGCGGCGTCGCAGGACGTGAGGCCGACGCTCTCGACCTCCAGGAGCGCGCCCGTCAGGCGCGCGGGCCGAGGTCGCCGGAGCGGTAGTGGCGCCGGCACAACACCTGGTAGCGCACGTCGGCGGTGTCCACGGTGTCGCCGATGACGACCTGCTCGCCCTCGCGCACCACCCGCCCCTCGACGACGCGGGCGTTGAGCCGCCCTTCGCGGCCGCACCAGCAGAGCACCTCGACCTGGATGCGGGCCACCTCGTCGGCGAGTTCGAACAGCCGCTGCGCGGCGGGGAACAGGCAGGAGCGGAAGTCGGTGGCCAGGCCGAAGGCGTACACGTCGACGTCGAAGTTGTCGACCAGGTCGGCCATCTGCTCGATGTGGTCCAGGTTGTAGAAGGAGGCCTCGTCGCAGATGAGGTAGTCGACGCGTACCCCCTCGGCCCAGGCGTCGCGGACCAGGTCGCGCAGGTCCAGGTCGTCGGTGACCTCGACGGCGGAGTGGGCCAGCCCGATGCGGGTGGTGACCTGCGGGCCGAGCGAGCGGTCGATGCGGGTGGTCACCAGGCCGCGGCGGCCCTGCCGGGCATGGTTGTAGTTCATCTGCAGGGCCATCGTGGACTTGCCGCAGTCCATCGGCCCCCAGAAGAACTTCAGCGCGGCGGCGTGCAACGGCCGGCCGTTGACGGCGCGGGCGGCGGCGCAGCCGCCGGCACGGTCGTCGCCGGGGCCCGGAAGTGGGAGGGCCAGGCAGATCGGGGCGGCAGCGGCGTCGTCGGTCACGTCGCGGCAGCCTAGCCCATCGACGCGGAAGGATCTTGCTCGCGCGGAGCGGGGGCGGGCCTCACAGCACCCGGGGCGGGGTGTTGCCGGCGGCGATGATGGCCCGGCGGATCGGCACGGCGGCCAGCAGCGCGAACCCGACCACGAAGAAGATCAGCAGGGAGACCAGGCCCACCCGGTAGGAGGAGGTCAGCTGGAACACCAGGCCGAAGGCGAGCGGCCCGAGCCAGCTGGTGCCCTTGTCGCTGATCTCGTAGAAGCCGTAGTACTCGCCCTCCTTGCCGGCGGGGATGAGCTGGCTGAACAGCGACCGGCTCAGCGCCTGGCTGCCGCCGAGCACCAGACCGATGCACCCGCCGAGCACCATGAACGGCACCGGCGCCTCGGCGGGCAGCCGGAACGCCGCGATGATCACGCCGGTCCAGAGCACCAGGGACAGCAGCACGGTCTTCCAGGCGCCGATGCGCCGGGCCAGCGCGCCGAGGGCGAGCGCGCCGCCGAAGGCCAGGAACTGCACCAGCAGGATCGTCACGATCAGGGTGTTCTGCTCCAGCTTCAGTTCCTTGGTGCCGTACTGGCTGGCCAGGGTGATGACGGTCTGGATGCCGTCGTTGAAGACCAGGAAGGCGAGCAGGAAGAACAGCGTCAGCGGGTACGTCTTGATCTCCCGCAGGGTGCGGCCGAGCTGCCGGAACCCGTCGGTGAGCACGTTGCCGCCACCGTGCAGCGCCGCGGCGGTGGGGCGCTCGCGCAGCCAGCGCAGCGGCAGCAGGGTGAACGCCGCCCACCAGACGCCGGCCGACACGATCGACCAGCGGGCCAGGTCGAGGGTGCGCTGCGCGTTGCCCTCCTCGCTGAGCAGGGTGACCGCGACCAGGTTCACCGCGAGCAGCACCCCGCCGCCGAGGTAGCCGATGGCCCAGCCGCGGCTGGAGATGGCGTCCCGGTCGTCGGGGCCGCCGAGCTGGGGCAGGAACGAGTTGTAGACCACCACGGCGGCGCCGAAGGAGATGTTCGCGACCAGGAACAGCGCGCCGCCGAGCAGGTAGCGGTCGCCGGTGACGAACGCGAACGCGACGGTCGCGCCGGCGCCGGTGAACGCCGCCGCGGCGAGCAGCCGCTTCTTGTGCGCCGACCGGTCGGCGATCGCACCGACCACCGGGAGCACGAACACGGTGAGGAACACCGACAGCGAGATCAGGTACGGGTAGAAGGAGCCCGCGGCGACCCGGATGCCCAGCGGGTGCACGGCCCCGTCGCAGTTGTCCGCGCCCAACTCGCAGCCGGCCGCCAGCTCGGTGACGGTGGTGAGGAACGGGCCGAGGAAGACCGTGATCACCGTGGTCTGGAATGCGGAGTTCGCCCAGTCGTAGAAGTACCAGCCGGTGCGCTCGCGGCGGGTGCTGCCCGGGTGGGCGGGTTCGGCGACGGCGGGGGCGACCGTATCGGCCATCGGGGTCCTCGAGGTTCAGGCGGCCCAGTGGCCGCGGCTGCGGTAGACGTCGCGCAGCACGCCGACGTGATCGGTCATGATGCCATCCACACCAAGATCAAGTAAGTCGTGCATCTCGGCGGGTTCGTCGATCGTCCAGACGTGCACCTGCAACCCGAGGCGGTGGCAGTAGTCGAGGAACCGCCGGTCGACCACGGGCAGGCGCCCGTACCGGACGGGGACCTGGGCGGCGACCACCGACGGGGGCAGCCGCATCGGCCGCCCGTGCAGGGAGGCCATCCGCAGCCGGGCCACCCCGCGCATGCCCAGGCTGGTGGCGACCTTCGACCCGGCCAGGGCGCGCAGCCGGGCCAGCCGGGCGTCGCTGAACGAGGCGAGCAGCACCCGGTCGCCGGCCCCGGTGCGGGCCACCGTGTCGACGGTCGGCACGACGCCGCCGTCGGCCTTCACGTCGACGTTGAACCGGACCTCGGGCCAGGCGCCGAGGACCTCGTCGAGGCGCGGCATCACGGCGGCGCCGCCGACGCGTACCGAGGCCAGGTCGGCCCAGCGCAGGTCGGCGATGCGGCCGGGTTCGCCGGTGACCCGGCGCAGGGTGGGGTCGTGGAGGATCACCGGCACCCCGTCGGCGGTGGCGTGCACGTCGGTCTCCACGTAGCGGTAGCCCAGGGCGATGGCGCGGGCGAACGCGGCGGCGGTGTTCTCGTCGCCCTCGGCCGCGCCGCCGCGGTGGGCGAAGGCCAGCGGCGCGGGGGCGTCGAGGTAGCCGTGACGGGGCTGCACGCCGGAAGTATGCCGGGCGCGGGTGGCCTCCGGATGACCGACCGGCATCGCGACAACGAACTTCCCTATCCCTCCCTGACGGCGCTAGGGTAGGGAACGATGGGTAATGACATGTACTCGGTCGAGCAGGTGGCGGAGTTGCTCGGGCTGCACGTGCGCACCGTGCGCGGCTACATCCGCGACGGCCGGCTGCGCGCGGTGCGGATCGGCAAGCAGTACCGGATCGCCCGCGCCGACCTGGACGCGCTGACCGGCCGACCGGCCCCGGCGCCCGGCCCGCCCGCGCTGGAGGTGTCGAGCATCGTGCAGGTCGACGGCGTCGACCGGGCCGCGGCCGACCGCCTGTCCACGCTGGTGCTGGCCGGCGTCAACACCCATCACGACCCCGCGCGCCCGCTGCGCGTGCAGACCGTCCACGACGAGGAACGCCACCGCATGAAGATCGTGATCCTGGGCGACGCCGCCGCCACCGCCGACCTGCTGCACCTGGTCGACGCCGTGCTGGCCGGCGACAACGACCTGCTCACCGGGAAGGAGACCGGCGATGCCTGACGTGCTGGAGGACCGGGCCGGGGTGCCGGTGCTGGTCTGCGACCCGGCCGGCCCGCCCGTGGCCACGACCGACGCGGCCCTCGACCTGATCGGCGGCGCGGCCTTCGGCGGCGCCGAGGTGGTGGCCGTGCCCGCCGGCCGGCTCGACCCGAGCTTCTTCTCCCTGGGATCCCGCTTCGCCGGCGAGATCATGCAGAAGTTCGTCAACTACCGGGTGCGGCTGGTCGTCGTCGGCGACATCTCCGCGCACCTGGCGGCCAGCGGCGCGCTGCGGGCCCTGGTGGCCGAGTCCAACCGCCACGACCACGTCTGGTTCGTGCCCGACCTGGCCGCGCTGGATGCCCGGCTGGGCGCCGCCGGCTGAGCCTCAGCGCACCCACCCGGCGGTCAGCGCGGTCACCCCGAGCCCGTCGGGGTCGGCCAGCTTGACGCCGACGAACTGCCGGGCGGCGGGGGAGGTCTGCACGCGGGGCGCGGGCTCCGGGTCGATCAGCGTCGCCACCACCGCCGCGGCGGCGTCCGCGGGCGACTGGGCGGCGGCGAACGCGGCGGCGCTGCGATCCAGGTACGCGCGCAGCGCCGGCCCGTACACCCCGGCGGCGGCGACCGCGGCCTCGGCGTCAAGGTTGACGTTGGCGACGAACTCGCTGGCCACGGCGCCCGGCTCGATGACGGTGACGCTGACCCCGAGGGTGGCGGCGACCGGGGCGAGGCTCTCCATGAACCCCTCGACGGCGAACTTCGCCGCGCAGTACGCCTCGTTGAACGGCTGCCCGACCACCCCGCCCACGCTGGTCACGGTGATCAGCCGTCCCCGGCTGGCGCGCAGGTGCGGCAGGGCGGCCCGGGTGACGTGCAGGACGCCGAAGAAGTTGACCTCCAGGACCGCGCGGACGTCGTCGACGGTCTCCTGTTCGAGGGTGCCGACGTGCCCGGCGCCGGCGTTGTTGACCACCGCGTCGAGCCGGCCGTGCCGGGCGACCACCTCGGCCACGCAGGCGGCCGCCGCGGCCTCGTCGACGACGTCGAGCCGGCGTACCTCCAGCAGGTCGCCGACCCCGGCGGCGTCGGCGGCGGCGCGCAGCCGGTCGGCGCGGGCGGGGTCGCGCAGGGTGGCGACGGTGCGCCAGCCGGCGCGGGCCGCGCCCACGGCCGTCTGCAGGCCGATGCCGGTGGACGTGCCGGTGATCAGCACGGTGGGTGCGCTCACGGGTGCCTCCTGCCGCCACGGTCTCACCGCCGGGGCGGGCCAGGCGGCGAATCGGCGGCATCAGCCCCCGTCGGTCCCTTGGCCCCCGGTGAGGACGAGGGTCACCCGGCCAGGCGGCGGTGGGACCGGCTGGTGTCGAGCGGCCGGCCCGGGTCGACGTGGCGGGGCCGGTCCGGCTCGTCCGGGCGCAGCGGCGCGAGCTCGTCGGTGATCGCGTCGATGATCCGGTCGGTGGCCCGCCGCGCCGCCCCCGGGGTGCCGGGGTGCAGGTCGCGCAGCAGCACCGGGGCGCCGAAGCGCACCCGGATGACCGGCCGCCGCAGCACCGACCGGGCGAGGCCGCGCAGCATGCCCTTCGGCGCCTGGTAGGGCAGCACCTCGTGGGAGCCCCACTGGGCGACCGGGACGACGGGAGCGCCGCCGGCGAAGGCGAGCCGGGCGGCGCCGGTCTTGCCCCGCTCGGGCCACATGCCGGGGTCCAGGCCGATGCGCCCCTCTGGGTAGACCAGCACCACCGAGCCGCCGGCCACCGCGCCGGCGGCCATCTCCAGCGAGTGGTGCACGGAGCGGGTGCCCCGGTCGACGCGGATGTGCCCGGCGCGGCGCATCAGCGATCCGATCACCGGGGCGCGGAACAGCCCGCCGGTGGCCATGATCCGCGGGCGGATGCCGCGGACCTGGCAGGCCGCGGTGAGCACCACGGGGTCGAAGGGGCTGATGTGGTTGGCGGCCAGGATCAGCGGTCCGTGCCGCAGGTCGTCCGGCACGTCGCCGGTGACCTCGAGGCGGCCGAGCAGGCCGACGAGGCCACGGGCGGCCAGTTGCGCGGCGCGCCAGAGCAGGGGCGCCCGCCAGTGGGTGGTCGGGGTGTCCATCAGTGCTGGATGGTCGCACGCGCGGGGGTGAGCGGGGGAGCCGATCCCCGGGTCGTCGGTGTCCTCCGCCGCGGCGGAGGACACCGACCGGGGCCTACTCGGCGTAGGGCTGGTTCTCGCCCTGAGCGCTGTAGCCGAGGCTCCAGATGTAGCCGTCCGGGTCGGCGAAGGAGCCGCCGTACCCGCCCCAGGGCAGGGGACCGGCGGGCTTGAGGATCGTGGCGCCGGCCTTCTCGGCCTCCGCCATGACCTCGTCGATCCGCCCCTCGCTGCGGACCACGTAGGTGAGGACCAGCCCGCTGAAGCCGCCGCCCTCCGGGCTGGCGCCCACCTGCTCGGCGAGGCCGTCGCGGCCGTAGAAGCCGACGGGCGAGCCGCCGTCCGGTGCGAAGAACACCGAGACGCCGTAGTCCTGCGCGATCGTCCAGCCGAGGCCCTCGGTGTAGAACCGCTTGGACCGCTCCATGTCTCGTACGCCGAGCAGGATCGAGCTGACGTGGGCTTTCATGCGTTGTCTCCTTCTCCGTGCCTGCCGATCAGGTGCACGTCGGCCACGCTACGGAGCGGCCGCGGGCGGGCGCTTCTCGAATCCTGATCGGTTCCGAGGTGATCAGGGTCATTGGTCCCGGAGCGGATCGGGCCCTCTGGCCCTGCACGTCCGTCTACGACGTCGAGTAGTATTTACTACGTCTCGTAGTATGCACAGCTGGGGGTTTCAGGTGGACGCGTTGGACGTCGCCCGCTGGCAGTTCGGTGTCACCACCGTCTACCACTTTCTCTTCGTGCCGTTGACCATCGGCCTGTCCGTGCTGGTGGCCATCCTGCAGACCCTGTGGCACCGCACCGGCAACGAGCGGTACCTCAAGCTCACCAAGTTCTACGGCAAGCTCTTCCTGATCAACTTCGCGATGGGCGTGGTCACCGGCATCGTGCAGGAGTTCCAGTTCGGCATGAACTGGTCGGACTACTCGCGCTTCGTCGGCGACGTCTTCGGCGCGCCCCTGGCCATCGAGGCCCTGGTCGCGTTCTTCCTCGAATCCACCTTCATCGGCCTGTGGATCTTCGGCTGGGACCGGCTGCCCAAGCGGCTGCACCTGGCCGCCATCTGGGCCGCGGCCATCGGCACCAACCTGTCCGCCTACTTCATCCTGGCCGCGAACTCGTTCATGCAGAACCCCGTCGGCTACCGGATCAACCCGGACACCGGCCGGGCCGAGCTGACCGACTTCGTCGCGGTGCTCACCAACAAGGTCGCCCTGATCACCTTCCCGCACACCCTGGCCGGCGCGTTCCTGGTCGCCGGGTCCCTGATCGTGGCCGTCGGGCTGTGGCACGTGATTCGCGGCCCCGGCGGCGCCGACACCGACGCCTACCGTTTCGCCACGAAATTCGGCTCCTGGGTGGTGCTGGTCTCCGCGGCGCTGGTCCTGTTCACCGGCGACATCCAGGGCAAGATCATGACCCAGGTGCAGCCCATGAAGATGGCCGCCGCCGAGGGCCTCTACACCACCGAGAGCCCCGCCTCGTTCTCCGTGCTCACCGTCGGCAGCCTCGACGGCAGCCGGGAGATCTTCGCCATCAAGATCCCGCACCTGCTGTCGTACCTCGGCACCGGCGACCCGAACGGCACCGTGCACGGCATCAACGACCTGCAGGCCCAGTACGCCACCCAGTACGGCGCCGGCAGCTACACCCCGATCATCCCGGTCACCTACTGGAGCTTCCGCTTCATGATCGCGCTCGGGATGGCCGCCGCCGCGATCGCCCTGCTGGTGCTCTGGACCCAGCGCAAGGGACGCGCCCCGACCAGCCGCTGGTTGCTGCGCGCCGGCCTGGTCATGCCGGTCCTGCCGCTGCTGGCCAACTCCTTCGGCTGGATCTTCACCGAGATGGGCCGCCAGCCGTGGATCGTCTTCGGCGAGATGCTCACCCGCAACGGCGTGTCCCGCAGCGTCTCGCTGGCCGAGGTGCTCACCTCGTTCACCGCCTTCACCCTGATCTACGCGACCCTCGCGGTGATCGAGTTCAAGCTGCTGGTCCGCTACGCGAAGGCCGGCGTGCCGGACGTCACCCCGGAGCCGGCCGCAGACGACGACGCCGAGCGCCCGCTGGCGTTCGCCTACTGACCCCGGAGCCCACCGTGGAACTGACGACCGTCTGGTTTCTCCTCGTCGCCGTGCTCTTCACCGGCTACTTCGTCCTCGAAGGCTTCGACTTCGGCGTCGGCATGCTGCTGCCCGTGCTCGGCCGCGACGACCGGGAACGCCGGGTCCTGATCAACACCATCGGCCCGGTCTGGGACGGCAACGAGGTCTGGCTGATCACCGCCGGCGGGGCCATGTTCGCCGCCTTCCCCGAGTGGTACGCCACCCTCTTCTCCGGCTTCTACCTGCCGCTGCTGCTGATCCTGCTCGCCCTGATCGCTCGCGGGGTGGCCTTCGAGTACCGGCACAAGCGCCCCGAGGCGTCCTGGAAGCGCCGCTGGGACACCGCCATCTTCGTCGGTTCGCTGCTGCCGGCGGTCCTGTGGGGCGTCGCCTTCGCCAACATCCTGCGCGGCGTGCCGCTGACCGCCGACCACGAGTACGCCGGCGGCCTGCTCGACCTGCTCCACCCGTACGCCCTGCTCGGTGGGGTGACCACCCTGGGCCTGTTCCTCACCCACGGCGCGGTGTTCCTCGCCCTGAAGACCACCGGCGACATCCGGGAGCGGGCCGGCGCGCTCGCCGTCAAGGTCGGCGCCGGGACCGCCGTGGTGGCGGTGGCCTTCCTGGTGTGGACGCTGAGCATCCGCTCCAGCGGGGCCGCCGTCGTGCTCGCCGCCGGCGCCGCACTCGCCCTGCTCGCCGGTGTCGCCGCCGCCCGGGTACGCCGGGAGGGCTGGGCGTTCACCGGCACGGCCGTGGCCATCGCCCTGGCCGTGGCGACCCTGTTCGCCGCGCTGTTCCCGAACGTGCTGCCGTCGACCCTGGACGCCGCCGGCACGCTCACCGCCACCAACGCCGCCTCCACCCCCTACACCCTGAAGATCATGACCTGGGTGGCGGTGGTGTTCACCCCGATCGTGCTGGCCTACCAGGGCTGGACCTACTGGGTGTTCCGCAAGCGGATCGGGGTACAGAACATCCCGCAACACTGACGAGCCTGCGGGCGCGGGTCGACGCGGGGCCGGTGCGAGGGGGTCGCACCGGCCCCGCGAACGGACCACCCGCACACCACCGGTGGCCCGTTCGGCGACCGGAGGTCATCCGAAGCGCCGAAACAACCGGCGCGATCCCCGTGGCGCCGCGGACGGGACAGCCGGTGCGGGCCGGCTCCGGTTAGGTTCTCACCACCTCCACCTCGACCGGTAAGGGTTCCGCGTGCCCGCAGCAGCCACCAAAGCCCTGGCCATCGTGTCCCGGCGCCACCTGCCGCTGGCCGCGCTGCTCGCCATCTACCTCGCCGCGCGGCTGCTCATCCTCACCCGCCTCACCGTCTTCACCTCGGCGGACTCCGGCTCCTACGCGGGCCGGCCGCCCACGTCCATCGACGCCCTGTCCTTCACCGGCCACGCCCCGCGGCCCTGGGGCGTGCCGGCGCTGTACGCGCTGGCCGGCAGCGACCACACCCGCGTCGTGCTGCAGTGGGGGATCGGCACCCTGGCCTGGGCGCTGCTCGTCTGCGCCTGCTGGCTGCGGCTGCGGTCCCTGCCGGCCCGGCTCCTCGCCGCCACCGCCCTGACCGCCCTGGCGCTGACCCGGTCGGTCTACTCGTGGGACGAGGCCATCCTCTCCGAGTCCCTGACCATCAGCCTCGGCGTCGCCGCGCTCGCACTCCTGGCCATCTGGACGCGGACCCGCTCCCGCACCGCGCTGGCCGCGCTGACCGTCACCGCCTTCTGGTGGACGTTCACCCGGCCCGACGTGCTGCCCTACGTGCTGCTGCTGACCGCCGTGCTCGCCGCGTACGCGCTGCGACGCCACCACCGTGTCGCCGCGGGGAGCGCCGTCGCGGCCCTCCTGGCGGCCCTGGCCTGGCAGAGCGTCACCGTGCCCACCATCGACCACAGCTACCGGTCCTGGGGCACCGGCCTGAGCCTGTCCGAGGCCACGTTCGTCTACCGGCTGCGCTTCCAGATCCTCGGCGACCCCGCCATGCGCGACGCCTACCAGCGGGAGTTCGGGATGCCGAGCTGCGAGCGGGCCGAGCAGATCGCCCAGGGGCGGCCGTGGGCGATGGCGGCGTTCACCGACGCCTACCGCGCCTGCCCGTCCCTCGTCCGCTGGGCGCAGCGGGAGAAGGGCAGCGTCGGCTACCGCTACGCCCTGGCCCACCCCGGCCACTACGCCGACACCGTCCTGGCCGACCTGCCCACCACCCTCGGCGGCACCGCGGGCCACTACGCCGCGGCCGTGCCCGGTGTGCCCGACCTGCCGGAGCGGGTCCTGTTCCCCCGGGCGTCCGACGTCCTGCCCCGCGCCGGCATCGTCCTGCTCGTGTCCCTGACCGTCGGGCTGGCGGCGGGGGCGTTCCGCCGGGCCCGCTGGCCGGCCCTCACCGGCCTGCTCACCGTCGCGGCCAGCGCGGCCGGCGCGGTCGCCGGCATGCTCTACTCCGCCGGCGAGTACGGCCGCTTCGGCATCCAGGAGGCGGTGTTCCTGCGCATCGGGCTGATCCTGCTGGCCGCCGCCGCGGCCGAGGCGGTCGCCGCGGTGGTCACCGACCGGCTCGCCGCACGCCGCCGGCCGGCGCCGCCCGGGGACGGCCCGGCCGGCCCCGAAACGGGGCCGGCCGGCGAGCCCTCCACCGACGTCGTGACCACCACCGGCTGACTCGCGCCCGCCCGGGTCAGCGGGCCTCGCGCAGCTCCGCCAGCCGCGCCTCGATCTCGGCCAGCTCGGCGCGCAGCTTCTCCGCCTGCTGCTCGGCCTCGGCCCGCTCGGCGGCCAGGATCTGCTCCACCGCCTCCTGCACGCCGGGCACGTCGACCAGCGCCACCATCCGCAGCGCCTCCGCCGGCTTCACCACGTACGGCCGGGCGAGGGCCTTCGCGCCCTGCTGCGCCGCGACCGTCCACTCGCCCTCGGCGTAGGCCAGGGTCACCGTCAACCCGGCCGGGCTCTTCGGCTTGACCGCCTTCACGGCCCGCCGCGCCGGCTTCGGCTCCGCCTGCTGCTCCACCTTCGGCTCCTCCCGCCGCGGCGCCGGCACCGGCGGCGCGTCCAACACGAACTCCGGCTCCGCCGGCGCCGCCTCGACCGGGGGCTCCGGCTTCGGCTCCGCCGGCCGCCGCCCGGCCCCCTTCGGCGCGATCGCCACGTCGGCGGGGGAGAAGGGCAACTCGTCGCGGCCGAACCGCACCACCACGAACTCCTCGGACACCTCCGGGTCGGTCAGCTCCACCACCTGCCCGAGCTGGCCCGCCACCTGCCCGGCCGCCGCCGTGAACACCACCCTGGGCCTGCGGCCGGCCGCCAGCGCCTCCCGGATGCCCTGTACCTCGTCAGTGGACAAACCCTGGCCCGCCATCACAGCCCTCTTCCGTACCCGTGTCTGATGCCTGCCTTGATACCAGCCCGCACCGACACCCGGAAGATCAACCCCCGGCTGTCCAGACCGCGGCGACGTCCTCGGCCACCGCGGCGGCCTGCGCGAAACCGGCCCGCGCCGACGCGGCCCGCCGCGCCGGGTCCAGCACGTTGCGCCCGATCGCCGCGCGCGCCGCCCGGTCCGGGGACACCACCGCCACCTCCGCGCCCGCCGACCGCAGCTGCGCCAGCTGTGCCGACAGCCGCGGCATCGGCCCGAACCCGGCCCGCGTCGGCGCCAGCACCACCACGGCCCGCGCGCCGGCCGCGAGGTCCGCGTTCACCGCCGAGCGCACCCCACCGTCGACGTACCGCCGGCCGCCGATGCTCACCGGCGGCCACACCCCCGGCACCGCGCAGCTGGCTCCCACCGCGTCCACCAGCGGCACCTGCGAGGTCGCGTCGAAGACCACGAACTCGCCGGAGGCCGCGTCCACGGCCGTCACCAGCAGCCGCCGCGCCGGCCACTCCCGCACCGGCAACCGCGCCGCGATGACCGCCCGCCGCGACTCCTCCGACGGGGTACGCGCCGCCAGGGCCATCGCACCGACCCGGGCCCGCGCCCGCACCTCGTCGCGGCCCCGGGCGCCCGCCCACGCCCACCGGGCCAGCACCGCGACCCCCAACCGGGCCGGCAGCTCACCGCGGGCCGGGCGCAGCTGCCCCGCGTACAGCTCCTCGACCGGTGTGCCGGAGCAGACCTGCGCGCCCACCACCGAACCGGCCGAGGTGCCCACCACCAGCTCCGCCC
>NZ_WBKT01000071.1 GCF_008868175.1 Micromonospora sp. AMSO31t
GGCGCCGCACCCGCCCGCATCACCCTGATCACCGGCGACCAGGTCGACCTCGTCCGGGCCGCGCCCGGCCGGGTCGCCGCCACGGTCCACCCCGGACCCGGCCGGGACCGGGTCACCTTCCATACCGTGCAGGTCGACGGCGGGCTGCGCGTGCTGCCCAGCGACGTCGTCCCGTACCTCTCCGCCGGGGTGCTCGACCCGGACCTGTTCGACGTGGAGGAGTTGGCCGCCGAGGGCTACGGCGACGCCGCCCAGGGCGCGCTGCCGCTGATCGTCCGCTACCAGCAGCCGGCGGCCGGCCGCGTCCGGGCGCTGGCCGGCGCCACCGCGACGCGTGCGCTGCCGAGCATCAACGGCGCCGCGCTGCGGGTCGACAAGGCCGACCTTGATGGGCTGTGGACCACACTGGGCGGCACGCCGGCGGCCCGGAGCGGTAGCGCCGCGCCCCGCCTCGGTGGTGGCATCGCCCGGATCTGGCTCGACGGGCGGGTGCACCCGGCGCTCGAGCACAGCGTGCCGCAGATCGGCGCCCCGGCCGCGTGGGCGGCTGGCCGGGACGGCACCGGCGTCCGGGTGGCGGTGCTCGACACCGGCGTCGACGCCACCCACCCCGACCTGGCCGGTCGGATCGCCGAGGCGCAGGACTTCACGGGCAGCGGCAGCGCCCGCGACGGGCACGGCCACGGCACCCACGTGGCCTCCACCATCGCCGGCAGCGGCGCGGCCTCCGACGGGCTGCGCAAGGGCGTCGCGCCCGGCGCGCGGCTCCTGATCGGCAAGGTGCTCGACGACGGCGGCAGCGGCTACGACTCGGGGATCATCGCGGGCATGGAGTGGGCCGCCCACTCCGGCGCGAAGGTGATCAGCATGAGCCTCGGCGGCCCGGCCACCGACGGCACAGACCCGATGAGCCAGGCGGTCAACGACCTCACCGCCGAGACCGGCACGCTCTTCGTGATCGCCGCCGGCAACGAGGGAGCGGCGGGCACCGTCGGGTCGCCCGGCGCGGCCGCGGCCGCGCTCACCGTCGGCGCGGTGGACCGTGACGACAACCTGGCCGACTTCTCCAGCCGTGGCCCGCGGGTGGGCGACAACGGCCTCAAGCCGGAGATCACCGCGCCGGGTGTCGGCATCGTCGCCGCCCGCGCCTCCGGCACCACCATGGGTACGCCGGTGGACGAGGCGTACACCCGGGCGTCCGGGACGTCGATGGCTACCCCGCACGTGGCCGGCGCGGCCGCGATCCTCGCCCAGGAACACCCGGACTGGACCGCCGGGAAGCTCAAGGACGCGCTGGTCAGCACCACGAAGCCGAACGCCGCGTTGACCGTCTACGAGCAGGGCGGCGGCCGGGTCGACGTGGCCCGCGCGCTGAGCCAGCGGGTGTACGGCTCGGCCACCGCCGACTTCGGCCGAGTGAACACCGGCGGCGCGGCGGCGGAGCGGACCGTGACGTACACCAACGGCACCGCCGCCCCGCAGACCCTGCGGCTGGCCCTGGAGCTGCGCAACCTGGACAGCGGCGCCGCCGAGCCGGACGGGATCTCGCTCGACGGCACAGAGGTGACCGTCCCGGCCGGCGGCAGCGTGAACGTCCCGCTGCACGCCGACCCGGCGAAGCTGGACCGGGGAGTGCACAGCGGGTGGCTGGTGGCCACCGGCGCCGACGGTGTCGCGGTACGCACGGCCGTCGGGCTCACTCTCAGCGGCCCGATCCACACCGTCACCCTGCGCGCCCTGGACATGGCCGGGCAGCCCGGCCTCTCGCCGGTGGTCACCCTCTTCGGTGAGCACTCCGACTCGGACCAGCTGCTCTGGCTTCCCCCCACGGGGTGGCAGGTGCAGGTCGAGGAGGGTCCGTACCTGCTGGAGGGCCTGATCGAGCACGGCGCCCCGCTGGACGAGCAGATCACCCTGGTCACCGACCCCGAGCTCATGGTCGACCGGGACCTGACGGTGGTCCTCGACCCGCGCAAGGGCACGCCGGTGCGGATCGAGACGCCGAAGCCGACCGAGCAGCGGGCGGCGATCAGCTTCTACGAGCACCGGATCTTCGGCAACGGCCGGCAGGTTGACCACGGCGTCATGAACTTCAGCACGACCCAGCAGGTCAACGTCACCCCGACGCGGCCGGTGAGCCGGGGCGAGTTCGAGTTCGCCTCCCGCTGGCAGCTGGTGGCGCCCATGGTGGACGCCGAGGTCGGTAAGGTCGCCGGTCCGTTGGACATCAACCTGCTGAGCCAGTCGCCGGCTCCGGCGGGCCGGCGGAAGCTCCGGCTGGTCTGGGCGGGCGACGGCACCGCCGGTGAGCTGGCCCGGGCCGGGGCCCGAGGCGCGGCCGCGCTGGTGGCCGGCAGCTACGACCGCGCCGAGGAGGACCAGATTGCCGACGCCACGGCGGCCGGCGCCGCCATGGTGCTCATCGTCCGCCCGGCGGACCGGAGCGCGTGGACGGTCTGGCGCCCGGACGGGGATCGGTTGCCGATCCCGTCGCTGGTGGTCGCGAACGACGACGGACAGCGGATGATCGCGGCGGCGAAGAGCGGCCGCGCGACCCTCGACGTGACGCTGACCGTGGACAGCCCCTACCTGTACGACGTGTGGCAGGTGTCGAAGGGGCGGGTCCCGGAGCGGATCGTGCACCGGGTGACGGCGAACAACACCGCCGAGGTGACCGCCCGCTACGCCGACACCGGCGGGTCCGACTGGGCCACCGAGCAGCGGTTCGGCTGGCGCCCCTGGCAGGAGTACTCCTGGAACGACGACCAGCGGATGGTGCATACCGGCACCACCCGGCAGGAGTTCGTCAGTGCCGGGGACTCCTGGTGGCAGCAGCGGGTGCTGCACCAGCTCACCTGGTCCTGGGGGCCGCTGCTCGGCGGGCTCGCCGGGCAGCCCCGGCGGTACGCCGCCGACGACCGGGTCACCGAGACCTGGCACGCCCCGGTGGTCCGGCCCGCCGTGCCGGCGACCGGCGGAGCGCCGGTGCCCACGCGCACCGGTGACGTCCTGGACCTGCGGGTGGCCGAGTTCGTCGACGCGGACGGCCACTACAGCCCGGCCGGGTACGGCGAGGAGCAGGACACCGTCGAGCGCCGGCTGAGCCGGGACGGCCAGCAGATCGCCGACCTCTCCGGCGGCTGGGCGCCCGTGCCCACCACCCCGGGCGCCGCCCGCTACCGGCTGGACGTCACCACCGGGCGGTCCTCGGCGGAGTGGCGGTGGGCCACGCGGACCGAGACGGCCTGGGAGTTCACCTCGGCCCGCCCGGCCGGGGACGCCGCCCGGCCACTGCCGCTGCTCCAGGTCGACTACCGGGTGCCGGCCGACCTGCGCGGCGAGGTGGCCGGCCGGCCGCACCGGCTGGAGCTGACGCTGCGCCAGCCGGCGGGGCTGCCGGCGCCGACGGGCGGCCAGGTCCGGGTCGACGTGTCGTTCGACGGCGGGCGGAGCTGGCGGGCGGTGCCGGTGCACGGCTCGGGCAGGCGGTTCACCGCCGCGGTGCCGGCCGGGCACGGCACGGTGTCGCTGCGCACCCGCGGCCGGGACCGCGCCGGGAACACCGTCGAGCAGACCGTGCTAAACGCGTACGGGCTGCGCTGAGCGGGGCGGGCGGGGCGGCCCGGCGCCGCCCCGCCCGGCTCGGATCCAGCCCCGGCGGGCGGCCTGGTCAGATCCAGCCCCGGCGGGCGACCTGGAAGGCCAGCCCCGGCCGGGTGTCCACGCCGGCGAGCGCCATGAGGTCGGCGAGCCGGCGCTGCACCGTGCGCCGGCTCACGCCGAGCTGCGAGGCGATCGACTTGTCCGGCACACCGGCCACGAACAGTGACAGCAGCCGCGCCTCGTCGGGGTCCGGCCGGTGGCCGTCGCCGTCGGGGGCGACCGGTGGGGCGGCCGGGCCCAGCGGCGTCGCCATCAGCCAGTGGCTCTCGAACAGGGCGAGCAGCGCGTCCAGCAGTTGGCTGCGGCCGATCACGGCGGCGGTCGGTTCGCCGCTGCCCCGCTCGGGCACCAGCGGGCAGACCGCCGTCCGGCCGTCCACGATGGCCAGCCGGACCGGCAGCCGGTCGAGGACGCGGGCCTGCTCACCGGCGCGTACGCCCTGCTCGACGTCCGCGAGGGCGCCCGGTTCGAGGAGCATCCCGCGTTCGTAGATGGCCCGGTAGCGCACCCCGCGGGCCAGCGCGTCGAACTCCTCGACGTTCTCCTGGCCCGGCATGGCCAGCGGGTTCGCCCGGCAGAACCAGAGCACCTCGGACCGGGCGCCGTTCTGCAGGTCGCGCAGGCGTTCGCGCAGCGCCCGGGCGCCGGTGACCACCTCGACCAGGTGCCCGGCGTCGTGCCGGCGCATCCCGGCCCGGTACTCCTCGGTGAGCTGGGTGACCGCCGCGCGGGCCGACTCGAGGGCCTCCTGGCGGCGCAGCAGCGCCTCGCCGAGCGGAACGTCGGGTGCCAGCGGCCGCAGCGGCGCGTCGGGCTCCGGCCCGGCCGGCAGCACCAGTCCCTTGCCGCGCAGGGCTTCGAGCTGGGCCAGGATGTCCGTGCTCGAGAGGCCGAGCCGCTCGGCCAGCTCGCCGACCCGCGCGGTCGTGAGCTGCACGAGGCAGCGGTAGAGCCGCTCCTCGTCCGGGGTCAGGCCGATCACGTCCAGCACGGGGCAGAACTGTACGACCCCGTCACGGGCACCGCGCCGGCTGGTCAAGTGTCGGAGGACGCGTCTACTGTCGGGTGCTGTGCTGGAAGAGCTGCGCATCACCGGACTGGGCGTCATCGAGGACACCACGCTGCCGCTGACCGGCGGGATGAACGTCATCACCGGCGAGACCGGTGCGGGCAAGACCATGGTGGTGACCGGCCTCGGCCTGCTCTTCGGCGGCCGGGCCGACGCCGGCCGGGTCCGGGCCCAACCGGGCCGCGCCGTGGTCGAGGGCCGGCTGCGCCTGGACGGCCGGGTGGCCGGGACGGTGCACGCCCGGATCACCGACGCGGGCGGCGAACCCGACGAGGACGGCTCGCTGCTGCTGAGCCGCACGGTCACCGTCGAGGGCCGGTCGCGCGCGCACCTGGGCGGCCGCGGCATGCCGGTGTCGATGCTGGGCGAGGTCGGCGAGCAGGTGGTGGCCGTGCACGGCCAGTCCGATCAGCTGCGCCTGCTGCGCCCGGCCGAGCAGCGGGCCGCGCTCGACCGGTTCGCCGGCCCGGAGCACGAGAAGCTGCTCGACGCGCTGCGCGAGGCGCACACCCGGTGGCGGGCGGTGGTCGACGACCTGGCCGACCGGCGGCGCAACGCGCGCGAGCGCAACCAGGAGGCCGACCTGCTCCGGCTCGGCCTCGACGAGATCACCCGGGTCGACCCGCAGCCGGGCGAGGACGACGAGCTGAAGGCGGAGGCGCAGCGCCTGGAGCACGCCGAGGGGCTGCGCACCGCGGCCCAGGTGGCCCAGCAGTGCGTGGCCGGCGGCGTCGAGGCGGCCGACGACACCCCCGACGCGACCGCGCTGCTCGGCACCGCCCGGCGCACCCTGGAGGCGCAGGCCGGCACCGACCCCGCCCTGGGCGAGCTGGCCGCCCGGCTGGAGGAGGCGGCCACCCTGGTCACCGACGTCTCCGCCGAACTGTCCACCTACCTGGCCGCGCTCGACGCCGACCCGGCCCGCCTGCAGACCGTCTACGAGCGCCGGGCGGCGCTGCGCGGCCTCACCCGGAAGTACGCGGACGACGTCGACGGCGTGATCGCCTGGGCCGAGCGGGCCCGCACCCGGCTGTCCGACCTGGACACCTCCGACGATCTGCTGGACGAGCTGGACCGGGAGGCCGCCCGGCTCGCCGGTGAGGTGGCCGACCTGGCCGGGCGGGTCTCCACCTCCCGGCAGGAGGCCGCGGTCCGCTTCGCCGAGCAGGTCACCGTCGAGCTGGCCGGGCTGGCCATGCCGCACGCCCGCATCGAGGTGGCGGTGCTGCCCCGGCCGGCCGGGCGGGCCGAGCCCAGCCTGCCGGTCAACGGCGTCGAGGCCGGCGTCGGGCCGGACGGCGCCGACGAGGTGGAGCTGCGGCTGCTGGCCCACCCGGGCGCGCCGGCGCTGCCGTTGCAGCGGGGCGCCTCCGGTGGCGAGCTGTCCCGGGTGATGCTCGCCATCGAGGTGGTCTTCGCCGGCTCGGGCGGCCCGCCCACGCTGGTCTTCGACGAGGTCGACGCCGGTGTCGGCGGGCAGGCCGCGGTGGAGATCGGCCGCCGGCTGGCCCGGCTGGCCCGCAGCCACCAGGTGCTCGTGGTCACCCACCTGCCGCAGGTCGCGGCGTTCGCCGACCGGCACCTGGTGGTGGCGAAGGACACCGGGGGAGCGGTCACCACCAGCGGCGTCCGGGTGGTGGAGGACACTGAGCGCGCCCGCGAGCTGGCGCGGATGCTCGCCGGTTTGCCCGACTCGGATCTGGGTATCGCGCACGCCGAGGAGCTCCTGGCCGTGGCGGCCAAGGAAAGGCGCCCGTGATCCCGAGATTGTGAGCGCAAGCACACCGGCGTGCGCTCCGGTGTGCTTCCCTGGGTAGGCGGCCCTGCTCAGGCATGTCGCGACAGCAAAACATGCCTCACATGCCAGGATGGTCACGATGCGTCTACCCACGTTGCGCCGGACCCGGAACGCGGAACCGGGCTCAGTCCTCGGTACCGCGCGCCTCGACCGCCGGACGAAACGGCTGGTCGGGCGGCTCCGCCCGGGCGACATCGCGGTCATCGACCACGTCGACCTGGACCGGGTGGCGGCCGACTCGCTGGTGGCCGTCGGTGTCGCCGCCGTGCTCAACGCCAAGCCGTCGGTGTCCGGGCGCTACCCGAACCTCGGCCCCGAGGTGCTGATCTCGGCCGGCATCCCGCTCCTGGACGACCTCGGTGAGAGCGTCTTCGAGCAGATCCGCGAGGGCGACCTGGTGCGCATCGAGGGCAACACGGTCTTCGTCGGCGAGGAGCCGGTCGCGCACGGCGCCCTGCAGGACGCCGAGACGGTCGCCAAGTCGATGGCCGACGCCCGCGAGGGGCTGTCGGTGCAGTTGGAGGCGTTCGCCGCCAACACCATGGACTACCTCAAGCAGGAGCGCGACCTGCTGCTCGACGGCGTCGGCGTGCCGGAGATCCAGACCCAGGTCCAGGGCCGGCACTGCCTCATCGTGGTGCGCGGCTACGACTACAAGGCCGACCTGGACGTGCTGCGCCCGTACATCCGGGAGTTCAAGCCGGTGCTGATCGGCGTGGACGGCGGCGCCGACGCGCTGGTCGAGGCGGGCTACACCCCGGACATGATCATCGGTGACATGGACTCGGTCACCGACGACGTGCTGCGGTGCGGAGCCGAGGTGATCGTGCACGCCTACCCGGACGGCCGGGCGCCGGGCCTGGCCCGGGTCGAGGGCCTCGGTGTGCCGGCGATCACCTTCCCCGCCGCGGCCACCAGCGAGGACCTGGCCATGCTGCTGGCCGACGAGAAGGGCGCGTCGCTGCTGGTGGCCGTCGGCACCCACGCCACCCTGGTGGAGTTCCTCGACAAGGGCCGGGGCGGCATGGCCTCGACCTTCCTGACCCGGCTGAAGGTGGGCGGCAAGCTGGTCGACGCCAAGGGCGTCAGCCGGCTCTACCGGCAGAGCATCTCCGGTTCCTCACTGCTGCTGCTCATCCTCTCGGCGGTGGCCGCGATGGCCTCCGCGGTGGCGGTCTCCACAGTCGGGAAGGCGTATTTGGGTGTGGTGTCGGAGTGGTGGGACAATTTCGTGTTCCAGCTCGGCCAGATCTTCTAGCTCCCCGACGATCAAGAGGCTGCAAGCGTGATCAATTTCCGCTACCACGTGGTGTCCCTGACCGCGGTCTTCCTGGCGCTGGCCATCGGCCTGGTGGTCGGCACGGCCGCTTTGAACGGTCCGGTGGCCGACTCGCTCAAGGAGCGGGTCAACGGGCTCAGCAAGGACAACTCGCTGATGCGCCAGTCGGTCAACAGCCTCCAGAAGGAACTGGACATGGAGGAGGACTTCGCCGCCGAGATGGCGCAGGTCATCCTCCCCGGCAAGTTGAACGGCCGGCGGGTGCTGGTGCTCAGCCTGCCCAGCGGCCGGGACCACACCGAGGGCGTGGTGAAGATGCTCCAGCTCGCCGGGGCCAACGTCACCGCCCGCATCGACGTCCAGGACAAGTTCATCAACCCGGACAGCAACAACAACCTGCTGGAGCTGGCCGTCACGGCGGCCCGCCCGAACAGCGTGCCCACCTCCGGCCTGCCGGGCAACGGGCACGGCGTGGAGACCTCCAGCGCGCTGCTCGCCAGCGTCCTGCTGGACCGCCCGCAGGGCAGCCCGGCGGTCACCGACGCGGACCGGCGGGCGGTGGTGCAGCAGTACACCAACTCCGGTTACCTCACCCCGCAGGACCGGATCGGCGGCGCCGCCGAGGCGGTCGTGCTGGTGAGCGGCCAGCCCTACGTCGACAAGTACTCGGCGGAGAAGGACGAGTCGGTGGTGAAGATCGCCGAGCAGTTTGACCGGACCGGCGCGATCGTGGTCGGGGGCATGGGCTCGGCGGGCGGCAACGTGGTCTCCGTGGTCCGGGGCGACCCGGTGCTGTCCCAGACCATCTCGACGGTCGACAACGCCAACACCGTGCAGGGGCAGCTGGTGACCAGCCTCGCCATGGTGCAGCAGCTGACCGAGAAGAAGGCCGGCCAGTACGGCGTCGGCGACAACGCGGCCGCGCTGCTGCCTAGACTGCCCCAGTGACCGGTCCGTGCCGCGTCGCGCTGAACATCCGGATCGGAGGGGTCGCGTGAGACTCGGTCGGCTGCTGGCCGTCGGCGCCGGGGCGCTGGCCGCCCGCTACGTGCTGCGGGAGGTGTGCACCTCGCCGGGCGCGCCGGCGCTGGAGCGCACGAACTTCCGGGGCCGCACGGTCACCCTGGCCGCCGGCCCCGCCCTCGCGGTCGGCGCGGCCACCGCGGGCGCGCTCGGCGCCGGCAGCGCTCCGGCGGGCGCGGCCGCCCTGCTCGCCGGGGTGGGCGCGGGCTCCGTCGGGCTCTACGACGACGTCGTGGGCGCGCGCCCCGACCAGAAGGCCGCCAAGGGCTTCGCCGGGCACCTGGCCGCGCTGCGCGAGGGACGGGTCACCGCCGGGCTGGTCAAGATCGCCGGCGTGGGCGCGGCCGGCCTCGGCGCGGCGGTGCTGCTCGCCGCCGACCCGCGGGTCGCCGGGCACCCCCGCCGGCAGGCGGCCGGCGGCCTCCGCCGCGGGCTCGACGTGCTGCTCGGCGCCGGCGTGGTGGCCGGCACCGCCAACCTGGTCAACCTGCTCGACCTGCGCCCCGGCCGGGCGCTCAAGGCCGGCATGCTGCTCGGCGCGCCCCTCGCGGGCGGCCCGTTCGGGGGCATCGCGACGGGCGCGGTCGGTGCGGCCGCCGGGCTGGTCCGGGAGGACCTCGACGAGCGGGTCATGCTCGGCGACAGCGGCGCCAACGCGCTCGGCGCGGTGCTCGGGGTGAGCCTGGCGGCGCGGACCGGCCCACTGGGCCGGGCCGGCGTGCTGGCCGTCCTCGCCGCTCTCACCGCCGCCAGCGAGAAGGTGAGCTTCACCCAGGTGATCCAGCGGACCCCGGGGCTGCGGCACCTCGACGAGCTGGGCCGGCTCGCCGACTGACGTGACGAAACCGGCACCCCTCGCCGCAGCCGGCCGCGTGGCCGGAGCGGCCGCCCTCATCGCCGTCCTCACCGTGGTCAGCCGGCTGGCCGGCTTCGGCCGCACCGCCGTCTTCACCTGGACGCTCGCCCCCACCGACCTCGGTGGCGCCTACCTCGTGGCGAACTACGTCCCGAACTTCATCTTCGAGATCGTCGCCGGCGGGGCGCTGGCCAGCCTGGTCGTACCGCTGCTGGCCGGCGCGGTCGACGCGGGGGACCGGCGGGCGGTCGCGGCCACCACCGGCGCCCTGCTCACCTGGACGCTCAGCCTGCTGGTGCCGCTCGCGGTGCTGGTGGCGCTGCTCGCCGACCCGCTGCTGGGGCTGCTCGGCCCCGGCCTGGACGGCGCCCAGCAGGAGGTCGGGGCGCGGATGCTGCGGGTCTTCGCCCCCCAGTTGCCGCTCTACGGCGTCGGCATCGTGCTCACCGGCGTGCTCCAGGCGCACCGCCGGTTCGCCTGGCCGGTGATCGCCCCGCTGCTGTCCAGCGTGACCGTCATCGTGGTCTACCTCGGCTTCACCGCCGCGGAGGGACGCCTGGCCGGGGTCGGCGAGGTCGGCGCCGGCGGTGAGCTGCTGCTCTCCGGCGGCACCACGCTCGGCGTGGTGGTGCTCTCGCTGTCCCTGCTCGTCCCGCTGCGCCGGCTCGGGCTGCGGCCGCGGCTCGGCTTCCGGTTCCCCGCCGACGCCCGGGCCCGGGTCGGTGGGCTGGCCGTCGCCGGGGTGGTCACCGTCGCGGCCCAGCAGATCGCGCTGGTCGTGGCGCTCAACCAGGTCACCTACGGCCGGACCGCCGACGTCGGCGTCTACAACCTCGCCCAGACGATCTACTTCCTGCCGTGGGCGGTGCTGGCCGTCCCGCTGGCGGTGGCCGCGTACCCGACGCTGGTGGCGGCCCGGGCGGCCGGCGACGAGCGCGCCTACCGGGAGACCCTCGCCCCGGCGGTCCGCGGGGTGATGCTGTTCAGCCTGCTGGGGGCCGCCGCGCTCGTCGGCACGGCGATCCCGGTCGGGCACTTCTTCTTCGACCCCGCCGACGCCGCCACGGCCGCGGCGGGCATCGCCGGCTTCGCCCCCGGACTCCTCGGCTACGGCCTGTTCGCGGTGCTCACCCGGGCCCTCTACGCGCGAGGGGAGACCCGGTCGGCCACGGTGGCGACCGCGCTCGGCTGGCTCAGCGTGCCGGCGCTCGCCGTGCTGCTCGGGCACCGGCTGCCCCTCGCCGACCGGGTGCTCGCCGTGACCCTGGCCACCTCCGCCGGCATGCTGCTCCTCGGCGGGCTGCTCGTCGCCGCCGTGGTCCGCGCCGCCGGCCGGTCCGCCCTGGCCGGCGTCGGGCGCGCCGGGGCCGCCGGCCTGCTGGCCGCCGCGGTCGCGGGCCTCGGTGGGGCGGCCACCGCCCGGGGACTCGCCGGGCTCGCCCACGGGACCCCGACGACAGGGCAGGCCCTCGTTCAGGGCATGCTGTCCGGGGTCGTGGTCGGCGCGCTGTTCCTCGCCGTCGCCTGGTTGACCGACGCGCGCGACCTCCGGCCGCTGCTCGGGGCCGTGGCCCGCCGGCTCGGCCGGCGACGCCCGCCCGGCGGGGGCGACGGCCCGCGGGAGGACGAGCGTCCCGGCGAGCGGGGCGACGGAAAGGAGACCGTTTCCTCATGACGGACGCCTCGTCGGCGCCGCGGTGGCCCGGCTCGGTTGCCCTGGTGCTCGCCTCCAGCACCGGTGGGGTGGGGCAGCACGTCCGCTCGATCGCCCGCGGCCTGACCGAAGCCGGCGCGTCCGTGCTGGTCTGCGGCCCGGCCGCCACCCAGGACCAGTTCGACTTCACCGGGGTGGGCGCCCGGTTCACGCCGGTGGAGATCCCGGCCAGCCCCACCCCGGCCGACGCGCGGGCCGTCGCCGCGCTGCGCCGGGCCCTCGCCGAGCCGCCGGTCGACGTGGTGCACGCCCACGGGCTGCGCGCCGGCCTCGTGGCCCTGCTGGCCCGGCCGCCCGCCCCCCTCGTGGTCACCTGGCACAACGCCGTGCTCGCCGGTGGGCTGCGCGGCACCCTGTCCCGGCTCGCCGAGCGGATCGTCGCCCGCAACGTCCGGGTCGCTCTGGGCGCCTCCGCCGACCTCGTCGAACGAGCCGCCGCGCTCGGCGCCGCCGACGCCCGCCTCGCCCCGGTCGCCGCGCCGGCGCTGCCCGCGCCGCGCCGCCGCCGGGCCGCCGTCCGCGCCGAGTTCGGGGTCGCCGCCGACCGGCCGCTGATCGTCTCGGTGGGCCGGCTGCACCCGCAGAAGCGGTACGACATCCTGGTCGACGCGGCCGCCCGGTGGCGTACCCGGCAACCGGCGCCGCTCGTGGTGATCGCCGGCAGCGGGCCCGCGTACCTCCCGCTCGCCGCGCGGATCTCGGCCGCCCGGGCGCCGGTGACCCTGCTCGGGCACCGCACCGACGTGGCCGACCTGCTCGGCGCCGCCGACCTCGCCGTGGTGACCAGCGACTGGGAGGCCCGCCAGCTGTTCGCCCAGGAGGCGCTGGGTGCCGGCGTACCGCTGGTGGCGACCGCCGTCGGCGGTCTGCCGGAGCTGGTCGGCGACGCCGCGGTGCTGGTGCCCGCCGGCGACGTGGACGCCGTCGACGCGGCGGTGCGCGACCTGCTCGACGACGAGGCCCGCCGGGCCGACCTGGCCCGCCGGGGCGCCGCCCGTGCCGCGACCTGGCCGACCGAGGCGGACACCACGGGCGCCCTCGCCGACCTGTACGCCGAACTGACGCCCGAGCACTCGACAGGGACCCGGTGATGCTGCGCAGACTGACCCCGGTGCTGCTGACCCTGGTCGTGGTGGCACTCGGCATCACCGCGCTGGCCGCCCGCCCCGACGACGGCGCGCCGGAGCGCAGCGCCGACTTCGTGGTGCTGGCCGGAGCGGCCGGCCTGCGTTGGGATGACGTCGACCCGCAGACCACCCCCACCCTGTGGCGGATGGCCGAGGAGGGCTCGATCGGCTCCCTCTCCGTCCGCTCCGCGCACCGGCCCACCTGCCCGGTCGACGGCTGGCTGACCCTGGGCGCCGGCAACTTCGCCGCCTGGAAGGGCAGCCGGCCCGGCGGGGGCTGCCCGGCCACCGGGGTGACCGTCGAGCAGCCCGACGGGATCGGCGCGAACCTGCCCGACCAGGAGAGCGTGGTCGCCTACAACCAGGACCGGCTCTCCTGGGGGACCACCCCGGGCGCGCTGTCCGAGTCGGTGCGCTGCTCGGTGGCGGTCGGTCCGGGCGCCGCGGTGGCCGCCGCGCGCCCCTTCGGCCGGGTCGACCGGTACGCCCCGGTGCTCCCCGCCGACCCGGCGAAGCTGCTCGGCTCCTGTGTGCTGAGCATCGTCGACCTGGGCACCGTCGACGGCGAGGACCCGACCAACCGGGCCGCCCAGGCCCGCCAGGTGGACGCCCAGCTCGCCCGGGTGCTGGCCGCCCGGCCGCCCCGCTCGCTGGTCCTGGTGGCCGGCGTCTCGGACACCGACACCCCGTCCCGGCTGCACGTCGCGGTGGCCGACGGTCCGGGCTGGGGCCGGGGCTGGCTGACCTCTCCGAGCACCGCCCGCGAGGGCTACCTGCAACTGGTCGACCTGGCCCCCACGGCGCTGGCCGCCCTGGGCCGGCCCATGCCCGAGCGGCTCTTCCTCGGCCGACCCGCCGTCTCCGTGGGCGACCGCCCCGACGACCTGCGGGCCGCTATCGACGCGCCCTCCGACGCCGACCGCGAGGCCGCCGCCCAGCGCCGGGTCGCCGGCTGGTTCTTCACCCTGCTCGCCGCCGCCCAGGTGGCCCTCGCCGTGGCCGTGCTGCCGCTGCTGCGCCGGGCCCGCCGGCACGCCGGCCCGCACGGGCCCGCGCCGGTGTCCCGGCGGGTGGTGGCGGCGGTGGAACTGCTGCTGATCGCCGCCGCGCTCGCCGTGCCGGCCGCCCTGCTCGCCGATGCGGTGCCCTGGTGGCGCCTGTCGCACGCCGGCTGGTGGTTCGCCTCCGTCACCGCCCTGCTGACCGTCGGCGGCACCGCCGCGGTCCGGTTCACGCCCGGCCACGAGCGCACCCTCGGCCCGCTCGGCGCGGTGGCCGCCCTGGCCACCCTGGTGGTCGGGGTGGACGTGCTCACCGGCTCCCGCCTGCAGCTCAACGGCGTGATCGGCTACTCGGCCCTGGAGGGCGGCCGGTACGCCGGCCTGGGCACCGTCGGGCTGGGCGTGTTCATCGCCGGCTCGCTGCTCTGCGGCGGCTGGCTCGCCCAGCGGGTCCGCCGGGCCTGGCGACCCATGGTGATGGTCGCGGTCGGCGGGGCGGCCGTCGTCATCGTGGGCAGCCCCTACCTGGGGGCCGACTCGATCGGCGCGATCGCGCTCACCGCCGGGGTGAGCGTCGCCGCCGCCATCTGCACCGGCGGCTGGCTGACCGTGAGCCGGCTGGCCTGGGCCACCATGGCCGGGCTGGCGGTCACCATCGGCTTCGCCGTGGTCGACGTGGGCCGGCCGGAGGCCGAGCGGGGGAGCCTCGGGCGGTTCCTCGCCGCGCTCGGCGACGGCACCGGCGGGTTGACCGTGCACCGGTCCAGCACCGCCAACTTCCAGACCCTCGTGAACAGCCCGCTCACCGTCCTGGCCCTGGCCGGCGCGGCGCTGGTCTGGTTCGCCCTGCTCCAGCCGTGGGGCGGCCTCATGCGGCTGTTCGGCATCTACCCGGCGATCCGGGCGGCGATGGCCGGCACCGCGGTGGCGGCCGGCCTGGGCGGTGTGCTGGGCGGCTCGGCGCTGGACGTGGCCGGGGCGGCGGCGGCCCTGGTCGTCCCCATGGCGGCCCTGGCGGCCCTGCGGGTGCTCGACCACTCCACCGACCGCACCCAGCCCGGCAGCGGCCGCCCGGGCGACGAGGGCGGGTCCGCCCCGCCCGGCGGCCCGAGCGGGCCCGACGGCGGACGGGCGGCCGAGGTTTCCGGCGAGGGCGGCGCGGCCGGCCGCGACCCCGACCCGACCGTCGCCGACGGCGCTCCGGCGGGCTCCGAACGGGGTACGCGGGCGCCGGACGCGGCCGCCGACCGGACGCCCCGGGTGCCGGCCCAGCCCGGCCCGGCATCGACCGAGGTGCCCGCCGGCTGAGGCGAACCCGGCTTCACGTGCGCCGACGGCGGGTGCGACGCCGCCGTGCGGCCGGGGAGGTGTTACCGTGGAATCCCGTGGATCGCGTGATCACTTGGCTGATCGGCACGGCGGTTCGCACGACC
The DNA here is from genome assembly GCF_008868175.1 of Micromonospora sp. AMSO31t. GTDB lineage: Bacteria > Actinomycetota > Actinomycetes > Mycobacteriales > Micromonosporaceae > Micromonospora. The sequence continues at coordinate 14,964 of NZ_WBKT01000071.1, forward strand.
GCTACGGACGACACGGGAGCAGGCCTTGGCCCCTTCAGCACGGACGACCAGGCACATTTTCGTCACCGGGGGCGTCGCCTCCTCGCTGGGTAAGGGCCTCACCGCCTCCAGCCTCGGCAACCTGCTGACCGCGCGCGGGCTCCGCGTGGTGATGCAGAAGCTCGACCCGTACCTCAACGTCGACCCCGGGACGATGAACCCGTTCCAGCACGGCGAGGTCTTCGTCACCGAGGACGGGGCCGAGACCGACCTCGACGTCGGCCACTACGAGCGCTTCCTCGACCGGGACCTGTCCGGCAAGGCGAACGTCACCACCGGGCAGATCTACTCGGCGGTGATCGCCAAGGAGCGGCGCGGCGAATACCTGGGCGACACCGTCCAGGTCATCCCGCACATCACCAACGAGATCAAGGCGCGGATCCTCGGCATGGCCGACCCGGACGCCGACGGCCAGGTCCCCGACGTGGTGATCACCGAGGTCGGCGGCACGGTGGGCGACATCGAGTCGCTGCCGTTCCTGGAGGCGATCCGCCAGGTCCGCCACGACCTGGGCCGGGACAACTGCTTCTACCTGCACGTGTCGCTGGTGCCCTACCTGGCCCCGTCGGGTGAGCTGAAGACCAAGCCCACCCAGCACTCGGTGGCGCAGCTGCGCAGCATCGGCATCCAGCCGGACGCCCTGGTGCTGCGCTGCGACCGGGAGATCCCGGACAAGGTCAAGGAGAAGCTCTCGCTCTACTGCGACGTCGACCGGGAGGCGGTCACCGCCGCCCCGGACGCGCCGAGCATCTACGACATCCCCAAGGTGCTGCACCGGGAGGGCCTCGACGCGTACGTGGTGCGCCGGCTCGGCCTCTCCTTCCGGGACGTGGACTGGACCCGCTGGGACGACCTGCTCGACCGGGTGCACCAGCCCCGCCACACGGTGACCGTCGCGCTGGTCGGCAAGTACGTCGACCTGCCCGACGCGTACCTGTCGGTGAGCGAGGCGATCCGGGCCGCCGGCTTCGGCCACCGGGCCCGGGTGCAGCTGCGCTGGGTGCCCAGCGACGACTGCGTGACCCCGGCCGGTGCGGCGGCGGCCCTGGCCGGCGTCGACGGCATCGTGATCCCCGGCGGCTTCGGCGTCCGTGGCATCGAGGGCAAGATCGGCACCGCCCGGTACGCCCGGGAGAACGGCATCCCGCTGCTCGGCCTCTGCCTCGGCCTGCAGTGCATGACCATCGAGGTGGCCCGCCACCTGGCCCACCTCGACGGGGCGAACTCGCTGGAGTTCGACGAGGAGGCCACCCACCCGGTCATCGCCACGATGGCCGACCAGGAGGACATCGTCGCCGGCAAGGGCGACCTGGGCGGCACCATGCGGCTCGGCGCGTACCCGGCGAAGCTGGCCGAGGGCTCGCTGGTCGCCGAGGCGTACGGCAGCACCGAGGTCAGCGAGCGGCACCGGCACCGGTACGAGGTGAACAACGCCTACCGCGACCAGCTCACCAAGGCCGGCCTGACCATCTCCGGCACCTCGCCGGACGGCCGGCTCGTCGAGTTCGTCGAGCTGGACCGGGACCTGCACCCGTTCTTCGTGGCCACCCAGGCGCACCCCGAGCTGAAGAGCCGGCCGACCCGGCCGCACCCGCTCTTCGCGGCGTTCGTGAAGGCCGCCGTGGCGTACTCCGAGGCCGACCAGCTCCCGGTCGACCTGGACGCCCCGGCGGAGGCCGCGGCGGCGAAGAAGGCGGGCCGCAACGGCGGCGCCGCGGCGGCGAAGGCGGCGTCGGCGTCGTGAGTGCGGTGGAGCACCGGTACGAGGTGGCCGGGCACCGGGAGATCTGGTCCGGCCGGATCTTCTCGGTGGTCAGCGACGACGTCACCATGCCGGGCGGGGGCACCGCCACCCGCGACTACGTGACGCATGTCGGCGCGGTGGCCGTGGTGGCCCTCGACGACGCCGGCCAGGTGGTGCTGATCCGGCAGTACCGGCACCCGGTGGGCCGGCACCTGTGGGAGCTGCCCGCCGGGCTGATGGACGTCCGGGGCGAGGACCTGGCCACCGCGGCGGCCCGGGAGCTGGCCGAGGAGGCCGATCTCACCGCCGGCAGCATCGACGTCCTGGTCGACCTGCACAGCTCGCCCGGGTTCAGCAACGAGGTGGTCCGGGTCTTCCTGGCCCGCGACCTCGCCGACGTGCCCGCCGAGGAGCGGCACGACCGGCGCGACGAGGAGGCCGACCTCCAGGTCGTCCGGGTCGACCTCGACGAGGCGGTCCGGATGGTCCTGGCCGGCGAGATCACCAACGCCTCCTGCGTGGCCGGGCTGCTCGCCGCGGCCCGGGCCCGGGAGACCGGCTTCGCCGAGCTGCGCCGCCCGGAGGCGCCGCTGCCCCGCTGACCGGGGTCGGACGACGAAGGGGCCGCGCGGTGCGAACACCGCGCGGCCCCTTCCGCTGTGTCGACGGTCAGTCGCGCAGCGGACGGCCCTGCCCGTCGACGCCACCGTTGACCAGGATCAGGATGCCGTCGATGGTGCCCCAGAGGGCGCCGAAGCCGCAGGTCACGACGCTCACGACCAGCTGGAGAACGCCGGTCTTGGTGTCGCCCATGTAGAAACGCCCGGCGCCGAAGAAGCCGAGCAGGATGCCCAGGATGCCCGCGACGACCTTGCTCTTGTCCGAGACGCCCTGCGGGTACTGCTGGTAAGGAGGAGTGGTCATGAGCGGACACCCTAGTGATCGACAGCGCTCCTGTCCGCACCGCCGCCCCGTCGGTGGAAGGATATTTACCGAAGATTGTCCTGACGGCTGAGGCGGTCTCCACCGCACAGCCCGATCGATGCCTGACACACCGTCAGCACGACCGGGCACCGGATGTCACTGTGTTGGCCTCCGTGGGGTTCCCACGCGCCTAGACTGCCGCCGGGCGGGACCGGTGGACCGTGTCGGCAAAGGGGCCGTCGCGGCGCCGCGCAGTCGGGGGTGAGCGTCCCCGAGGAAGGTGTCTGCATCGTGAAGGTCGGAATCCCACGCGAGGTCAAGAACCACGAGTACCGCGTGGCGATCACGCCCGCGGGCGTCAACGAGTTCACCCGCCACGGCCACGAGGTCTTCGTCGAGTCCGGCGCGGGCGTCGGCTCCAGCATCACCGACGACGAGTTCGCCGCCGCCGGCGCCAAGATCCTGGCCACCGCCGACGAGGTCTGGGACACCGCCGAGCTGGTGCTCAAGGTGAAGGAGCCGATCGCCGAGGAGTACCACCGGATGCGCGAGGGGCAGGTGCTCTTCACCTACCTGCACCTGGCCGCCTCGAAGGACTGCACCGACGCGCTGCTGGACCGGAAGGTCACCGGCATCGCCTACGAGACCGTCGAGCTGCCCGACCGCTCGCTGCCGCTGCTCGCCCCGATGTCCGAGGTGGCCGGCCGGCTCGCCCCGCAGGTGGGCGCCTTCTACATGATGCGCACCGGCGGCGGCCGGGGCGTGCTGCCCGGCGGCGTCTCCGGCGTGTACGCGGCCAAGACCGTGGTCATCGGCGCCGGCGTCTCCGGCCTGAACGCCGCCGCCATCGCGCTGGGCCTCCAGTCCGAGGTGCTGCTGCTGGACAAGAACGTCGCCCGGCTGCGCCAGGCCGACGCCATCTACCGCGGCCACCTGCAGACCGTCGCCTCCAACGCGTACGAGATCGAGCGGGCCGTGCTCGACGCCGACCTGGTCATCGGCGCGGTGCTGGTGCCCGGCGCGAAGGCCCCGAAGCTCATCTCCAACGAGCTGGTCTCCCGGATGAAGCCGGGCAGCGTGCTCGTCGACATCGCCATCGACCAGGGCGGCTGCTTCGAGGACTCGCGCCCGACCACGCACGCCGACCCGGTCTACAAGGTGCACGACTCGATCTTCTACTGCGTGGCGAACATGCCGGGCGCGGTGCCGAACACCAGCACCTACGCGCTGACCAACGTCACCCTGCCGTACGCCCTCGAGCTGGCCAACCAGGGCTGGCGCGGCGCGCTGCGCAACGACCCGGCGCTCGCCCTCGGCCTGAACACCCACGCCGGCCAGGTCGTCTACGGCCCGGTCGCCGAGGCGCACGGCATGGACGTGCTGCCGCTGGCCGAGGTGCTCAACTGAGGGGCACAGCCTGACCACCGCAGCGGCCGGGGCTACCTGGACCATCTCACCGTCGAGCGGGGACTGTCCGCGAACACCCTCGCCTCCTACCGCCGGGACCTGGACCGCTACCTGTCCACCCTGGCCGCCGCCGGGGTGACCGACCTGGCGGCCGTCGGCGCCGCCGACATCGAGGCGCACCTGGCCCGGCTGCGCGGCGGCGACGCCGACCACCCGCCGCTCGCCGTCTCCTCCGCCGCCCGCGCGGCCAGTGCCGTGCGCGGCCTGCACCGCTTCGCGCTGCGCGAGGGGATGGCCGGCGCCGACCCCGGCCGCGACGTCCGCCCACCCGCCCCGCCGCGCCGGCTGCCCCGGGCGCTGCCGGTCGACGCCGTCGTGCGGCTGCTGGAGACCGCCGGCCCGGTCACCGCCACCGGCGAGGCCGCGCCCCGCGCGCTGCGCGACCGGGCGCTGCTGGAATTCCTGTACGGCACCGGCGCGCGCATCTCCGAGGCGGTCGGCGCCGCCGTGGACGACCTCGACCTCGACGCCGGGACCGTGCTGCTGCACGGCAAGGGCGGGAAGACCCGGCTCGTGCCGGTCGGCGGGTACGCGGCCGAGGCGCTGCGCGCCTGGCTGGTCCGGGGCCGCCCGGCGCTGCTGGCCGCCGGCCGGGGCACCGCGGCGGTGTTCGTCAACGCCCGCGGCGGACGGCTCACCCGGCAGGGTGCCTGGACCGTGCTGCGCGCCGCGGCCGAACGCGCCGGCCTGCCGGTCGACGGGCCCGAGGCGGTCTCCCCGCACACCCTGCGCCACTCGTACGCCACCCACCTGCTCGACGGCGGCGCCGACGTGCGGGTGGTGCAGGAACTGCTCGGCCACGCCTCGGTGACCACCACCCAGGTGTACACGTTGGTCACCGTGGAACGGCTGCGCGAGGTCTACGCCACCGCGCACCCACGCGCCCACGGGTGAGCGCGGGGAGTGCGCCGGGGATGCGAGCCCCTGCGCCGGGGTTGCGAGCCCCGCAGTCGCGAACGAACGAGCGTCCCGGCTGACCGCTGCCCGACACGCCGACCCGCTACCGAACGCGCTGCTGGCACGTGGCGTACAGTCGGCTTCGGCGCGGGCCTCCAGGGGTGACGGACCGGGGGTGCGCAGCGGCGCCGCGAGGGACGTCGGACGGCTCCGACGCCGGGTGGTCGTCGGGAGGGGGCAACGAGGACATGGCAGGAAACGGTGACCGTGCCGAGACCTGGACGTCGGAGCTCCGCGAGCAGCAGGCGACGCTGGGCGCCGACCTCGGCCCCGCCGACCCGGCCGCCTACACCATGCGCAAGCCGATCCCCGAGCCGATGCCGACCGACCGGCACGGCCCGGCGCGGATCATCGCGATGGCCAACCAGAAGGGTGGCGTCGGCAAGACCACGACCACCATCAACCTGGGCGCCGCCCTCGCCGAATACGGCCGCAAGGTGCTGCTCGTCGACTTCGACCCGCAGGGCGCCCTCTCCGTGGGCCTCGGCGTCAACCCGCACAACCTCGACCTGTCGGTCTACAACCTGCTCATGCAGGACGACGTCACCGCCGAGGACGTGCTGATCAAGACCGACGTGGCCGGCCTGCACCTGCTGCCCGCCAACATCGACCTCTCCGCCGCCGAGATCCAGCTGGTCAACGAGGTCGCCCGCGAGATGGCCCTGGCCCGGGTGCTCCGCACGATCCGCAAGGAGTACGACTTCATCCTGATCGACTGCCAGCCCTCCCTGGGCCTGCTGGCGATCAACGCGCTGACCGTGGCGCACGGCGTGCTCATCCCGCTGGAGTGCGAGTTCTTCAGCCTGCGCGGTGTCGCGCTGCTGCTGGACACCATCGACAAGGTGCGCGAGCGGCTCAACTTCGACCTGGAGCTCGAAGGAATCCTCGCCACCATGTACGACAGTCGCACCACCCACTGCCGCCAGGTGCTCCAGCGGGTGGTGGAGGCGTTCGGCGACAAGGTCTACCAGACGGTGATCACCAAGACCGTCAAGTTCCCCGAGTCGACGGTGGCCGGTGCCCCGATCACCACCCTCGACCCGGCCTCCTCGGGCGCGCGCAACTACCGGCAGCTCGCCCGCGAGGTGATCGCCGCCCAGGCGGAGCGGTAGGCCGCACGCCGGGTGACCCGGTCGTGGACTACGGTTTGCCGGTGACCGCACCGCCCCTCGACCCGCCGCACGGCGCCGCCGACCCGGTGGCCGCCGCCGAGCTGGCCGCCGAGGTCGACGGCGTGGTGCCCGCCGACCCGGCCACCGTCGAGGAGACCACCGGCTTCACCGTCCGGCTGGACAACTTCACCGGCCCGTTCGACCTGCTGCTCCAGCTCATCAGCAAGCACAAGCTGGACGTCACCGAGGTGGCCCTGCACAAGGTCACCGACGAGTTCATCGCGTACCTGCGGGCCATGGGCGACCAGTGGGACCTCGACGAGACCAGCGAATTCCTGCTGGTCGCCGCCACGCTGCTGGACCTGAAGGCGGCCCGCCTGCTGCCCTCCGCCGAGGTGGAGGACGAGGAGGACCTGGCCCTCCTGGAGGCCCGGGACCTGCTGTTCGCCCGGCTGTTGCAGTACAAGGCGTACAAGGAGGCGGCGGCGCACATCGCCGAGCTGGAGTCGGTCGGCGGGCGCCGCTACCCGAGGGCCGTCACCCTGGAGGCCCGGTACGCCGAGGCGCTGCCCGACCTGGTGCTCGGCATCGGCCCGGAACGGCTGCTCAAGCTCGCGCTCAGGGCCATGACCCCGAAGCCGGTGCCCGAGGTGTCCATCGCGCACGTGCACATGGTCCGGGTCAGCGTCCGGGAACACGCCGAGATCCTCTCCGAGCGGCTGCGCCGCGCCGGCACCGCCAGCTTCTCGCTGCTCTGCGCCGACTGCGAGATCACCCTGGAGGTGGTGGCGCGCTTCCTGGCCCTGCTGGAGCTCTACCGGCAGGGGCTCGTGGCCTTCGTCCAGGAGCAGGCGCTGGAGGAGCTGACCGTGCGCTGGACCGGCTCCGCCGACGGCGACACCGAACTGACCATCGACGAGTACGCCGGCTCCCCGGAGTCCGCGACACCGTCCGCCCCGGCGGAGGAGTCCGCGCCGACACCGGCCGCGACGGCGGACGACAGCCCGTCGACGCAGGCCGCGGCGGCGGACGACGCCGCGCCGACACAGGAGTGACCCGATGAGCGACGAGGAACGCCGCGACTCGCTGGCCGACCAGGCAGCCGCCTGGGTCCCCCCGTGGGAGCGGCCGACCCCGCCCGCCACCAGCGAGAAACCAGCCGAGCCGGAGCAGTCCACGGCGACGCCCGCCGAGCCGGAGCCGTCCGTGCCGGCGTCCGCCGGCGCCGACCCGGAGATCTTGGAGACTTACCGTTCGGCTCGAACGGAAACTGTCCAAGATCCGGTGGGGGAGAGCGCGGCGGAGCCGGAGGTGGCGTCGGGATCGGGCGAGCCGGCCGCGGCGGCCCCGAGCGCCGACGAGACGATCGGCCCCGACGGGCTCGCCCACCCCGACGCCCTGCCCAGCGGGTTCGGGGACGGCCTGCTCGCAGAGGCCGACGCCCTGGCCGGTGGGCTCGCTCACTCCGAAGCCCGATCCGGCGAGCCCGAGGGGGAGCGCGGCGCGGGCGGCGTACCCGGAAAGCGGGGACGGCGGCGGCCGGAGCCGGAGCCCGCGCCGGTGCTGGACGACGCCGAGCTGCGCGGCGCGCTGGAGGCCATCCTGCTGGTCGTGGACCAGCCGGTCAGCGAGCTGACCCTGGCCCAGGTCCTCGAACAGTCCCCGGAGCGGATCGGCCCGATGCTGGACGAGATAGCCGCGGGCTACACCGCCGCCGGGCACGGCTTCGAGCTGCGCCGGGCCGCGGGTGGCTGGCGTCTCTACACCCGCCCGGAATACGCGACCTACGTCGAGCGGTTCGTGTTGGAGGGCCAGACGGTCCGGCTGACCCAGGCCGCGCTGGAGACGCTCGCGGTGATCGCCTACAAGCAGCCGGTGACCCGGTCGCGGATCTCCGCCATCCGGGGCGTCAACTGCGACGGCGTGATCCGTACGCTGGTGACCCGCGGCTTGGTCGAGGAGTGCGGCACCGAAGCGGACAGCGGTGCGTTCCTCTACCGGACCACCACGATGTTCCTGGAGAAGCTGGGGCTGAACTCGGTGGACGACCTGCCGCCCCTGGCCCCCTTCCTGCCCGACGACGTAGAAGAGCTTGCCGATGCGACGCGATGACCGTGCCCCCAAACCCGACGCCCCCGTCTACGAGGGCGCCGAGCGCCTGCAGAAGGTGCTCGCCGCCGCGGGGGTGGGGTCGCGGCGCGCCTGCGAGGACCTGATCTTCCGGCGCCGGGTCACCGTCAACGGGCGGGTGGCCCAGCTCGGCGACAAGGCGGACCCGACGCGCGACGTCATCCACGTCGACGGAGAGCGGCTCCAGGCCGACGTCCGCCTGGTCTACGTGGCCATGAACAAGCCGCGCGGGGTGGTCACCACCATGGCCGACGAGAAGGGCCGCACCGAGCTCGCCGACTTCATCGGCGCGCGGCTGGAGCAGCGGGTCTACCACGTCGGGCGGCTCGACGCCGACAGCGAGGGCCTGCTCCTGCTCACCAACGACGGCACCCTCGCCCACAAGCTCATGCACCCGTCGTACGAGGTGCTCAAGACCTACCTCGCCGAGGTGGCCGGGCCGATCCCGCGCAACCTGGGCAAGCGGCTGACGGCCGGCGTCGAGCTGGAGGACGGGCCGGTGAAGGTCGACTCCTTCAAGGTGGTGGGCACCCTGGGCAAAACCGCCCAGGTGGAGCTGACCCTGCACGAGGGGCGCAAGCACATCGTCCGGCGCCTGATGGCCGAGGTGGGACACCCGGTGTCCCGGCTGATCCGCACCTCGATCGGTCCGATCAAGCTCGGCGACCTGCGCACCGGGCGGCTGCGCCGGCTGACCAACGCGGAGGTCGCCGCCCTGTTCAAGGCCGTGGGTGACTGACCCCGTCGTTCGGGGTACGGCTCCCGGTAGGCTTCGACGCGGCCCGCGGCGCCATCGCGCGCGGCCGACCCGCGCGGCGCGGGATGATTGACGAGGAAACACAACCGCTCAACGGCGCCGGACAAGCCGGCGACCCGCGAGGTACGGGCTGAGGAGGACAACGGTGGAGGAAAACGTACGGGCCGGGCGCTGCGTGGTCGCTGTGGACGGGCCGTCCGGTTCGGGTAAGTCCACCGTGTCGCGGCGGCTCGCGGTCAGCCTCGGGGCCCGCTACCTCGACACCGGCGCGATGTACCGGGCGCTCACCTGGGTGGTGCTGCGCTCCGGCGTCGACCTGACCGACACCGAGTCGGTGGCCAAGGTCGCCGGCGAGGTCGACCTGCGCATCGGCACCGACCCCCAGGGGTACGGCGTGACCGCCGACGGGGTCGACGTGGCGAAGGAGATCCGCGGTCCCGAGGTGACCGGGGCGGTTTCCGCCGTGGCCGCCGTGGGCGCGGTGCGTGAGCTGCTGGTCGCCCGCCAGCGGCAGGTGATCGCCGACGCCGGCCGGATCGTGGTCGAGGGCCGCGACATCGGCTCCGTCGTGGCGCCCGACGCCGACCTGAAGGTCTACCTCACCGCCTCCGAGGCGGCCCGCGCCCAGCGGCGCAGCGCCGAGGACGCCGTGGACGTCGCGGCGACCGCCGCCGACCTGGCCCGTCGCGACAAGCTGGACTCGACCCGTAAGGTCAACCCGCTCCAGCAGGCACCCGACGCGGTCGTGCTGGACACCACCGAGCTGGGCATCGACGAGGTCGTCGCCCGGCTGCACGCGCTGCTCAGCGAGCGGGGTGTGGCGTGAGCGAGGATTTCGGCGGTTGGGTGGAGCTGCGCGAGCCGGAGCTCGAGCCCGGTGAGCCGACCGGCCCGCAGCCGGTGGTGGCCGTCGTCGGCCGCCCCAACGTGGGCAAGTCGACCCTGGTCAACCGCATCATCGGCCGTCGCCAGGCGGTCGTCGAGGACATCCCCGGGGTGACCCGGGACCGGGTGCCGTACGACGCGCAGTGGAACGGCCGGCAGTTCACCGTGGTGGACACCGGCGGCTGGGAGCCGGACGCCAAGGACCGGGCCGCGGCCATCGCCGCCCAGGCCGAGACGGCCGTCGTCACCGCCGACGTGGTGCTCTTCGTGGTCGACGCCGTGGTCGGCTCGACCGACGTGGACGAGGCCGCCGTGAAGATGCTGCGGCGCAGCGCCAAGCCGGTGATCCTGGTGGCCAACAAGGCCGACAACACCGCCATCGAGATGGAGGCGACCGCGCTCTGGTCGCTCGGCCTCGGTGAGCCGTTCCCGGTCTCCGCGCTGCACGGCCGTGGCTCCGGCGACCTGCTCGACGCCATCATGGCGGCACTGCCCGAGGCGCCGAAGATCGTGGAGAACCGCCCGCGCGGCCCGCGCCGCGTCGCCCTGGTCGGCCGTCCCAACGTCGGCAAGTCCAGCCTGCTCAACCGCTTCTCCGGCGAGGAGCGCGCGGTGGTCGACGCGGTCGCCGGCACCACCGTCGACCCGGTGGACAGCCTCGTGGAGATCGGCGGGGAGACCTGGCAGTTGGTCGACACCGCCGGCCTGCGCAAGCGGGTGGGGAAGGCCAGCGGCACCGAGTACTACGCCAGCCTGCGCACCGCCGCGGCGATCGAGGCGGCCGAGGTGGCCGTGGTGCTGCTCGACTCCAGCGAGGTGATCAGCGAGCAGGACCAGCGCATCCTCACCATGGTGGTGGAGGCCGGCCGGGCCCTGGTCATCGCGTTCAACAAGTGGGACCTGGTCGACGGGGACCGCCGCTACTACCTGGACAAGGAGATCGACCGGGAGCTGCGCCGCATCCCCTGGGCGATCCGGCTGAACCTGTCGGCCAAGACCGGCCGGGCCGTCGACAAGCTCGCCCCGGCGCTGCACAAGGCCCTGGCCAGCTGGGAGACCCGGATCCCGACCGCCCAGCTCAACCAGTGGCTCACCGCGCTGGTCCAGGCCACCCCGCACCCGGTGCGCGGCGGCCGGGCCCCGCGCATCCTCTTCGCCACCCAGGCCGGCGTCGCCCCGCCGCGCTTCGTGCTCTTCACCACCGGCCCGCTCGACGCCGGCTACCAGCGGTTCGTGGAGCGCAAGCTCCGCGAGGAGTTCGGCTTCGAGGGCAGCCCGATCGACATCTCGGTCCGCCCGCGCAAGAAGCTCGGCCCGGGCGGCCGGGGCAAGGCCCACGGCTGACGCCGCCTACGAGAAGCCGCCGGGGGTCCCATCCCCGGCGGCTTCTTCCTAGGACGCCCTAGGGGGAGTGGCTCCCAGCACCGGTGGGGCCTGTGCGCGGGTCGGAAGATCTTGCGCTAAGCTGTACCGGCTGCCGCGGGGAACGCCGCGCGGGGGCATCGGGACGTGGCGCAGTTTGGTAGCGCACTTGACTGGGGGTCAAGGGGTCGTCGGTTCGAATCCGGCCGTCCCGACACTGATCAGAGGGCATATCCGATCGATGGATATGCCCTCTTCTCGCGTCCGGGTGACTAACTGAGTGACTACGCCTCAGCGTCGAAGATCCGATCCATGGCTACGGCACCGCCGAGGAGCACCGGCCGCAGTTGGTGCCGGTAGACGCTCTCGGTGACGGTCGTGCCGGAGTGCCCGCAGAGGTCCGCGATCTGTTCGATGCTCACGCCGCTGTCGGAGAGCAGCGAGACGAAGCTGTGCCGCAGCTCGCGGGGTGTCCAGTCGCGCGGGTCGAGGCCCGCTCTGGCGACGACGGGGCGGAATGCCCTCAGCACGTTATGCCGATCGAGGGCGGTGCCGGCGGTGGAGACGAAGACGAGTCGGTCAGCGGAGGGCTGGCCCTGGTCCTCGTGGTGAGTGGCGAGCGCGGTGACGCACCGGGCGGGCAGGGCCAGGGTGCGACGCGACTTCCTGGTCTTGGTGTCCCCATCGGCGCGTACGGAGCGCCAGACCTGGATGGAGGGCGGCAACGGCGGTTCGTTGGTCGGCTTGCCCTTGAGGTGAACATGCGCCCAGGTGAGCGCCCGCAGTTCCTCGGTACGGGCACCGGTCAGCAGTGAGACCACGATGTAGGCGTGCAACGAGCTGCGTTCCGCAGCCACCAGGAGCGCCTTGGCTTGGTCGAGCGTCAGTGATTTGGAGGGACGGCCGCCGCGACCGGTGGGAACGGCGCAGAGCGCCACGACGTTGCGCTTGACCTTGTCCCGCGCCATGGCCCGATTGACCGCGCGGTTCAGCAAGGAGTGGAGGAGTCGAAGTGTCCGGGTGCTCAGATGCTGGGCCTTGCCCATGAGCCAACGGTCGATGTCGGTCGCGGTGAGGTCCCGCAGCTTCCTCGCCCCGAGGTCGCTGACGATGTGGGAGTTCACGAGGGTGGCGTAGTTCGCCTTGGTGCTCTCAGACTGTCGGTTCAGCCCGTAGGCCAGCCAGTCGTTGAGAGCATCAGCAACGGTGTGCCCATCTCGGACGAGGGCGAGGCCGTCTTCGTAGTCGCGGATCTTCTCCCGCAGTTTGGTGCGTGCTTCGGTCTTGGTCTTGCCGCTGCCTTTGCGCACGATGCGCTTGCCGGCTGGGGTGTAGCCGACAGTGACGGTGGCGATCCAGCGTTGCCGGGATTCGTCCCAGTGCAGGCCGCCTTCTCCTCGGGCGCGGCGGGTGGTCATCGGTTGCCTCCTTTCTGGGCTTCCTGTTCGAGCAGGTCGACGTAGGTGGTGATCGCGGCGGCGGGCACGAGGCGCGTTCGACCTTGCCGGACGGTGCGCAGCCGGCCGGCGCGGATCTGTTCGTAGATCACAGACCGGGACAGGCTGAGCAGTCGCATCGCCTCCGGGATGCGGTAGAGCGCCTTTGCTGGCGCGTCGAGGGCGGGTGCGGTCAGTTGGTGCTCCTTCCATCGGGGACAGGTTGACCGTCAAGGCAGGCTTGACGGTGGATCGGTGGCCGGGTCAGGCGGCGATGAGCAGTTCCTCTCGTGCGATGTCGTGTCGCTCGCGGGCCATGGCGGCGGCGGTGTTGGCGAGGAGGGCGTCTCCGGTGGTGCGCCAGCCGGAGCCGGCGTAGGTGAGGAGGCCGACGACGAGGGTCGTCTCCCCGGGTTGGTCGGCGTACTCGTGGCCGCCCTCCGTACGTCGCCAGGTGACACGGGCGTCGCGGAGAAGGCGGAAGGTGACCGAGTAGCGGCGGCTCTTGGTCAGGAAGTGGCCGCCGAAGCCGAGCATGTGCGCCCAGCGCCGAAGCATCTGCCAGTCACGGTGGCCGCCGAGGGCCCAGCAGGCGTCGATGAGACGTTCCGGGTGGGTGCCGTGCTCGTCGGCGTAGAGGTCGATGACGTCGCCGTCGAGCCGGCGGGACACGTGGCCGGTGGCTTCGGTGCTCTTGGTGGCGTACTTGGCGAGGTAGCCGGCGACTTTCCCGTCTGTGACCTCACCATCGGCGCTGACCGGACGCACGTCGACCTGCTCGCCCCAGGCGATGCGCCAGCCGGCGGGCT